>CAVOBC010000219.1:0-8008 GCA_963693635.1 Gammaproteobacteria bacterium | reverse complement strand
CGATGCCTGTCCTTGTCCTTGGGGGCATCTACACGGGGTTCTTTGCGGTCTCCGAAGCCGCAGCCGTCACGGCCTTCTACGTCCTGGTCGTCGAGGTGGTCATTCATCGGGAGGTCCCGTTCCGGGGATTGCCGCGCGTCATTCGCGAATCCATGGTCATGGTCGGCGGCATTCTGCTCATTCTCGGCGTGTCGCTTGCGTTCACCAACTTTTTGGTCGACGCCGAGGTTCCGCAACAACTCTTCGACTGGATTCAGAAGTACGTGGACTCGAAACTCACGTTTCTGCTTCTGCTCAACATCGTGCTGCTCGTGCTCGGTGCCATCCTCGACATCTTCTCGGCGCTCGTCATCATGATTCCGCTGATTGTGCCGATGGCGATTGGCTACGGAGTAGATCCGGTCCACCTCGGTATTATTTTTTTGGCCAATATGCAGATCGGTTACTTCACGCCGCCGATCGGCATGAATCTCTTCATCGCGAGCTACCGTTTCAAACGATCCATCACCGAGCTATATCGAGCGACACTGCCGTTCATGGCAGTCTTATTGGTCGCTCTTGCGATTATTACCTATGTTCCCGAGGTCAGCCTGATCTTTCTGGATCGCTGATTGCCACCGATCGTGGATTGGGTTTGAGCGCCGTCCGCCTGCTGATTTCGACGCGGCGAAGGAACTAACCAGTTCTTGTCCCAAAATTGTCATCCTGACAATTTTTGAGAGTCGGTTTGGAAGCAAACCTCGCACTTCCTGCGGCGGAAAAGAGGCCGCCGGAAAATGGCGGTGCATCCCTACACCGCGCTAACTAGAGCCGCGTCAGGGCATCGCCGAGGCAGACGACCCCATTGGTCACGACACGCGCGTTAACGCCTCTCGCGTTCAGCGCTTTGCCGGCATCCGAATTGACGAACATGACCGCTTCAGCACCAAACCTTGCTTTGAAGTGTTGGCAGCCGAGATGCGGCTCAGCCGTGATTTCAAGGACCGCCGTGCCTACACGAAGGCGCTTGCCGGCCGGCAGGTTGGCTTGCGACAGATCGAAATCGACGATGATGTTGTCGCCGGCGAGGGGCCATGTCTCTTTGCCCCCAAGCTGCTCGATGACGCGACGGTTCATGATCGTGATAGAAGGTCAACGACACCTACGGACATCTTGCGGGAGACGACTGCCTGGGTCAGGTGGCGCGTGCCATTGACGACATGTTGAACTGGCCTTCCGACGTCGTCGCGCGGTATGGCGGAGAGGAGTTTGTCGTGATCCTGCCGTATATCGAGAACAACAATGCCCCCATGCTGGCAGAGCAGATCCGATCTCACATTGAATTGATGCGGGTACGCGGCGACGGCAAAAAATTCAGCGTTACGATCAGCATCGGCGTCGCGACACGCCAACCGGACGACGACATGGATCCCAAAGAACTGATCGCCGAGGCTGACGCTGCGCTCTACCGCGCGAAGCGCGATGGCCGCAATCGTATCATCGGTGCCGACTGAGCGGGCCTGGTAGAAAGCCAGCGGCCGAGAGCCCCGGAAAAGCTTCCTGTCGAACGCCGACCCTCCCGCACTCCCACATTCCGCACTCATCCCTGGCTGAGCTATTACCAGCCGACCGGCAGCAGGCGACGTGTCAACATCGACCCGTCCCAATGCCGGTCCTGTCAAAAGCCGAGTGCCAGCCCTTCTTTTCGATGATCAGACCCGGCGCAGTAGCACTCGTCGAGCCGCAGGATGAGCTGCGCACCGCCGAAATGTAACGGCGGTACGTCGAGCTCAAGGTGGTGGCCGCGGTCGGCGAGTTGGCCGGCCACGTCGGCGTCAAAACCGACTTCGAGGGCCACGCGGCCGTCTTCCATCAGTTGCCATCGAGGCGCATCGGACGCCGCTTGTGGGTTCTGGCTATGTCCGAAGATACGGACCATCATCTGGGCGTGCCCTTGCGCCTGCATGTGGCCGCCCATGACACCGAAGCTCATCCGCGGCTTGCCGTCTTCTGTGACGAAGCCGGGGATGATCGTGTGGTAGGGCCGTTTACCCGGCCCGACCTGGTTGGGGTGCCCTGCTTCGAGCGTGAAACCACAGCCACGATTCTGCAGACTGATGCCGGTTCCTGGCACCACAATCCCTGAGCCGAACCCCATGTAGTTTGACTGGATCATCGACACCATCATGCCGCTGTCGTCGGCTGCGGTGAGATAGACCGTGTCGGGATTCGTTGGCAGGGCTGACGGAGCGGGGTTGGCGCGCCCGATGCCGATCGCATCCGCTTTGGCACGCAGGTAGTCGGGCGCAAGCAGGTCCGCTGGCGCAATCCGCATGTGGTCAATGTCTGCGAGATGCCGTTCGATTTCCGCGTAGGCACAGCGCATGGCCTCAATCTGCAGATGGACCGAGTCGATGCTGTCGAGGGGGAAACGGTTGATGTCGAGCCGCTCGAGAATCCCAACAGCAATGAGCGCCATCAGGCCCTGGCCACTGGGAGGAATCTCGGCAAGGTGCACGTTGCCAAACTGTTGGGTAATCGGTGTTACCCAGTTGGCCTTGTGGGATTCGAGGTCTGAGCGGGCCATGGCCCCTCCGAGTCGGCCCGCGTCCTCGACGATGGCCTCGGCGAGGCGGCCGCGATAAAAACTCTCGCCCCGGCTGGTGGCGATTTCGCGCAGCGTTGCACCGTGGTCCGGCAACCGGACGAGACTACCGATCGCGGGGGCTGTGCCCCCGGAAAGAAACGTGTCGCAGAATCCATCGAAGTCGGCGAAACCCGGCGCGGCGCGCTGCCACAACTGACCCGTGATCGGACCGAGTGGGTAGCCGTTCTCCGCGTAGTCGATCGCGGCCTCGAAAAGCCGAGGGAAAGCGAGTTTGCCGAACCTTTCGGACAACGCGACCCACGCGCTCACCGCGCCGGGGACGGTAACGGTGTCCCATCCGAGGCGCGGCATACGGTCGAGGCCTGCAAATCGCTCGGGAGTCCAGGCTGCGGGGGAGCGACCTGATGCATTCAGTCCGTGCAACTCATCGCCGTCCCACACAATTGCAAATGCATCGCTGCCAATGCCGTTCATGTTGGGCTCAACGACGGTTAGCGCGATGGCGGTCGCGATGGCGGCGTCGACCGCGTTGCCACCTTCACGCAGGATGTTGAGTCCCGCCTGGGCGGCGAGCGGCTGCGACGTCGCGACGACATTGCAGGCCATGACGGGGGCGCGCTGGGAAGGGTACGGACAGCTGAAGTGCAGATTCACGATATGTGCTCCTTTGCCGCAAGGCGGTTAGCTCGGCGACCCGGTCGGGCCGATTCGGCGGTTAGCGACGCGCCATGACGTTGCCTCAGGGCAGCAGTGCGCCGCCGTCAACATCGATCGTTGCGCCGGTCATAAAGCCGTTGGTGACACACAGCATGATCGCGGCGGCGACTTCGGTCGCCGCACCAACGCGTCCGAGCGGAATCGATTTGCCCATTTGCGCGAGCATGGCGGCCTTGTTGTCGCCCAGACCGGCGAACATGCCGGTGTCAATGATGCCGGGTGCGACGACGTTGACGCGCTGGGGTGCGAGCTCAATTGCGAGCGCTCGGGTGAGTCCCTCCACCGCGCTGCCGACACAACTGATCGACGACATGTTCGGGTTGCACTTGCGCGCAGGTATGCCGCTGACCAGGGTGATCGAGCCGTTCGCCGTCAGGTGGGGCGCACCCGCGCGAACGACGTTGTTGTAGCCCCAGAACTTCTCGAACGCGGCCCGGAACTGGTCATCCGATTGCTCAAGGAATGGCCGGGTTGTTCGGTTCGCGCCGGTCGCGGCGGACACGATATGATCGACTGGCCCTATGCCGGCGAACGCACTCGCGAGCCCCTCGCGGTCATGCACGTCAACCTGGGTGAAGGTAATGCCAGGATGCGCTGCACCCGCCGCTGCAACCTTCTCCGCGCTGCTGCTGGCGGCGAAAACTCGTGCGCCTTCGGCGGCAGCCGCCACCGCAGTCGCAAGTCCGATGCCTGACGTACCACCGATGACGACGACCGCCTGATTGTCCAATTGTCCCATGCCTTGCCTCTTTGCGTTTGTGACCTGTTGATTGCTGTTTGAACGACGAACGTCGCAAACTTGCGCGCAACATAGCCGAAAGTGGGGGCCGCTGCATTGTTGAGAGCGGCAGGGTTGACACCCGCAGGCGGCGCTGGCAATGGTCGCTGGCCGATTCGCTGTCCACGATCATGGTAGATTGCGCGCCGGAAACGCGAGGGTTGACCGCGCGGGTGGCCGGCGTCAAAAACGTAGCGAGGAGCAGGAGTGAGTTTGGAAGCCAATGACATGTCTGTGGTACCCGGATGGTTTGAGCGTGGGCTCGCAGACCCCGGCGAACGCCAGGAAGTTGAAGTTGACGGTGTGCCAATCCGCTTTCTGACCTGGGGCAATGTTGGCAGCCCGGGGCTGATCCTCATCCACGGCAGCAATGCCCACGCGCGCTGGTGGCAATTCGTCGCCCCGTTTCTTGCGGACAAGTTTCGGGTCGCTGCGATCGATTTGTCGGGCAACGGCGACTCCGGGTGGCGCGAGCGGTACTCGGGCGAACAATACGCGACAGAGGTGATGGCAGTTTGCGATGCCGCACAACTGGGCGAGGCGCCCGTCGTGATCGGCCACAGTTTCGGTGGCTATGTCGCGCTCGAGACGGGTTATCGCCATGACGCGGCGCTGGGGGGTGTGATGTTCTTTGACTTTACCGTCAACGCGCCGGAGGCGTACTACGAGTGGGGCAACAAGCTCGCGACTGACGGTAAGTCGGCGCGGCCAACGCGGGTCTACGAGGATCTGGCTGCCGCCACGCGCAGATTCAGACTCTTGCCGGAACAACCCTCGCGTTGTCCCGGGTTGATGGACTGGCTGGCGGGCGAGTCGCTTCGCGAAGTGCCTGGTGGATGGACCTGGAAGTTCGACCCCTCGATGTACGACTTCCTCACCATGGGGCCCGGGCAGCGCGACAAGTTTCTTGCGATCACGTCCCCGACCGCACTTGTCACCGGTCAATTGAGCACCGATGAGGGCGCCCTCGCAGGCGATTACATGCTCGAGCTGACGCGGGGGATGCTGCCAGTCATTGAACTGCCGGGCACACACCATCATTTCATGTTCGAAGAACCGCTGGCGGTCGTGGCTGTGATCAAGGCGACCGTACTCGGCTGGCTGGACGTTCGCGCCCACGGTTGACGGCACGCTTTCATGTTTTTTCGTTCGGTCAAGGGACCGAGATTAAGCCGTGACCTCGAGGAACCCCTTGGCGAGCGCTTGCTGACCCGCTTCATTCAGGACATCGAACGCAACGCCCACATTGCCGTTCGCAAGTTCCTCACGTCCGAGGCAACGCACCGTGATTGAGGTTCCGAGCAGCACCATCGCGCGCAGGCTGGCATGGAATCGCCGCACACACGAGTGATCACCCCCGAATAGTTGGTCCACGACCGTCGTGCAAGCGATCGCCTGCGTCGCGGTGCCATGCAGGATTACATCTGGCAACCCCGCAGCCGTTGCGACGCTGCGTTCGGTATGGATCGGGTTGTAGATGTCGGCGCATTCGGTATAAATCTGCGCGGCATCCACGGTGATGGGTATTGACTGGGCAAAGAGCGGGGAGGGTGCTGCGGCTACGTCCGGTACCGCGGGAATCTCCTCGATAATTCGAGGACCGCCGGCGAGGGTTGCACCCCGGGTGATCCCCGCGTAGTCCATTTCTGCCACCCGATCGCCGTGGCTGTCGGTAAGGGTGAAGCGGGTGTTCTGGAATACCCCGGGACGAATCTGCAGCGCTGATACGGCCTGGCCCTGGCAGGTAATCAACTCGCCCTGCCGAAATGGTTTGTCGAGCCGCAGGTCAGTCAACGCATGGACGCCGTAGGGTGCGGCACGCGGGTTTGGCGGTAGTTGCGGCGTAAACCGGCAGGCCCATTGAAACGAGAACCCCATGAACGGATGCCCAACTAGTCCACCCGGCCGCAGGTCGTCAAAAAAGAGTGGGTTGGGGTCCTTGATGCTCGCCGCGTAGGCCATGATGCGCCGGGCCGTCAATTCAAAGCTGCGGGCGATAGTCTTCTCGCCCACTGACTCGGCTGATAGTTCGCCCGGTCCGTTATCGGTCACTTTTTCCTCCTCCTCATCTGGCGCGTCAAAGATCCGTGACGCGGGTTCAATGGCGTTCGCCCGATGGTCCCAAGGGGCGACACGCGCGAGCATTGATGTGCGGTGCGCCGCCGTAGCAGGTCGCTCCGCGACTCGAAATCTAGCACAGCTCGCGAGCCCGTGAGCGGCGAGTCATGCCGGGCATCACGGGTGCGGGGCGTCAACTGATCGCCGAATGCCGCGCACGTTGATTGCCAGCCACGGTCAGTCTTCGGTACGCTGACACGCGCAAATGTAACAACGGGTAAGGCCAAAGGAGTTTCGGGTGGAT
The DNA here is from genome assembly GCA_963693635.1 of Gammaproteobacteria bacterium. Classification (GTDB taxonomy): domain Bacteria; phylum Pseudomonadota; class Gammaproteobacteria; order Pseudomonadales; family Azotimanducaceae; genus CAVOBC01. The sequence continues at coordinate 1,564 of CAVOBC010000219.1, read as the reverse complement.
GTAAGAGCAGCTGTGGCACATCGGGCGGGCGAACCATTGAGTGTCGAGACCGTCCAGTTGGCCGGTCCAAAGGCGGGGGAGGTGCTGGTCGAGGTGAAGGCGACCGGGATCTGTCATACGGATGCATTCACACTGTCCGGTGACGATCCGGAGGGGGCGTTTCCGGCCATCCTCGGCCATGAGGGCGCGGGCATCGTCATTGAGGTCGGCGCGGGCGTCACGAGTGTCAAGCCGGGTGACCACGTCATCCCGCTCTATACGCCGGAGTGCCGGTCCTGCGACTTCTGCCTGCACCCCAAGACGAATCTTTGTCAGGCGATCCGGGAAACCCAGGGCCAGGGCCTGATGCCGGACGGGACCAGCCGTTTTAGCATCAACGGTGAGCCTATCCTGCACTACATGGGCACCTCAACGTTTGCCAACTACACGGTGCTGCCGGAAATCGCGTTGGCGAAGATCCGTGAAGACGCGCCGTTCGACAAGGTCTGCTACATCGGTTGCGGGGTCACGACCGGCGTCGGCGCGGTGGTTTACACGGCGAAGGTCGAGCCAGGATCGACGGTCGCGGTTTTCGGGCTCGGCGGCATTGGACTCAATGTCATTCAGGGTGCACGGATGATCGGGGCATCGCGCATCATCGGTGTCGACGTCAATGCGGGCAAGCAAGCGTTGGCCGAGAAATTCGGCATGACCGACTTCATCAATGCTGCGGACGTCGATGACGTGACGGCAGCCATTGTTGATCTCACCAACGGTGGAGTCGATTACAGCTTTGAGTGCATCGGCAATGTCGCAACGATGCGACAAGCCCTTGAATGTTGTCACAAAGGCTGGGGCATGAGTGTGGTGATTGGCGTCGCCGGAGCAGGCAAGGAGATCGCGACGCGACCGTTTCAACTCGTGACCGGAAGGGTCTGGCGGGGAACCGCGTTCGGGGGCGCGCGAGGGCGCACCGACGTGCCGACGATCGTCGACTGGTATATGGACGGCAAGCTGAATATCGATGACCTCATTACCCACACGATGCCGCTTGACGAGATCAACACGGCATTCGATCTCATGCACGAGGGCAAGAGTATCCGCTCGGTCGTCCTCTACTGATTTTGGCATTGAAGGCGATATTGATCCGCCAACGGGAGATCTTTCCCTACGCTATTGCTGTAATTCAGGCAAGTCCCGGTACTGTTCCAGAGCGCCGGGATTGGCGAGCGCGTCAACATTCTTGACCGGCTCGCCATGGATAACATTGCGTACCGCGAGTTCAACGATCTTGCCCGAAATGGTACGGGGAACGTCCGTGACCTGGATGATGCGGCGCGGAACGTGCCGTGGCGTAGTGTTCGCCCTAATCACAGCCCGGATGTCCTGGCTCAGCTCGCGGCTGAGGGTTACGCCCTCGCGCAGGACGACAAACAGAATCACGCTCACATCGTCATCGACCTGCTGGCCGACGCAGATGGCGTCCACGACCGCGTCGACTTTCTCCACCTGTCGGTAGATCTCCGCGGTGCCGATGCGCACGCCGCCAGGGTTCAACACTGCATCAGAGCGCCCATAGATGACC
>CAVOBC010000218.1:0-8040 GCA_963693635.1 Gammaproteobacteria bacterium | reverse complement strand
CGCCTGAGCGCACCCAACTGATCGATCCCGAGTCTTTACAACCGTGTATAGAGTCGTGAATAGAAGACTCGGTGATCGAATAATCGTCATTATATTCAATCACTTACAAAAATATGTGGCGGAGAGGCAGGGATTCGAACCCTGGGACGGGTTGCCCCGTCAATTGATTTCGAATCAATCCCGTTCGGCCACTCCGGCACCTCTCCAGACGCGCAATCGTACTTGGACAGCGCTTGAATCGGAAGTGTCTATCAACGTCGCCGTGAGATGACCCACGCCCATGGCGACGTCTCGTCAATCGACATGGGCGCAGCAATCAGCACCGCGAATCAAGTCACCCTACAGACACGAAGCCGGCGTATTGCGGGTTGTACAAGTAAATCTAACGCGCCGGATATAAGACCCCTGGACACGATAAAACGGCAGGTCATAGTAACCGTAAGTCCCCATCGAGAAATCCCGGTGGTATCCATACCCCTGGTCCTGAAACGCGCTGCCCGCAAAGTAATTCTGCGTTCTGATTTCGGCGGCCGTTTTCGCGACCTCTTCCAGCAGATACTCGGTGTTAACCGACTGCAACATCGCGACCATATAGCTCCGGGTTACGGCGCTCCGCGGGGTCGAGCCGTCCGCCAACTGGAGCTGTCCGGTTACCGCAAGAATCGCCGTGTTGGGCAGCTTGAACTCACCCTGAAAGAACGTATGGCCAAAGCTCAGGCTCATAGAGCGGGGGGGATGGGTGACAAAGAACCAGCCTTGGTCGCCCAACTCATTCGTCATCAATACGCTAACGCCGTCGATCATCTCCATTGTGGACTTGCCAAGCAGCACCTTGAGTGCCGCCGCATACGCGAAGCGGTCGTCTGTTGTACAACCCTCGCAGTTCACGGTGCCTGCAAAGGAAGTCGTCGCGAACATCAGAACGAGGGACCCGGCTGCGGCTATTTTGGTTAAATAGTTCATCGAATCCCCCGCCCCAGGTCCAGCTCCAAACCAAGGGTGGATCGGCGTTGCTCCTTCATTTCATCCCGGAAATTGTCGATCCATTTATTCACGTCCCCCGTGACACTCCCCTTTTCGACGCCAACTGCCGCCGCAACCTCAAGCATCTCGAAGTACCGCTGCTCCACCATGCTGCGCTCATCGCCCATCGAGTCGGCAACAAATTCCAGCATGTAGCGAATCATTGATGCGGAAACCGGGTCTTCATGCATGCCCGGATCCAACGACACCCGATAGGACAATTCCAACAGCGGCCCAGGCTTCGCGGCCAGCGCAGCGGCACGTCCGTGCGCCTGAATCGTGGTACCGCGCGATGTGTACAGAAGGCTCGATCGGCGCGCGATAAAGTAAGCCCGCTCAGCATCTTCGTTCTGCAAATCCTGTAGCTCGTCCCGCGAGAGAGCAGCGTAAGGATGGTGCGGACGCGCATAATGCGGCAGGCAGGTGCTCACGATGCCGCCCTGCGTCATCTCGATTTCCTCGGTTGAAGGCGATTGGCACTCGTACTGCGTAATCTGGTTCCAGGGAATGATGTGCAGTTCGTTGTATCGCTCGACCTGGGCAGGCGTCAGACGTCCCAACCGGTGGATGAGCATGTCTAGGATAGGATCGGGGCCTCGTCCAGTCGCGTAATAGACGGCTTTGTCGACACGGGACAGGTCGCGGTCGGCGACCCATTCGGTGATCTCCGCACCCGCCTGATCGTCCAACGCCAGTGCCGCTTCAGAGACCGGTTCGGGCTGTCGCGTGGACACCGTTTCATCAACCGGAGGAACCATTGCAGTGTCTCGCGCACCTGATTGCGCAGTGCGCTCGCCAAGGTACACCGAGCCAGCACCGACACCAAAAGCGAGCACAACACCCGCCGCAAAAATGACAAGGAATCTCCGTTCCATCGTTTCTCTCCATGAGTTAGGTCTGCGAAATCTATCAACATGCCCACGGTGTGGATGTAGGATATCGCTACCGTTTGGTGTCCGACAATCGCCTTCTTTGATGCATGAACATGATCTGAAAAAGTCATGGGGGCGGGTTATTTAAAAGGTGATCGTGAACACCGCTAAAACGGCATACCCCAAACCAGTGAGACCTGCGATGAAACTCGGACTCAGCCTGCCTAACAATCAGGGCGTCGCCCATGTACGGGACCTGATTACGCTTGCGATCGACGCCGAGCGCGCGGGCTATCACAGTGTCTGGGTCAGCGAGCACCTCTGGCACTCGTCCTACGTTGCACAACGACTCGGCGACCGGCCCTATCACGATCCCCTCACCGTGCTGACCGCGATCGCACCACTGACAACATCAATACGCCTCGGTACGTCCGTCCTGGTATTGCCCTGGCATCACCCGGTTCGACTGGCGAAAACGATCGCATCGCTGGATGATCTGTCGCAGGGCCGTGTTGACTGCGGCGTGGGTGTCGCGATAACCGCTGATGAGTTCGAAAACCTCGGCATCGACTTCAGTACACGCGGTCGACGCACCGACGACATGCTGGCCGCCATGCGCGCGCTCTGGACACAAGATTTCCCTCATCACGACAGCGACTTCTATCGCTTTAGTGGCATGCGCTTCGAACCCAAGCCGGTGCAGGAGCCGTTACCGATCCACATCGGCGGTGGATCACCGGCGGCGTTGCGCCGGGTCGCTACTTTCGGCGACGGCTGGCACGCGCTGGGCCAGAGCCCCTCCAGCATGGCAAGCGGACTGCAGAAGTTGTCAGCCGCTTGCGCCAGGGCCGGTCGCGATGTCGGTTCGTTGCACATCAGCGTGCGGGTCTCCACCGACGTCCTTACCGAGCCATTCGACAAACCGATCAGCGAGCGCAAGACACTGCGCGGAACAGAATCTGAAATCAAAGCCACTATCGATGCGTTTGAGGACGCCGGCGTGGACGAACTCATCATCGATGCCAACACACCTGACCTGGCAAAAACGCGAGCGATCATGGAAACGGTCAGCGGGTTACTGACGTCGACCAGCCAGGTGGCGCCGGGCTGAGGCGCGAACGCACGAGGCCTGGTCAGCTAGTCACGGTGCAAGTATGCACCGCCATTTTCTGCAGGACTCTTTTCTGTAAGCCTCTATATCTGTAAGAGGATGCGAGGTTTGTTTGCAAACCGACTCCCAAGAATTGTCAGGACGACAATTTTGGGACAGGAACGAGTTAGCGGCTGAAAACAGGGTCCCTGCGTTCCAGAAACGCCTTGAATCCTTCCCTGGCGTCATCCGTGGCCAACAGTTCAGTCTGCTGGGTCCATTCCAGCACCAACTGCTCATCGAGACTGTTGAGACTGCTTTGCATCATCGCGCGTCGCGTGTACGTATATGCAATGGACGGACCTGACGCAATCATCGAGGCGTACCCCACAGCTTCCTCCAGCAGCTTGTCGTGTGGTACGACGCGGTTAACAAGCCCGACTGCCAACGCCGCCTCCGCATCCAGCAACTCACCGGAATAGAGCAGTTCATAGGCTTTGGGAATGCCGACCAGCCTCGGCAGCCAATAGCTGGTGCCCCAGTCTGGCCCAATGCCACGACGGATGAAAATCGTTCCCATGCGCGCTTTGGTCGACGCAATGCGCACATCCATCGACAATGAAAAGCCAAATCCAGCACCCGCCGCCGCTCCATTGATGGCACCAATCAGCGGCACGTTGCAGGCGGCAAGCGCAAGGACCGTCGCAGCCGGTCCACGCTTGTCGACGATGCGTGAGCGACCGCGAGCCGCGCCACCACGTGCGGGGCCGCCGCCGGAGAGGTCAGCGCCGGCGCAAAACCCACGGCCCGCGCCGGTGAAGACGATGGCCCGCACATCGTCGTCCCGATTTGCCCGCGCAGCCGCGTCTTGTATCCCGGCCGGAATGCCTCCGCCCAGCGCGTTCATCATCTCCGGTCGATTGAGTGTCACAATCAATACGCCGTCACTCGTCAACTCGGTCAGGACATCTTCGTCAGCCATCATCAGTTCCTCATTGCTAACCCGGGGCAACATTGGCCCCGGCATTGGTGTTCCTGGTCCCGCGAAACATAGCCCGGGGCGGCAACGCGGTAAACACGCGGCCCGTTACGCAATCGCCCTTCTGTCACGCCACCGAAGGACTTAGAATCATCCCTGAAATCCGTTCAAAGGACATCCGCTATGGCCATCACTGTCAGCCCGCTGGACGGCACCGCATTTGGCGCTGCTGTCGAGGGCGTCGCGCCCCTCGACCTGAACGCAGCCGAGAAAAAGCGCATCCACGATGCCTACCTCGCGGCCAAGGGCCTTCTTACCTTTCCGTTTGACCGCATGCTCAACGCCGATGAGTTGCACGCACTCACCGCGGTCTTCGGTGCCAATGAGTTTGCCCCGGGACAGATCAACGGCGTGGGCAAGAAGGCGAAACCCGGCGATGAGGCACTATCGGTGGAAGCCCAGGTGGCCGCCATCCGCGCGCGCGGCGACGACCCATTCATGGCGTACATTGGCAACGTTGAACCGCGAACCGGCGCGGTACGAACCAACGTCAATCAGAAGTTCTTTGGCGAATGGGAATGGCATACGGATATGTCCTACATCCCGGTGCCACCCACGTTCAGTCTGCTCCACGCCCGCATCGTGCCCGATAGCGGTGGCGACACCGGCTTTTGCAACCAGGTCATGGCAGCGAGTTCGTTGCCTGAGGCGCTGCGCGAGCGGATCCTGCCCCTGCGGCTCAAGCACGACTCAACCTACGGCTCAAGCGGCATGATTCGTCCGGGAATGACGGAGCCCGCGTCCCCGGTCGAAGCCGAAGGCCATGCCCACCCGATCCTGCGAGAGATTCCGGGAACCGGCAAACAGGCACTCTTTCTCGGTCGGCGCACCAATGCCTACATCATGGGGCTACCGCTCAATGAGAGTGAAGCGCTGGTCAATGAATTGTGGGCGCATGCCACGCAGCCGGCGTTTTGCTATCAACACCGCTGGACCGAGGGCGAGGTCGTGGTTTGGGACAATCGCATGCTGCTGCACATGAGAACGCCCATGGCGCCGGAGAAGACGCGCTTCATGTGGCGGACCCAGACGCGCGGCGAATCAGTGGTTCCGGTCACGGCTTAAGCTTCACGCGAATAAGAAGGCCGCAAACGAGGCCTTCAGTTACCCGATTGCCTTGGCCCGGCTTTAGAATTGAAGGCTGAATCGATAGCGGAATCGAAGGCAGAATTGAAGACGGCATCGAAAGCGGAACTGAAATTAGAGGTGAAATTGGAGGTGAAAAGTGGACGCGGCCCTAGGCGACCCAGTCCTCCCGAAGGTTATAACGCTTGTCCGCGCCACCTGTCTGAAAACCTGAAGGGCGTCATACGAAGTCAGCGGATGTCACCGACTAGCTCTTTAGATCCTTCTTCAGCAGGTCGCCTTCATGCTCCCAACGCGGGCCGGCGACGTCACCGGTTTCGAGTTCCTGGTGGGCTTTCCACAAAAGCTGCGGGATATCGAGCGATTCGGGACAGCGTGGCAAGCAGTCGCCACAACGCGTGCACTGATCGCCCTTGACGCCAAGAATCCACGCGCCACCAGTACCCACACGGGCGTATCGTCCCTCGGCATAGCTCGACATCTCAAACGCCTTGTTCATCTGGCGCCAGTTGAGCAACCCCGGAATGTTGATGTTCTCGGGACACGGCAGACATGCGTTGCAGACCGTACAGAAGTCGTCACCCATCCGCGTGCGGTAGTCACTCTCTACCTGCTCAAGGACCTCATCAAACTCTTCACGCGCGGCGCCGACACCGTCATAGTCCTGCGCAAGCATATTGGCGTCTATCTGCCCCGGATTTGCAGGTCCGAATGACAGCGTATGGACATTCGGGTTGTTGAGCAGCCACATGTGATTGAACGTCATAGGCGCTAGCGGCGCGCAAGCCGCTTCGAGCGGGGCCGTGGGCGCTTGCAGTTTACCGCCCTGATTGTTGGGAGAGATAATGAAGACGCCCATATCAAGCTCCGCCGCCCGTTCGACGACGTGCGCGAGACCCTGGTAGAAATAGTAGTAATGCAGGTTGATGGACTCAAACTCATCCGTGTTCACAAGGTCGAGGACACCGGTCGGGTAACCGTGGGTCGAAAAACCGAAGTGCCGCACGACGCCCTCGCTCATCAGCTTGCGCACGTAACCGAGACAGCCCTTGTCGCTCATGGCCGGCTTGACCGTCGCCAGATTCCCCGGACCGTGAAAGTCCAGGTTGTCTAGGTAGTCCAGACCCAGCAGCTTCATGGACTTCTCGAAGTTGCGTTTGAATTCGTCGACCTCTGTCGACGGGCCAATCTTTGTAGTGATGTACAAACTCTCGCGCGGTTGGCGCTTGAAGATTCGTGCCAACGCTTTGCCAACCCGCTCCTCGGAATTACCATAGCCGCGTGCGGTCTCGATGTGGTTCACGCCAAGTTCGACTGCTCGCTCGATGGTTGCGATAGCGTTTTCTTCGGGACTGTCGCCCGTAAATTGCATACAACCCAGCGAGAACTGAGAGAGCATCATCTCCGTGCGACCAAATCGACGATATTTCATGCAGGGTCCTGTAGCGTAAGCGAAGCTGCTCGCTTTTGGGTCAGTGTATCGGGTCTAACGTATTGGGCCAGAGAGTTGAGTTGAGAAGACCCTGAGCTCAGGTATTAGGCCAGGTTCATCCGCCTACTGTCACTCCATCCCAGGCTCACGCCAAGCCATCGGCCCCGCCTGTCGCACATGCCCCGACAGCAATGAAACATGTCCTGGCGACCATCCGCTATCATGTTCCAGTACAAATCATCATGGACGAATGTTCATCATGCCTGACTTCAAGGGCGGTCCAACGGTCGGGGAACCAGGCGTTATCTAGCAGAATTCAAGCTCACGTCTTTGCACATCGAGTCGCCGATAGAAGCAACTGTGACGCGCCGAGCCAGTCGCCGGATCCGTCGTATGACAGGCGCCCGCCCCCTTTGGTACAACGCGATAAACGAGCGAGTCCTGATCACAATCGATCAGGATCTCTTCGATACTGAGGAAGTCACCCGATGTCTCGCCCTTGGTCCACAGTTCGTTACGCGACGTTGACCAGAAGGTCGCAAGGCCCTTGTCCAGCGTCGTTTGCAGCGCCACGGCATTGACATAGCCGAGCATCAGGATTGCGCCGTCGCGAACGTCCTGAACGACGCAGGGAATGAAGCCGCCGCGTTTCCCAAAATCGACCGCAAGCGTCGTTCCTTCTTCGAGTTGAGCATTTGCCATGTTTCAACCCTCCCCCACTTCCGGTTGCTCAATTCTGCGACCCTGCAGCATGTTCTGCGTAAACACCTTGGGCGCTGGGATAGGCACAATGCCATCAACACCAAGACGGAGCAGCTGGGGCGCCAGTCGGTTGAGTTCGGAATCATTGATCACTACGGCAACGCTCCGCCAGTTGGTGTCTACCACCGGGCTGATCGTTGGCGAGACGACCGCTGGCAACATCGATTCGACCTGATCGAGCACCCTCGCCGGCACGTCCATAAATACCATGTAGACCGGTTCTTTCTCTGCCTGCAAAACCGAGTCTATGCAGATGCGAATGTCCTCCGCGCGGCCGCGCATTACAGGGTCTTCCATTGCTTTGGGATTGGCGATCAACTGTGGGTTGGACGTGAATATCGTCGCGATGAAGTTGTTGCCGTTGGCACGGAGCGTCTCGCCGGTCTCGGTCACGTCGGTAAACGCATCGGACTCACCCATGACCACCTTGGCCTCGGTCTTGCCCTCCGAACGCAGGATCGTAATGTCGTCAATGCCGAAGAGTTCGGCCATGCGCCGCCGTGTCAGATTCGGTAACTCGGTTGCTATCGTTTTGCCCCGACAGTGCTCTGGTTCCTCAATGCCGGTCTCGGGACGGGAGGCGAGCACGAGCCTCGATGGCTGGTTGGTGCGCTTTGAGAAGATGAAGTCGCCGAGCACGTCGAGTTCTGTCTCGCGACCCGCCTCAAAGACATAGTCCTTGCCGGTGATGCCGCAGTCGACGATTCCTTTGGCGACCTTCTCCGGCATCTCCTTG
>CAVOBC010000217.1:0-8097 GCA_963693635.1 Gammaproteobacteria bacterium | reverse complement strand
TGGCGCAGATGTCATCAAACTCACGATCGGCGTCTCGGAACTGCCCATGCCTGAGCGCGTGCTCGATCGAATGATCTCAAGCCTCAAGGACCCGGATTTTGTGCGGCGGGTCTATCCCGAGGGACTTCCTGAGTTACGCGAAGCCATCGCGAATTTCTACAACAAGAGATATCAAACCGACATCTCCGACTCGAACGTGATCGTCAATACCGGCAGTTCGCCCATATTCCGCAACATATTTCAGCTCTTGTCCGGGCCTGAATACGAAATCATGATTCCACGTCCGTATTACGCGCTCTATCTCTACTGCGCCACCCTGGCCGGTGCCACGGTAAAGTTCTACGACATCGACGTCACGACCAAGCGGGTCGACATGGACTCGTTCCGCAGAAACTTCTCGCCCGAGAAAACATCCCTTGTCGTGATCAATTCCCCCGGCAATCCGATCGGCAATATCGTGACGCCGGACGAGATGCGGCAGATCTATGACATCGTCGATAAGAACGCTTATGTTCTCAATGACGAGATTTACAACAACACCATGTTCTACGACGACTATGAAACGCCGCTCACGCTTATGCCTGAGCAGAACGACGTGACCATAGTGACCAACAGTTTCTCCAAGGGCTACCGCATGTACACGAAGCGCATCGGCTTCGCGATCCTGCCCGAGCAACTGCAGAAGAACCTCCGGGTGATTCAACAACACACGTTGCTTTGCACTGACCCGTGCTATCAGCACGGCATGATCGAAGCGTTGAACGACGAAGAGAGTCCCGCTCATCTGACCGACGTCTATCGCGCCCGTGCGGAATACACGGTGGCGAAGCTGGCTGGCTCGGGCTGCGAACCGATCGCTGCGGAGGGGGGCTTCTACGCGATGTTGCGGTGTCGTGAGGCGATTGTTAAGCGCGGGTTCGCTTCATCAAAAGAGCTCGCACGGGACATTCTGAAGAAAGTGCACGTGGCGGTTGTGCCCGGCACAGACTTTGGCGTGCCGAACGATCTGCGGCTTGCATTTTGCGACGATCGTTATAACGAAGGCATTGATCGGTTGCGCGAGTATTTTACCGCCGACGTAGACGTCAGGGAGTCTGTTAGTCAGACCGCTGAGTCAACTGCGGGAGCGGAAGTTTGACGAGTAACACGGCCGAGCGTCAGTCAGGCGGTATCGCGGTTGCGTTGAGATCGGAACCGCGGCCGGTGCGTCGCGCAGTCATCCTGGCGGCAGGCAGAGGCAGTCGGCTGCATGCCAAGACCTGGGATGCACCGAAGTGTCTGGTCGAAGTCGGCGGCGAATCGATTCTTGAACGTGCGCTGCGCGCGCTCGCGTCCGAGGGCATCACCGAGGCCCTGATTGTGGTCGGCTACAAAAGTGACGTCCTGCGCGCGAGGATCGGTGCGCGCTACGCTGGCATCGACATCCGCTATGTCGATGCGCCTGACTATGCAACGACCAACAATCTGCGCTCCCTGTGGGATGCAAGGGCCCACCTCGACCGCGACGTCGTGCTGCTTGAAGCCGACATCGCATTCGACCCGGGCGTTGTGGCTACGCTTTTTGCGGAGCCAGGCAGTGCCGCTGCGGTTGCGCCGTACGATCCGTCGCTGTCTGGCACGGTTGTGCGACCGGATGCGAGCGGACGGGTTACGAGCTTTGCGCTCGGTTCGGATCAGGGTAAGGGTTTCGACCACTCTGGTACCTTCAAGACCGTGAACATCTATCTGCTGCGCGCCGAGGCGCTCGCCGAAATCGTGCCGCGCCTAAGCGCGGCGCTTGAAGCAAGGCAGGTGGATGCGTACTACGAGACCGTGTTCAAGGACTGCGTAGACGAGGGGCTGATCGACATGGCCGCCGTCGACGTGTCCGGCAGTCGCTGGTCCGAGATTGACGACGACCGGGATCTCGATGCCGCCGAGTTCCTGTTTCTGGACAGGGATCTGCAATTTGATCGTGTGCAGAAGCTACATGGCGCTTACTGGCGCTACGGCTTTGTCGACCACTCGTATCTCTACAACATGCATTTCCCGCCCGAGGCCATGCTCGACGTCTTCCATGGCCATCTGCGTGAGATTGTCACCAACTATCCGGTGGCGCAGTCTGAGCTCGCTCGCCTTGTTTCCAACTGGACGGGTGCCAATCCTGACCAACTCGCGGTCGCCAATGGTGCTGCCGAGTTGATCAAGGTGCTGGGTAATCAATTCCAGCAGCGTCTGACGATTCCGATTCCGTCGTTCAACGAATACGAAGAAGTCATCGAACCTGCGGAGCTGAACCGATTTCCTCTGGACCCGGTGACATTCGAGCTTGATGTGGACGCCTTTGCGGCCTCCGCCATCGAGTGGCGGTCCGATACAGCAATTGTGGTCACGCCGAACAATCCCACAGCGTTGTCGGTTGATCGTGGTGACATATTGCGGCTTGCAACCACGCTTGCGCCGCACAATTGCCGTCTGATCGTTGATGAGTCCTTCGTCGAGTTTTCGCGGGACGGCAGCGCTGGCAGCGTCGAGGACGTCGTCCACGAGCACCCCAATCTTGTCGTGATCAAGAGCATGAGCAAGGTCTTCGGGGTTGCGGGCATTCGGCTCGGTTACCTGCTGAGCGCAGATCAGGCGTTCATCAACGCGGTGCGCGCCTGTTTGCCGATATGGAACATCAACGGCCTGGCGGAAGACTTTCTGCGGACCGTTGGCCGATACCGCACATTGTTCGATGAGAGTTGTGTTTTGACACGGCAGGCATGCGTCCGGTTCTACGACGACCTTGTTGCACTGCCCGGGATCGAGCCGGTGAGGCCAGACGCGAACTTCATTCTCTGCAAGCTCACGGAGCCAGGCTGCACGGGGCCGGACATCGCACGCCGGTTGTATGTCGAGCACAACATTCTGGTCAAGGACTGTGCCGCCAAGAGCATGCCCGATGCGGACCGTTTCCTGCGCATCGCGTCGCGAACGCCGTCTGAGAACGTGGAATTCGTAGCAGCGCTCCGTGCGCTCTTGCAGGACGACAGGGCTCGCGTCGATGGCTGAACGCAGTAACGCGAGCAACGATGAGGAAAATGCTGCGTTAATGCAGCACATCGAGCGGACCATTCCGCCGATGGACATCGGCGATGCCGAAAAACTGCTGCTCGAGGCCAAAGAGGTCTTTGATCAACACGGCATCGTCTTTTTTCTGCGCCAGGGAACGTGCCTGGGGGCCGTGCGCGACCACGCGATGATTCCGTGGGATGACGATCTGGATCTCGGCTCCATTGTTGGTTTGCACGGCTTCGATGAATCTGCGATTGAACCCGCAGTCGCCTCTTTCCGGGCGATCGGCTGCTATGTTGAGGTGCTGCACGATGGCATGTACACGGCCGTCAAGATCATGAAGTACCTCATCCGGATCGACTGGCAGTGCTATCGGGTGGTCAAAGGCACGATTGCGCACTATCCGGGCGTGCCGTTTCCCGTCAGCCTGTTCGAGTCACTCGAGGAGGTGGACTTCCTCGGTACGCGCTTCCCGGTGCCCAGCCCGCCTGGCGACTACCTTGTTTACAAGTACGGCCCGGACTGGCAAACGCCCAAACGTGTTGGTTATGAGAAGGATGTGCTCGATGCGATGCCGACCGGCATCGTCCCGGGACGGCCGGGGCGCTTCAAGCAGTGGCTGACGCTGCTTTTCTCGCCCGCAAGCGGTGCGCGGCTCCGGATTCTGGATGCAGACGGCAAGCCGGTCGCCGGTGCTACCGTGTTGGTCGCTGGCCTCGGCCAGACGACAGCGGACAGAGATGGCGTCGCGAAGTTCTATTTGCCGGGCAAAGACGAGTACGCGCTGAAGCTGAATTGGCCCGGCCACGAAGAAGTGCTGTACGAAGAGGCCATGGTGCCAGGCAAGGCCTACGTTTATCGACCTGATGCCGAGAAACCAGAGGGTCGGTACTTTGTGCTGACGGAAGCGTGATCGACCCGGCGCGCTGCAGGTGTTGCAGGATCAAAGCCGTCTACAACCGTCTAAAGAGCCTTCTAAAGCCTCGTTAGATCGTGCACCATTTCGGTCAGTGCACGGGCTTTGAGGTTGATGTCCGCTGATTGCAGGTCGGGCACGCTCAAGATTGCGAGTAGCGGGTCAAGCAGCTCTGGTTTGCCGATCCATCCCAATTGCTCACCCAGCCACTTGTTGTAGGCGAGTGGATAGGTGCGATGGCAGATGAAGAGCGCTTGAAGTTACTGGCGAAATGCCTTGTACAGACGGTCAAATGCCTGCAAATGGAGCGTTCGGCGAACGTAGAACGGTACGAATTCAAGATCGAGCAGGCATCCGTCTATAGCCATCCGCAGTCTGGCGTCTCGCCGGACGGGGTCATAGTAGGGTAGCCAGGTCGCGTTCAGTTTGTCGTATGCCGGACCGGGTGCGCCCAGTGGTTCAGCGTAAGCAACCCGGTTGCCGATCTCGATTTCAAAGTCGTCGGGGCCGCCGCCGTCATCCCAGATCGACGACTCGAAGGTGCCATCGAAGAAGTCGAGGTGGACCGCCGAGAATGCTGATCGGTCACGGAAGTCTGTGAGCGTGGCATCGGTTGACAGGTGGGTGTGCCACTCGGCTTCGAGGGCATCGGCATCAACCGGAGTGGACATCAGAATGGCCATATCGAGGTCGCTCTCGGCCACCGCTTGTCCTCTTGCGCACGAATTGACGACGAGGACGCTGTCGACACCGCCAAGGCGCGCGGCATACTCAACGACCAAGTCTGCAACACGCGCGTGATCCGGGGTTGGAAAGTCAATCATGTTGACGACCGAGGGGGTAATTGGCGTTTGCAGTGGGATCGCGTCCTTGCCTTGCGTGCTCTCTTCGGCGGCCTGCTCTAGTACTTCTCGCCATCATCGCGACGTTGCATCATCGCGGCGAGGTCAACGGATGGCAGTGATCCCCGGGCAAGCACCGCATCCACCCGCGCGCGGACATAATCGTCCCAGGCGGGATGAGGCAGGACGTACAGTCGGTCCTCCTCGATGGACTGGAAGACGATGTCGGCGATCTCACGGGGTTGTTTCCCAGCCTTCAGCATGTTTCGTATTCGTTCCCTGCTCTCGCCAGGGGCGGTCGGCGTGCCATCACTCGTCAACTCATTCGGTCGATTGCGCTCGGCGTCGAAGATGTTGGTGTCAACAAAACCGGGACACAGGACGGATGCGCCGATATTCGCCTTGTTGGCACGAAGGTCTGACGCCAGCCCTTCGGTCAGGGCGAGCACCCCGTGTTTGCTGACGCCGTAAGGTCCGCCGCCGCTCGTCAGGCCAGCGAGCGATGCGGTGTTGACGATGTGCGAGGCCTCGCCATGTTCAAGCATGTGCGGCACAAACACCTGCAGGCCATAGAGCACGCCGTAGAAGTTGACGCCCATCGTCCACTCCCAGTCCCGGTCCGGGACCTCCCACACACCTTTCGGGGATGCTGACATTGCAGCGATTCCCGCGTTGTTGCAGAGGATGTGGACATTGCCAAACTGGCTGATGGTCTTTTCCAGCAACTCCGTAATCGATTCCTTGCGCATCGTGTCGGTCACAACGCCGATGACCGAGTGCTGCAGATCCTGCATCTCTTTGACCGCGCGGCCGAGGGCCTGCTCTTCGATATCCGCAAGGACCACGTTCATGCGGGCTTCGGCGAACCGGTCTGCAAGCCCTCTGCCGATGCCGCTGGCGCCGCCGGTGATGACCGCGGTCTTTCCTTGAAAGTCTTTCATTGGTCTGCCTCGGCGTGTGACATCGTCGTGATTATTTGTTCTGGGCGCGCGCCAGAGAGGGTCTTGCATAGCACGCCTGGGCCCAGCGGGTCACATTGGCGAAGTTGGAATAGTCAAAGCTCACCATGCCGAGCAGCAGCATGACCGCAGCGACATTGAGGTCCGCGACACTGAACGCGTCGCCAATCAGCCAGTCGCGCCCGGCGAGCGCATCATCCAGAACCTGGAGAGGTCGCTGCAGGCCCTTGCCTGCTCCTGCAATGACTGCGGGATCTCGCTTGTCTTCGGGCGTGAACACCTGCTGGATGACGATTTGCATTTGCAGCGGCTCGATCTCGCTAATGCCCCACACGCTCCACTGCTGGACCTTCGCCTGGTCCCGGGGGTTGCCTGGGTACAGATCGCCGCCGTAGGTTCGGGCGAGATAGGTGTTGATGGCCATGGACTCAAACAGCGCGAGGTCGCCGTCAACCAGCGCCGGAATCCGGCCGTTGGGATTCACGGCCTTGTAGTCGTCAGTTTTCGACTCCGCACCGAAGTTGGTCGGCACGTGTTCGTACTCAATGCCAACTTCTTCCATGGCCCAGATTGAGCGCAGCGCCCGGGAGCCCGACATGCCGTAGAGGATTGGTTTACTCATCTTGTTCGCCTGTGATGTGGTGGTGTGTTTGGATGGTTGATCGAAGGAATCAGCTGGGGCCTCAGCCAGGGCCCCGGCGAGGGCGTGAGTTTTGCATCAAACTGATCTTCATTGCCACTGCTAGTCGCCGGTGCGCCATAACGCTCGCCTCCGCAAGGTGGAGTGGCTCGCCGCCAGGTGCCTGTTTTCAGATCAATCGCCGTCCTCTCGCTCGATGTCTTCTTCCTGTCCGGATGCGGAGGCCTCTTGCTCGAGCAACGCGATCACGGGAGCGGGATCGTAAGTGGCAGGCAGGCGCACCCATGTCATTGCTTCGCGGACCGCAGGCTCGTCAATCATTTCTGCGCCGGTACGCAAGTCACTGAAATCATGAAAGCCGATGCCGAGGACCAGCAACTCAGCGTCATTGCCTGACAGTTGCGGGAAGCGCACGAGAAACTCGGCCATGTCGATGAACTGGCGCCAGCGTCGTTCGCTGACGCCGTTGATGCCTGCGCGTCGCGTGTCTGCTTCCATCAGTGCTGCAAGGTCCGGAATTCCCGCATCGGTCAGCCGTTCCGAGAGTTTAAGGTCGATGCCCTCGATGCGCTTCAGATCGAGATCGGCCGGGGCTGACCTGCCGATCCTCGCGTCCGCACAAACAAGGTCCTGGGCAGCTTCGTCACCGTAAAGCGGCGCCTCCGACGTAATGCCGAGATAGCTCATGCGGTCGGGGTTTTGTTCAGCGGTCGCGAGCAGCATGTCACGTAGTTGATCGACGCCGAGGGCGAATGCCCGCCACCGGGTTATTCCGGCACCGCCGTGACCACCGCTGCGAATCTGCTCTCGGGCGATCGAGATGACATCGTTGATGCTGCGGCTGAAGCCTGCGAGCGCTTCTGATTCACCCGCGGGCGATGATCTCAGTGCAACTTCCTTCTGACGATTGGCGTCTTTCAGATTCTTGTTGTAGGCGTCTTCGAGCTCGGTCGCCGTCTTGGGCTGGTATTTGTCGTGCAACGCCTTCTTCGTCTTGGGTTTGACCTTTGTACCGACGGGGGCGGTCGAGTTGACCCTTGCCGGCATCGGCGGGTCCTCTTGGCGGGTAGACGCTGAGAAATATCTCCTGCACCTTGGCGGCAACGCGTAGCAGTTCGGTCCAGGCGGCAATGTCCTTGCCCAGATTGACAGCGACGGTTGCAAACTCGGCAAAGAGGAACATGAACGGCCCGTCCGGTTCTCCCGGGCGCCCGTTTTTCGGCGTGTCTTCCCTCAGTTCACCATTGGCAAATCGTGCGAAGCAGGTCTGAATGCAGTCGAAGTCGATCTTGCCCGCGCGCTTGTAGTGCTTTTGTACAGTGGGAGCTGGGCCGATGCGAGTCGGCCCGCGGCCTGCTTCTCTTTGGCTGTCAGCGTTGGCGGCACTTTGCCGTCGGCACGAGCATCGCGCCGGTTCAGCAGTTTCTCAAGAATCGTCTTGATATCAGCATCGACCTGCGGTGGCCGATTGTGGGCAAAGACATCGTCTAGCTCCCTGAAGAAGTTTGCACATTCCTTCTTGGTGCACATGCCTTCATATCTCCTGTATCGCCGGTCGTCTGTTCCAGGTTCAAGTGCGCATAGTGGGCGCTTGAACTGCCAATCAGGATTTATGCCCGCCGGCCGCAGACAAGCATTCAGGTCCAGTCCGGCGGATGCAACGTGTGGAAGTCGGTCGAGGCTTCAAATGCGCTGCCGAGTTGC
>CAVOBC010000216.1:0-8112 GCA_963693635.1 Gammaproteobacteria bacterium | reverse complement strand
GCTCGACGGTTTCCAGTACCGGATCGATGACGTCTACATCCTTTTGGACTGCCTCGTTATCGGCACCTCAGCGCTCGCGATTGCGTGGTTGACGGTAGCGGGACGTGCCTATGGCGTCGCTGTAGAAAACCCGATTACTGCGTTGCGACACGAGTGATCGGTGCCCAAGCGGATTACTCCCTATCCGGAATTTGCTTGCAGCTCGGACCCACTCGTCTTTATGCGGATCTCGCGTCTGATCACTCGCCGCAGCCAGAAGTACGCCCATATACCCACGATGATGCTGGTGAAGCTGGTCGCGATGAAAATGCCGACATAGCCGTAGAGCCAGTCTGCTAGTAAGGCGAGCGGGACGTAGAGAACGGCCATCCTTGCCATCGACAGGATCATCGATGGCAGTGGCTTGCCGAGCGCGTTGAAGGTGGATGACGCGACGCTCATCAGGCCCATGAAGCCGATGGAGATGGGGACGATCAAGAGGTAATGCGTCGCCGCGCGCACAACTTCCGGGTCCTGGTTGATCAGGAGCACGATGGGCTCGGCGAAGAAGAACATCAGGAGGAAGCACCCGGTCCCCCAGACGACACAGAAGCCGTTGACCATTCGGAGCGACGCGAGCACGCGGTCGTATTTCGCTGCGCCCCAATTCATGCCGACGAACGGACCGAGGGCCGACGCGGAAGCCATCAGCACCATCATAATGAACATGTCGGCGCGCATCGCGATAGAGAACCCGGCAACGACCGCGGCGCCGTGGCCGGCGAGGAGTCGTGTGATGATCCCCGAGGCCACAGGGCTGACGAGGCTGGTCGCCATCGATGGTAGACCGACATGCAATATGTCTCGCCAGGATGTCCAGATTCCGGTGAGTGACCAGCCGATCAGGCGTTCGCGGATCACCAGCCAATACATCGTGATCGACAAAGAAACGACTGCGCCGACGACAAATGCAATCGCAGCGCCCTTGATTCCGAGCTCGGGAAAACCGAGCAAGCCGAAGATCAGAAAGGGCGACAATATCATCTGGATGACCGAGCCGAGAGCCATGACGATGCCGGGAACAGAGGCGTTCCCGGTGGCACGCAAAAGATTGGTGTTGACCGTTGATGTCGCAAAGAACGGAATGCCCAGGAACCAGATGAGCATGTAGTCATCGATCAGGACCCTGATGTCGGGTGTCGCCCCGAGCAGGGCGAAGAGTCGTGATGAGAAGGTGATGCCGAGAGCCGCAAAGACGATCACGATGGCGAGTCCAAGCAGGATCGAGTGCGAGCAGAGTCGTCGCACAGATTCCCTGTCGCCGGCTCCCAGTCGTCGCGCGATCACTGACGACGCGCCGATCCCAAGACCGTTGGCGACACTCATCATCACCATCGTCACGGGCATGGAGAAGCCGAGTGCAGCCAGGGCGGGAGTCCCGAGCACGCCAAGGTAAATCGCTTCCATCATCGACGCGAGCACCCAGGACAGGAAGCCGAGCGACATGTAGGCGCTCAGCTTAACGATGTGCCGGTGTACGGGGCCTTCGGTAAAGCTCCCGATGGTCGGGGGCCGGGGGGGTGTCGGCGCGATGTCGGCTTGCTCCTCTCCCTCGGTGGAGCGCTGGCGCGCGTCGTCGACATGCTTGGTCGAATCGGGATTCGAGCTCAATTCGGTCATTCGCCACCCTACCAGTTTTAGGGCCGGTATTTGGATACTATCTGGCGTCTCCGCGGGCAGGTGTCTGCTCATCAGGCCGTCAACTGGGGATATTGTGTCCAATGCTTAAAAAACTTCTCATCGCCAACCGGGGCGAAATCGCTATTCGTATCGCACGCACGGCTTCAGACCTTGGGGTCGCGACCGTCGGCATCTATGCCGATGACGATGCCCAGTCGTTGCACACTCGACATGCTGACGAGTCGTGCGGGCTGGGTGCGCTCGGTGTCCCGGCCTATCTCGACGGCGAGCGAATCATTGCGATAGCCCGCGAAACCGGCTGCGACAGTGTGCATCCGGGATACGGATTTCTGAGCGAGATCGCGGACTTTGCTGCCGCCGCAGAGGCCGCCGGGGTGACCTACGTTGGGCCGACGGCGGCGACACTGCGGCAATTCGGTGACAAGGCGCAAGCCCGCACACTGGCCGAGTCCTGCGCAGTTCCGGTGCTGCCGGGCTTGAGTCGTGCGATCACGCTGGACGAAGCCACCGGGTTCTTTGAGAGCATCTCGGACGGAGGCGATGGCGCAGTGATGCTAAAAGCGATCGCGGGTGGAGGCGGCCGGGGGATGCGGCCCGTGGATCAGATCGCAGACCTTGCGGAAGCGTTTGCTCGCGCCTCATCCGAGGCCGAGCAGGCCTTTGGTTCCAGTGCCCTTTACGTCGAGGAATTGTTGCCGCGCGCGAGGCACGTGGAGGTCCAGATTGTCGGCGACGGATCCGGGGCCGTCAGCCATTTGTGGGACCGGGAGTGCAGTCTGCAAAGACAGCGCCAGAAGCTGGTTGAGATTGCGCCCGCATTCGCGCTTTCGGATGCCGTTCGGCACGCGATGCAGGCGGCCGCGGTCAAGATCGGTAGTGCCGCGAAGTATCGCGGCGTCGGGACGATCGAATTCCTCATCGATGTGCGCCCGGGTGCTGACGAGCGCTTTGTCTTCATGGAGGCAAACGCCCGTCTGCAGGTTGAGCACACGGTCACGGAGGTTGTGACCGGACTGGACCTGGTTGCGCTGCAGCTAAAGATTGCAGCCGGTGCGACCCTTGCCGACCTTGGGCTCGAACAGGCGTCAGTGCCCGCCCCGCGCGGTGTCGCGGTGCAGACCCGGGTTAACCTCGAAACGATGATGGCGGACGGCAATTCGAGGCCGGGTGGGGGCGTGCTGACCGTCTATGATCCACCCGCCGGTCCGGGAATTCGGGTCGACGGCTTTGGTTACACGGGCTACACGACGAGTGCGCGGTATGACTCGCTGCTAGCCAAGCTGATCGTCCATGGCGATGACCTGCCAGCGGCGGTACGCAAAACCCGGCGTGCACTCGCCGAGTTCCGCATCGAGGGTGCCCGCAGCAACATCCGCTTTCTGCAGTCGTTGCTCGCCGCGGCGCCGTTCGTCTCTGGTGACATCTACACGCGTTATGTCGAAGATCACATCGGGCCGCTGCTTGCGAGCGATGCGGAACGCGCACGCTATTTCGAGGCACCTGATCGGGAAGTTGGGCGCGCCGGTACTCGCGTCGACCCGGACGATCCACTTGCGGTGCTTTCACTGAAAGGCCCGGCGGCAGCACCGGTAGCGGAAGCGACGCCTGCTTTTGCCGGGGGCCCGGATGGCACCGTCGCGGTTGTCGCGCCACTGCAGGGCATGATCATCGACTTCTCCGTTTCGGTCGGGGACACGGTACTTGCGGGTCAACCGGTCGCGGTGCTGGAGGCGTTGAAGATGGAGCACGTGGTGCGTGCCGAAGTCGGTGGGGTTGTCTGCGAGATCGCGCTTGAGATGGGCGACACGATTTTCGAGGACACGCCGATCATGTTTCTGGAGCCTTCCGACGTCGAGGGTGAATACGACTCCGGCGAGACGATCGATCTTGACAGCATCCGCGGGGATATCGCGGAGATTCTGCACTATCACTATCTGGCCACCGACGAGGCGCGCAAAGAGGCGACGGCAAAGCGCCATGACGCCGGAAAGCGCACGGCACGGGAGAACATTCACGATCTGGTCGATCCGGGTTCCTTCTATGAATACAGCCCCATTACGACGGCAACGCGATATCGGGACGACACTCCGGAGCAGCTTGAGGAGCGGGTGATCAAGACTGCCGCCGATGCCATGGTGATGGGTGTTGGTCGTGTGAACGGGGATCTGGTGGGCAAGGACAACGCCCGTTGCGTCGCTATGTCGTACGACTACACAGTGCTCGCGGGGACGCAGGGCGGCAAGAACCACCAGAAACAGGACCGCATGTTTGGTGTGGCTGAGAAGTACCGGCTGCCGGTCGTGCTCTATACCGAAGGCGGTGGCGGTCGCACCCACGGCGGTCCGCGCAGTCGGGGCGGCCCCCAGGCGGGGTCCATCGGCGGCCTTAGCACGCGAACCTGGCGGCAGCTTGGCAAGTTGTCCGGGCTTGTGCCCCTGATTGGGGTCAACTCGGGCTACTGCTTTGCGGGCAATGTGGTACTGCTTGGTGCGTGTGACGTAATCATTGCGACGCGGGATTCGAGTCTTGGCATTGGTGGGCCGGCGGTCATTGAAGGTGGCGGCCTCGGCGCGTATGCACCGAGCGAGGTCGGCCCCGTCAGTATTCAACAGCCGAATGGCGTTATCGACATATTGGTTGAGGATGAATTCGAAGCGACGGCAACGGCAAAGCATTACCTTTCCTTCTTCCAGGGCCGCTTCAGTGACTGGGCCGTGCACGATCAGCGGATACTGCGTCATATCGTGCCGGAAAATCGTCGGGCGGTTTACGACATCCGCAAGGTGATCGAGACACTGGGCGACGTGGATTCAATGCTGGAGTTGCGACCGAAATTCGGCCTTTCAATGGTGACGGCGTTCACGCGCATCGAAGGGCGACCGATCGGGGTTATCGCCAACAATTCCAATTCGCCGACCGGTGGCGCGATTGACTCCGACGGTGCCGACAAGGCCGCACGATTCATGCAGTTGTGTGATGCGTTTGACATTCCCATCCTCTCGCTGGTCGACACCCCGGGCAACATGGTGGGCCCTGAAGCCGAGAAGACCGCGCTCATTCGTCATTGCGGGCGGATGTACGTGGCGGGTGCCAATATCACAGTGCCGTACTTTGTTGTCGTGCTGCGCAAGTCCTATGGACTCGGTGCGCTCGCGATGGCGTCCGGCAGTTTTGACGAGACCTTCTTTGCGATCTCCTGGCCGACGGGCGAGTTTGCGGGCATGGGACTTGAGGGGTCAGTCAAGCTCGGTCGTCGCGCTGAACTCCTGGCGATCACCGATCTTGCGAAGCGCAAGGCGCGCTACGATCAACTGGTCGCCGATGCGTACGCTTGGTCACGTGCGTTGAACGCGGCGACGGTCTCTGAAGTTGACGACGTCATTGATCCGGCAGAGACGCGGGGCTGGCTCGTCATGGGGCTCGATTCCATGCCGCCCGTGATGCCACGGGCGGGGAAGAAACACGATTGGGTCGATACCTGGTAGCAGAGTAGGTAGCGGACGCACGGGACTCGCCAACGGTGATCAAGCGGGACGCGATTGACCTTTCCGTTTTTCTGGTTCGCCACCCGGCGTAGCGGCTTTGTCCGAAGACAAAACGGAACGACTCAAATTAGCGTTTTAGATCCGGTAAAGTCAGCGCTCTGAATCAATATTGAACCTAGGCCGAAAGGCCCCAATCAGCCTATCTTCCTCGAAGAACCTCTCGGCAATCGGATTGTCTGGAAACTCTGTTCTATACGAGAAACCTACAGACGAGACTATTAGGTTGAGCGGGTCGTTCTCGTGTGGGAAGACATGCTCGATCCCGAATCGTAGCTGGCAAGATGTGGTGGCGGGTTTGGCTTTGGTGTTGTCGGGATTCCAACCGTGAAGGCGACCGGTCGTACCTCGCTTAATATGTTGCGAGAATCTGTTTTTCATATTCGTAGACTTGCCGACGTATAGGCAGGGGTAAACTAAATCATCCGGCCACCAGTCTTGATACTCAACGTCAACTGGGGACCCGCCTGGACCTTTTAATACGATGTATGTGTTCGCTTGCATGAGCAGGTCTTTACTTGAAACCCACCAAAATGCGTATACACCGGGTCGCTCAGGCAAGTCGATTCGCCCAGAACCGAATATCTCGAAGATCTCATTGACCGGCCGGACACTGTCTTGGGTATGCATTGGTGTCTGTCGAGAAGGATATTCGGACATTGTCCAGATAGTACGATCAGATGCTTGAGTGATCGTTTTGAGTGATCAGATTACTGAGTCTGGTAGCCACTAAGACCAGGGTTGCCAAGTCTGAGAGGTGAGAACAGAAGCTTGAAACCTAATGGCTCGGCCCCTGTCAGACTCGGAGGCTATTGGTCCAGATCGAAATGGATAATTCGAATCAAACAGTCCTGAAAGGATCAAGTACTGAAAACCTAAGGTTCAGCGTGGGTATTCGGTCCAGATCGAACCGAATTGAACAGGAAAGTGGCACAGGAGCAGGGACCCGAATCGGGCCCCTCCCACATCGTCATCGATCGATTCGTGCCCCCGCCAAAGCCTGCGCGACATTTGCGGGAGTCGGTCTTCCCCCGGCTGCTAGTCGTCGGTGACGCCGTAGCCGTCCTTGCCCGGACCCTTGCTGTCGATGGGCGTCTCGCCCGCAAGTGCACGTTCCTTGGGTGCGCTTTCGCGTGCACCGCGGAAGTCGCGGAACGGTCCGTCGCGCCATTCAAGTGCAGCTTTCAGTCCCTCTTCGCGGACGCGCTTGCCAAACTCGGGCGCCGCGGGGCGGTGCTTCGACATCGCTTCGACATCGGTGCCGACCATGAGTCCCGTTCGTATACCCATGATCTCGTACTGACGTTTGACCGCGCGCTTGTTGTAGTTGAGTTGGTCATTGTCGATGTGGCCCAGGCGTCGCGCGAAGTTCATGGTGAACTCATCGAGTTCGTCTGCCTCGACGGCGTAGTTCGCCCAGCCATACGTTGCCATTTCCTCGCCTGAGAACCAGTCGCCGGTATAGGCGAACTCGTGTGCTTTCGCGGTTGGCAGGAACCAGGGCGCCCACATCATGTCCATGGTGCCCATCGCACGTACGGGCGGGTAGCCTACGCGGGCGTCCTTGGCTACGATACGCATGTCGCACATGCTGGAAAGTTCGGTGCCGCCTGCAAGGCAGTAACCCTGTATCTGGCAGACAACGGGCTTGGCGAGTTCCCAGATCATCCAGTGACCCATCAGCGCGTGGCGCGACCAGTCATAGTGCTGGGGATGGGTGCTGCCCGTGTCAGGCATGCCGGAACGCGGGCTTACGTACTCGCTTTCTTCGGGCTGCGGCGCGAGGTCATAGCCGGCCGAGAAGGCGCGCCCGTTCGCCTTGAGGATGATCGGTCCGATCGCCTTGTCGTGCTCTGCTTCCTTCATCGCGTCGTAGACTTCGCCGCGCAATGCGTGGGACAGCGGGTTCAGCTTCTCGGGGCGGTTCAGGGTGATGATCGCAACCCGGTCGTCTGTTTCGTAGGTGATGTTGTTGTAGGTCACGGGTGCACTCCTTAGCCGTGTGGATATGACAGGTCTGACGACTCAGTTCTGTTGTTCATCTTCTAAATGAACGGGAGCCTATACTGTTCGAGTAGCTGAGGAATGTCTAGCTGGCACGGGCGCAGGTGGTTTGTGAGCTGTGGGCGTGGTTTCCCGCGCTAGAAGTTCATCCGCAGGAAGTCTGCAAAGGAAATGCCGTAGCGCTCGTTGTAGATATAGTAAGACGCAACGATGACGACCGCGCACATGGCGAGACAGTAGCTGACGATGATGTAGGTGACGATCATCGTTTCGTTCAGCAGAAGCAGGCGCAGCAGTTTCATGGCTGGCATTCTAGCAATGAACCTCGGCGCGCCGCCTCCGCTGGGTGTGGTCAGGAGGCGTGCTTATCCTGCGCCTTGATTCAGGCCGGCTCGAGTGCACGTTCAACGCCCTCATGGATGAGTGCCTTCGCCTCATTCTGATCACCCCACGGGTCCAGCTTCACCCACTTGCCTGGCTCGAGATCTTTGTAGTGCTCAAAGAAGTGCTGGATTTGTTCGACGGCGAGGCCGGGCAGATCTGCGTAGTTCAGGACATTCTCGTACCGGTGCGTGAGTCGGCTAACCGGTACCGCCACCACTTTTTCGTTCTGTCCGGCTTCATCTTTCATGATGAGCACGCCGACCGGTCGGCAATTAACCACGGCGCCGGGGATCAGCGGCCGGGTGTTTGCGCCGAGTACGTCGTTCGGGTCGCCATCGTCAGACAACGTGTGTGGCACGAAGCCATAATTGCCCGGATAGCGCATGGGCGTGTACAGATAACGGTCCACAAAGAGCGCATTGGATGCCTTGTCCAGTTCGTATTTGATTGGCTCGCCACCAACCGGGACCTCGATGATGACATTGATGTCGTCGGGCGGATT
>CAVOBC010000215.1:0-8208 GCA_963693635.1 Gammaproteobacteria bacterium | reverse complement strand
GTGGATAGGGAGAATAACGGGTCTTTTCGGCAAACAGGAGAAGTATGGTTTTGCTTGCGGCTCAGTGGGCTTGGTGTCGAGGAGTCGGGCGATAAGCAAGGTCTGACAAGTCAGGCGGTCAGTGTCTGACAAGGCTGAGAGCAGATCAGGAAGCGTGGAATCAGATCGGCCAGTGAAGAGCGTGCAATCAGGTCGCGACGTGCCGGGAGCGGTTAATTTGCCGTCCGGTTCGGCGTGGCGGCTTGCGGGAAGGGCGAGGCGGTGCGCGCTGCTTCACGTGAGCCGGGATCTTGCGTATCAGGTCGCGATCGGTGACGTCCATTGCCACTTGCATCCGCCCCTACACGGCGGTTTCGATCACCGCAGTTGGCCGCCACAGTGTGGGCACAGCGTGATGTCGATTTCGAAGACGCGTTTGAGTCGCTGTGCCCAGGTCAACGGGGCGAGAGGCGGTTCGAGGCGCGGCGCATCGGTGGCCTGGGCGCGCTCTTGACCGGACTGCGCTTGACCGGATTTGGGGACTGCGAGCCGGCTCGATGGTGTCGCTGCATTCGGCACGAGCGACGGGCAACGCATGGCCGCCGAGGTGGGTGCCGCTGTGGCGCTCACCGGCGCATTGGCACGGCACGGGCACTATTTTCCTGCACATCGCTGCTTGCTCTAGGTGCGGCATTGCCGTACGAATCTCTTCGTGTTTACAGGAATCGAAACGCCAGTTTATTCCAGAAAGGCTGAAGGACTTCTCTCAGATAGTGAATGAGAAGACTCCGCAGTTTTTATTTCGAAGAACCCAACAGCGGGTTCTGTCGTTCGAGGCTCGGGCGAAGTACGGAAGGTTCGGTGGGTTCGATCTGGTTCTGGCAAAATTGGCGGCGTGCGGGTGATCTACTACAACATGCTCGAGGAGGAAGAAATCTGGCTTCTGACCCTGTACGCGAAGAACGAAAGAGCCACTATTCCTGGGTATGAACTCAAACTGATCAAGGAGGCTGCTGAACGTGGCTAGCAAAACCAAAATGAGCAACGAAGGTGCTGAACTGCTCAAAGCAGTTGAGCAAATGAAGAAAGGCAAGAAGGGCCGGGTTTAAACCTTCGACTCTAAGAAAAGTACTCCTGCCTTACGGATTGCCTACCCTCCACTTGTGCTGATCTAAACGTGCGTTGATCAATGAGAAATGTAGCGATTCAGCCAGCGCATTCCTGTTCCGGCCGAACGCGGTTGGCACCGATTAGTATCCGATGCGGGGGAAATCAGAATAGTGTCGCGGAGTGGCCAGCCAGATCTGAGGGCGGTGAGCGGTTCTGTGGATCTGTTGGCTAGCGAGTCGCATTACCATCGGCAAATCGATCTTCGGGGAGTTCCTCGCCTCCAGGCCTTAACGGCTTAGGTGTCCTCCTGCTGAAACGCCTTCAGATGTGGGTCGCGACCCTGCGCCGAAGCGTGGAACTACTATCGCCCACCATCAGACCTGATGGCCAAAGGCGAACTCTCGTCGCATCGTAAGTAAATATCCCGCTGCGCTGTGATCCTTCGACCTGGAGGAGAAGAACGCCAAGCTGAAATGGCTTGCGTTCTACCGCTACGTCTTGCGTCACAAACCCAGCTGGCCTAAGCCCAGGACCAGGAGCATCGACGGCTCAGTCGAGCCAGCTGTGCGATCTGTCCAACTATCAACCACTTGCCAGACGGCTTACAACTTCACGGCATGCCAATGTTCAGCGATGCCATATCCGCTGCGCCCCTCCCAGCGAAGTTCCACAAGCCCCTCGTTGACAAACGTAGCACCGCCGGGCATTGCGATCTTGGTCGGACATACGTTCAAGACCTCGCCGCTGATGTTGATTGTCTCGCCGTCCCCGGTTTCTGCGTTGAATCGTATGGACCTGTGCAGTATCGAATCGACTGCATAGTCGGTTTCGATGATGACGTTCTTCAACGCAATGGATTCGCCATCGCGCTGCAGCCACCCTTCTCCGCGCATCACCCCGTCGCTGTGTCTGAAGCATGATCCGCCGAGCGCTGCTGACTGACCGAAGTTCATGGAGAACCAGTTGACGAAGGGGGTTGGTCCTTCGCTGGGTTGACTTATTTTTGGCATGTCTTGCCCGTTGCCCGCGCCCCAGTCACGTGGTCCCCAGGACTTGTCGCGGACGCCATAACCGTCGACCTGCCAATGTTCCCCACCAAGGTCGATGTGGCCTTTGACGTGTCCGCTTTGTTCAAAGTGGCCGCGTTCGCCCGCAGCCGCGAAATGCGGCGACGTCAGGCAGTCGAATGACAGTTCCATTTCGAGGGTGGCCGGTGTGTACCAACCGTCCGGGCGTGATTTTCTGCGCTCCAACAAAATGTCGGGATTGGGGATGTCCTGGGCGGGTCCACGGTACTCAATGGACCAAAGTTGATGCGGCTCGATGCATGCCAGCGTGAGCCCGCCAGCTTTGAGATCATCGTCATATCGAGTCAGGTCAGCGTCTATCTCGCGGCGGCCGTATGTAAAGGCGACCCGTCGGCCGGGCAGATAGACCACGTGCAGCGCATCGGCCCAGCCGTTGCCCGGACGAAACCCCATGCGCGTAAACATGCCGATCTTTGAATCCGGGTCGACAAAATTGAAGTAATAGCTCTCGCTCCAGGCGGGGTCGGCACCGACGGCATGCATGCGTTCGTCTGACATGGAAAGACCTCCTGCGTGTGTTCGAAAAACGACAACGTAACCGCTATTAGCAACATACTATGATCCGTTCTTCCAGCCATCAGATATCTTGCCGGGCCTGTGTGTCAACCTGGGCGCATACAAAGTCTGTGAGGGATAACATGGATTTCAGGGCCATGGTCGCGGGAACCAACGGATGCCTAAGCCACGCTCTGAACTACCAGATTCGCCGGTCACACCAGCAGCTTCGCTCGAAAATTGCCGCCTGGCACCACTGCCGCGCGTTAGAAGCAAACACGCAGTGCTAGCGCTACTGGGTGTCCCCGTCAGGTTGGCACGTGGCCCTGGCACCAGTGCCGCCAGTCCGTTCGTCAGCCAGCGCAGCGCCACCGCCGCGCCGCCCGCGTAGCAGGCCCCGGTACGCTGACCCTTGCGCAGGGGCGCATCGGCGAAGACACAGGCGACATTGTTCGCGAGGCTGCGACCGCCGGATACTGGATCATCTGCCCGGCACTGGAGCCATAGCCCTGGATGCACGACGACATATCGAGTTCAGAGAGGCCGAGGGACCTGAGCTTCATGCACCCCCTCGATGCGCCTTGGACCTCCAGAGACGCGTGCCTCGGTTAGAAGGTTCAACGCTGCGCCAATCGCCTCCTCCGAGTGAACATAAAGCGCTTCCAACTTCTCCCGCCGCGGCTTTCTCGTCGTTTAGATATTCATATTCGCGAAACACCCGGTCATGCCCCTGACGGTGGCCCGCGCACCGTTTCCAACAACCGACCCCCTAAGGACCAGATAAAGTCGGGGCCGCGTCAGGAACGATTGGGTGTTGGCACCGCAGACGCGTCAACCCAGTCGCGCAGGTCCGGTTGACCCGTTTTAGCGGTGATGCCGCCGTCTGCGACGAGCATTGAACCGGTGACGTAGGACGCGTCATCGGATGCGAGAAAAACGACAACCCCCGCCATCTCTTCAGGCCGCCCGGCGCGGCCGAGCGGAATCTGTTTGTACCAGTGCTCCATCAGGGGCGCGTTACCATCGATACCCGTCGTGAGGCCAGTCAGTATCACTCCGGGACAGAGCGCGTTGATACGAATACCGTCTTGGCCGTGATCGAGCGCCGTGCTGCGGGTGTAGTTCACCACCGCGCCCTTAGCCGCGTTGTACGCGCTGAACGCATAGTCGCCGCCCAGCCCTGAAACTGATGCCGTATTAATGATCGAGCCGCCCCCGTTCGCGCGCATGATTGGGATCGCAACCCGGTTCGCATAGAAAATACTGTTCAGGTCGATATTGATGACGTTGTGCCACGCCTCGACCGACAGGTCCGGCGTCTCGCTGAAGGACGCGATGCCAGCGTTGTTGAACAGAATATCGAGCTGTGCGCCCGACCCGGTGAGCCAACCGTTAGCCTCCCCGACGAGCCTCGCCACCGCCTCGTGATCACCGACGTCGCAGTCGAAGAACGCCGCGCGCTCCCCCAGTTCGTCGGCCATGGCCTTGCCCGCTGTCCCGTTCACATCCGCAAAAGCTACGATAGCGCCCTCGCTCAACATGCGCCTGACCGTCGCAGCCCCAATCCCGGACGCGCCGCCGGTGATCAGCGCCCCTTTGCCTTCTAGTCGACCAGCCATCGCTCACTCCCCGAGTCTGTAGTGGACCGTGATGATGCGGGTAGCGTGTGCGGGTGACAACCGTCGTTCATTCGTCGAAGCCTAGCGAGATTCCTGATAGGAGCCGCGATCATCGCTCGCACAGGCCAATACCCGGCGCCCACTTCGAAGCGCAGGGAATCGGAGCAGAATGAAAAACGCGCCAACACTGAAGACCCAGGGCCTACGGATTCCGTACCGGCTTGCCTGCGAGGCCCCATGGCGATTGCTGGTTCGTGGATGAGCCCAGGGCGAGCGACGTACGAGCGGGGGAGGAAATGGTCGGAGGATGTTCGGCCCGCTGAAGGCTTGCGCGGGATTATCCGTATCCTACCGCTCGGGTCGGGAAGTCTGTGAGAGCCCTTCACCCGCTTATTTTCCGCGCTTGATCCCGAACTCGTTGAGAATTTCGGCGCCATGCTCCCCATGTTTGGGGGGGCGTTGGTATAGAGGTGTGCGGGACCCCAGAAACTTTACAGGGCTACCTACAGACAAACCCTTGTGCTGCCCGCCAGGATAGTCAAATTCCTCTATTGTACCCCGTGCTTGCGTATGCGGGTCTGCCAGCACCTCGGCAATCGTGTTAGCAGGGCCAACGGGCACCTTGCCGCCCAGCATCGCCACAATCTCCTGTTTGGTTTTCGTCTGCGACCACTCGGTAATCGCTGCCTCAGTGAACTCAAAATTCTCTGCACGCCTGGGGTTCGAGCGCGTGCGATCATCTTCGATCAGGTCATCACGACCCATGGCTTTGCACAGATCCGCCCAATGCCGCTCCACAGGTGCGGCGATCGCAATACGCCCATCGCTGGTGGGAAATAGGCCAAACGGCACCAGAGCGCGCCGGCCGGGCTTTGCTTGCTTGCCGGTCATTCCATAAGCGGCGATGTTGGATTTGATGAGCGCCTGAACCGCGTCGTACATCGCAACATCAAAGAAGTCACCCTTGCCGGTGCGTCTCGCCTGCATCACTGCTGCCAACAGACCTGTTGCCATTAATGTCCCGGGGAAGATGTCCGCAATTGCCAGGCCAAAGAGATCGCCGGTTGTTTCCACCAGGCCGCCGACGCTTTGACCCGCTACATCCAGACAGGGCCAATCGGAATATGGGCTCTGCCCGGTCCTGGGATCACCGTAACCCCGCACGGTGCCATAAACGATTTTTGGGTTGCGCGCCGCGATCACTTCATAACCCACTCCTAGATGATCCATCACACCCGCACGCATGTTCTCCACAATGGCGTCAGCCTTCTCGCAGAGCTTAAGCAGAATTTCGCGGTCACCGGCGTCTTTAAGGTCCAGAGCTATGCTGCGCTTGTTTCGATTCACACTCGCGAAGCTGGCACCGTAGTCGGCTCCCGGTATGTCCCGGCCGACTTTGCCGCCATCGGGAGGAAAGGGGCCAAGCTGCCTGAAGCTATCCCCGGCGGGGGGCTCCACTTTAATGATGTTGGCCCCCATATCGGCCAGCAATGCGGTGCCGTAGGGTCCGGCATAGGCCATCGTGCAATCAATGATAACGAGATCTTCCAAGGGCCCGGTTCGTGTTGGTGCAGACATCGGTACGTTCCTCATGTTGAGTTAGCCAACTCGACCTGGCGTTTCTGATCAGTTATCTGAGCACGCAGCTTACTGATCGAGTTCTGGCGCCAGCGCTGCGTAAATGATCGACAACTGCTCGAGCAGCGCGTCCGACGAGCGATGACCGCGCTGGAATATCGGCACACAATCAATCGACGTATGCGTAAACCCCATATCTCTCAGTTCGCACACTCGCTCCTGCAATAGGTCGGTATCCCCGTAGAATCGTTTGCGTTTTTCCTTATCAAGTGGCCCTGGCGATAGCGACATTTGCAAAGGAAAGCTCAAAACGTCTCTGCCTGCGACCTCAAGTAACTCTTTGAACCTGGGAAGCTGTTCCTGAATAGGGGGATCACCGGGCGCTGTCATTGCCATCCAGCCATCAGCCAGTTTCGCAATGCGCTTCAACGCTGATTTTTTGGTACCACCAACCCAGACAGGAATTTTCCCTCCTTGTGGGGGTTTTGGCTCCATTGCAATCTCATCAGCCTGGTAGTAATCACCTGCGAAATTCACATGCTCGTCTTCCCAGTACTTGCGTAGCAAGGTAATGCCTTCTTCAAGTCGCCTGCCTCGTGTGCGAAAGTTCTCATTCAACGCCTCATATTCAGATTTTTGCCAGCCGATCCCGACACCCAATCTCACTCTGCCATCCGATAGCGTATCGAGGGAGCTTACCTGCTTGGCTACCAGTGCAATCTGCCGTTGCGGCAGTACCATCACACCCGTACCGAGTTGCACACGGTCGGTGACCGCAGCGGCAAAAGACAGCATCGTGATCGCTTCCATGATTGGTATTTTGGGATCGTAAAATGGTGCGCGACGGGTTTCAGTGGGGTAGCCCATCACGACGTGATCAAACATATCCAAGCCGTCAAAACCGATGTCTTCAATGCCTCGCATCAATTTCTTAACGCCTGCTGGACCTTCCCGATACATCACACTGGGAAACACGACAGATATTTTCATTACCTGCACCCTTCACTAGCCGATTTTCCATTCAATTCGGTTGTAACAACTCAAGTTCCAGTGAAGTTACCGGGCCTTCGTTCCGCCACCGCCTTCACGCCTTCTTTCCAGTCATTGGTCGCCTGGCATTTTGCCTGCTCCTCTGCCTCATGATCGGTTGCCTTTTTCACCTGAGCGGCGAGGTCACCGCGAATGCTCTGCCTGACGGACATAAGCGCCAGCGGGGCATTTTCTGCAATCTCACGGGCGTAGCTGATAGCAGCATCACGCACTTCTGCCTGCGGTACCAATCTGTCCAGAATGCCAACCTGCAGCGCGTCTTCACCGTTCAACCGGCGTCCGGTATAGAAAATATCCTGAGCGGCCTGCTGACCAATAACACGCGGCAAGACATGTGTCAGGGCAAACCCTGGCGTAAATCCAAGCTTGACGAAGTTGGCGGTAAATCGTGATTCTGGGCACCCGACGCGAAAGTCCGGGAACATTGAAAGCCCAAAGCCACCACCCACGGCAGCACCCTGAACCGCTGCTACAACATGTTTCTTATTGCTGAACAGACGGACGGCCTCTCGGTAAAGTGGGCTGCCGCCGGTCCGATCACCCGAATCGTTATCCCGGTCACTGCTGAAGTTGGCGCCGGCACAAAAATGTTTACCTGCTGAGCCAAGGACGATCGCTCGGCAACCGTTATCCTGATCCAATTCATCACAGGCATCCGCCAGTGATCGAATCAGATCCAGGTCAAAAAAGTTGTTCGGCGCTCTCTGAATCTCAAGCAGATGGACAAACCCACCGAGATCTGACACTTCCACATCACCAATTTTCTTACTCATCTTTTTTCCTCAGTTATCCAATCAAGCTCAATTAGAGTGCATTGAGCGTCACAGTGAAACCACTCCAAAAATACCAGTGTGAGAAAGTCAAACTGCCATTGTGACCACGACCTCCGTAAAGGACACAGCACCGATGTGCAGCGAATATGATTTGCTGAAACTGATGGAACGCTTCCGCCTGGCGTATGCCAAGTGGGACGGTGCAGAACTGCTGGCCGCAACAACCCAAGACTTTGTATGGCAGCAGAATTTTGCGACCTCCGAAAGAAGAATTGCCGACTGGCAGAACGCTGACAGACGTATAAATCCTGTTAGCCGTACTGGCGTCGCGGCGCAAACACCGGAGAAACCTGCGCCACTAGCACCTTGAAGAGCGAGCGGCGGGCGATATGCTGGTTCAAACGTTCACCCTATCCGGAGAAGAGAACGGCAAGGTATTTAGCGCCAAGGCAGTAGACATCTATCGTCCGGAAGAAAATCTGATTGCCAGCAAAGAAACGTTCGGGACATACATTG
>CAVOBC010000214.1:0-8257 GCA_963693635.1 Gammaproteobacteria bacterium | reverse complement strand
GATTCCGCGCCGCATGGTCGAGGCCGATCGCCTCTGGTGCCGATCCGCTACAAATCGTTTCCACTCTGATCGCCGGCCAGCGCCCCCCGATCGTCTCCTTTTCATTCGCACTTCTCTCCTGGCGGATCGTCCGTTCGAGTCTGTGGAATTCGCTACCGCGATTGCTCATGCAGTCTCTTGCCGCCGGCGACTTCTCATGTTCGTTTTGAAGTGCGCGTGGGGTGAACGGGTGAGGACGGGTCTCATCGGCCCATACACGTCGTGACGCATATAGAAAAGTCGTGGCGCACCTAGAATAGTGGCGCACTTAGAATAGTGGCGCACATTGAAAAACAGGAAGCGGCCGGCGAACCGCTTCCTGTTTAGGTGATTCCTTTCTGTCGCTATCCCTGCTGGCTAAATAGCCCCCTCAATCCTTTCCTTTACGTCCTTGTAAAGGCAGAACCAGTGTACCCATCCGCAAATGAAGCCCCACTGCCTCGTGCTGAACGGTATTTTACGGCGCCATCGACGAATTTTTTATTTTCAATGACTTAGTGAGTGAACACGCGAAAACCATGGTCAATGTCTTACGCGACTTTCAGACATATCGCACACAACAAACGCTGAACCGACGGCAAGCATCGGCACAGAGCCGCTCGAATGGCAACAAACACACCGGATTCGTACCCGCAACCGGCTAACGCGACTGCGCGGGCATGTGCAACACCAGACGTTACAGATTTCCTCCGGGCCGATGCCGAGTGAGAGGCGGGGACAGATGCGACTTCGTTGCTCTAGCTCGTTCCTGTCCAAGAACGCCGTTCCGTGGCGGACATTCGCAATGGGAAGGGTTCGTTCGCCGTTCTTCCCAGCAGGACGACAGAGGCCGGCAGAGGTCGGTAGAGACCGGCAAACGAAAGAGCGGGCCCGATAAACCGCAGCCCGCTTGAGTCATTTTAATTTTGCCGTCGAGTTCGAGAACCGAACTCTTTCAAAACGGAGTCACGTACTGGCGAGACTCCTCCCGTCAAACCGAAAACCGGGGCACCCTCAGTCGTGCGTCAGCGCATACTCAAGACAAGTCATCTGGTCATCACGCCAGGCTCAACTGAATACGGCGTCAGCCGACAGGCCTTCCTGTTCAAGATTCACCCGCAGACGTTTCAGCGCCTCGACCTGGATCTATCGCACGCGCTCGCGTGTCAGTCCGATTTCAGCACCGACCTCTTCGAGTGTGCTCATCTCATAGCCTCGCAGACCGAACCGGCGGCACACGACCTCGCGCTGCTTCTCGGGTAACTCGACAAGCCAGTGGTCAATGTTGCTGTTCAGGTCTGCAGATTAAGCTGCACGCTGGGGTCGCTTTGGGACGAGTCCGGAACCGTTTCCAGGATCGACCGATCAGAATCCAGTCCGAGAGGAACATCAACAGAGCTTACGCGTTCATTCAGCCGCAACATACGCTCGACATCCTCGACCGGCTTCTCCACCAGCGCCGCAATGTCTTCCGGAGTCGGCTCGTGGTCCAACTTCTGCGACAGTTCGCGGCCCGCACGAAGGTAGACGTTGAGCTCTTTAACAACATGAATCGGCAGCCGAATCGTGCGGGTCTGATTCATGATCGCGCGCTCGATCGTTTGACGGATCCACCAGGTTGCATAGGTAGAGAATCGGAACCCGCACTCCGGATCAAACTTCTCAACAGCGCGGATCAGCCCAAGATTCCCTTCTTCGACCAGATCAAGCAACGACAGGCCACGATTCAGATAACGTCGCGATATCTTCACAACGAGCCGCAGATTGGACTCAATCATGCGCTTGCGCCCGGCATCAACACCGCGCTGGGCCTGCCGCGCAAAATATACTTCCTCTTCTGCACTCAGAAGCGGCGAGAAGCCAATCTCATTGAGATAAAGCTGCGTCGCATCCTACCCCTTAGAGGTGCGACGCGGCTTGCGTGTCGGCGTCGGGTTCAGATCGCTGATGAACGGAGCCATATTGGCCGCAACCTGATTTGCCAGATTTCCCCTTTGAACTTCCATGTTGTCAAACTTCCTTGTCACGCGCCTGGTCGAGCCCCTCTCCTTTGTCCCTATGATCCGATCCCCGGTAGGTATCGCATCGGATCTTCCGGCTTTCCGTTTCGGCGAATCTCGAAGTGGAGCTTGTCGACATTGGTGCCGCTGGAACCTATTTCGGCAACTTTCTCGCCGCCTTTAACCATTTGTCCTTCCCTGACATTGATTTTGCTGTTGTGGCCGTAGGCACTCAGAAATTCTTCATCATGCTTGAGGATAACGAGCTTGCCGTAACCCCGTAGACCTCCTCCTGCGTAGACCACAACGCCATCAGCCGCCGCAAGAACAGATTCCCCTTTTCGACCTCCTATATCAATGCCCTTGTTGACGTCGCCGGCCAGGGCAAAGCGCCGAATCACCTCGCCGCTGACCGGCCATCGCCATCCATTTTGTACGCCTTGACTTCGCGCAATCCGGCGTTCTGCCGGTTTCCTGACGCGCGCCGCCGACTTGTTGCGCGAAGTAGACACAGGCCGTAACTTTTGTGTGACAGAGCCACCGCTTGCCGGCGAAAGGGCGAGCTGCTGACCCGGAAAGATCGTGTAGGGGGCGTCGACACGGTTGATCCGGGCGAGGGAGTTGTGGTCAATGCCGAGCCTGAACGCGATGGCGTACAACGTCTCACCACGCGCCACAATGTGGTATCGGCTGCTATCCGCGGCGTCCGGGGCTGCACCTACGTCGACGACCGGAGCGGTAGGCCCCTGCGTCGTGCAACTCACAGTTAACACGCAAAAGGTCAGCCAAGTGACGGCCCAACGAACAGGGTGCAACGAAGCATGCGTCACAAATCCGTCCTCGTTCTAGACCTGGCACCAAAAGTTAGCGCATTTTGGCATATCAATTGCGGCTTGGGTGCGGAAACAATCTAATCAGCGGGTGTCGAACTGGCGTCGAAACGGGCTGAAATCCAATCTGTCAGCAAAACCAGCACCACACCGACCACACCCATGGCGATAGCAAGCCCAATCTCGGGCGGCATTCCGGTCAATTCAAGGTACTCGGAAGGCGCGACGGCAACCTGAACGACCGGAACAGACGCACCGTCTGACTTCATCTGATAACTCGTGGTATGCCGCCAAGGCCAGAGCTTCTTCAGCGAACCGAGCATGAATCCGATCAACAAACTAAGCGTCGGTCCGCGGTAATCGGCCAACAGGCGTGACAGCACCTGGGAAAAAGACATCAGGCCGACCGCACAGCCGAGCGCCAGGAATGACACTGACTCCACGTCCAAACGCTTGATCGCGTCGATCACATGCGCATAGAGGCCAAGGACCAGCAAAATGAAACTCCCTGACATGCCAGGAAGGATCCACGCGCACACTGCGACCGCACCGCCCAGAAATAGCGTAACCGGTGTCGGTGTGAGGGCGACGGGCACAACATCACCTGAGATCAGGAGACCCAGGCTACCGCCGACGACAAACATGGCCAACGTTCTGAGATTTCTCTCTCGCACCTGCTTGCCGACTACCCAAGACGATGCCAAAACGAGGCCAAAGAAGAACGACCACAGCAGCACCGGACGAACCTCGAGCACATAACTGATCAGATTGGCAAAGAGCAGAATGCCAATGCCCATGAAACCAAAGAGAACGACAAGGAACGTGCCGTCAACACGGCGCCACGCGCTCCCGAAACCATCTTTAACGACATCCGCGATCAACATCGGTGTGGCCTGGCGCAGGCTCGCTACCAAACGATCATAGACGCCCGACACGAATGCGATGGTCCCACCGCTCACGCCCGGTACGATCTCCGCGGCGCCCATAGCGATCCCCACCAGCATCGTTCGCACATGCTGCCTCATCGGTTCCACACCGCTACTCCGTTCCACCCAGCAGCGGGACAAAGTTGACGTCTTCCAGCACGGTCGTCACCAGCTCACCGTCTACCCGCGTGACCAATGTCAGCACCTGGCCACACGGTTGACCGAGCGGCACGACCATGCGTCCGCCCTCGCCCAGTTGCGCAAGCAACTCGTCTGCCAGGAATCTGGGCGACGCGGTAACGATGATGCCGTCATAAGGTCCGGCATCCGGCCAGCCGATGCCCCCGTCCGCATGGCGCAACCTGACATTTCGGAGCCCGAGGGCTTTGAGCCGGTCGCGGGCTTTCTCAAAGAGGCCCCCTATTCGCTCAACAGAGTTAACACGACCCGCGACCTGCGCGAGCACCGCTGTCTGGTACCCGGACCCGGTGCCAATCTCCAGCACGCGCGATCGCGGGCCCGATGCCATCAGAATCTCCGTCATGCGCGCCACGATGTATGGCTGGGAAATCGTTTGATTGAAACCGATCGGCAGGGAATAGTCTTCGTACGCTTTGTGGGACAGCGCCTCATCGACAAAGAGATGCCGCGGCGTTTCCGCCATGACGTCCAGAATCAGCCCACTGCCGATACCCTGATCGCGAAGCCGCTGAACCATGCGGTCACGGGTTCGTTGCGAGGTCATGCCAACGCCAACAACCGAGCGGTCACGCATGACCCACATCCTCAAGTGGCTGGAAGAACTCTCGCAGCAAACTGGTGGCGTAAACGCCGCGTGGCAACCGGAATCTGAACGTCGCCCAGTCATCACCCATCGTCACCCGGAAGTCAGCGGGACGTATGAAGCGGAGCCGTCGATGGGCCCTAACGCCAAGCTGCTGCAAGCCATCCATCCAAGCGGGAAAACGCGCGAGTATACAGGTTTCCTCTGCGCTCAAGCCGAAACCAAGCATGTCGAGGCCAGGTAGAGGACTTGCCGAGCCCACGTCTCCAGAGTCAGATTCGAGCGGCGTTGCACGCCGCACGTGATGAGCCAGGAGCGCGTTGAAGAGATACGATCTCACCGCAGATATGCTCATTTCCCGCTGGTCACGACTAACCGCACGGGAACCTCGCACCACCCCATCAAAGCCTCTGAGATTGTCGTGTCCAAAACGTTGATCACCGAAATAGTTCGGGAAACCGCGTTGTACGACAGGTACAAGTCCTGCCACAACCGCTTGCCAATCGTCTCCGCCGGAAACATCTCGGACCGTCACCTCAAAGCCGTTGCCCACAAGTGCACCGCGCCGCAGTTTTGACACATGTCGGCGGGTTTCAAGAACCTGAACTCCCGGGAGTTGCAGCGCCGAGACCGGTGGGTCTGCCCTGCCCGGAAGCCAGCAGGAGAACCATTGCTCGGTGGATGCATGTCGATCTTTGCGGCCGGCAAAACCAACATCGCGCTTGCGCACGCCCGCCCAGCGCGCTATCTGCCCCGCAACCCAGGATGTATTGGCATCCTGCTTGCGGATGCGCAGAAAGAGGTGTTCCCCGTGGCCCGCAGGCGTGAATGCGAGCGCTTCGACGACCGCGAAGTCGGCCGGCTGAACCCGGATCCTGCCACGAGGTCGGCTCGCGGCGTCGGTGCGGGGCCAATCCTCAGGCGCAGACGGATGGTCCCGCTCAACCATTGACGCGGGAGTCATCGTCCAGCAAAACAGAAACCTGCACCGCCAGCCCCTCACCTCTGCCAGTGAAGCCGAGTCCCTCAGTGGTTGTCGCCTTCACGTTTACCCGGTCAGCCGCAGTGCCTATCAATTCCGCAATCCGTGTCCGCATCGCGTCCCGATGCGGGCCGATTTTGGGTGCCTCGGCAACGATTGTTATGTCTGCATTGACGACGGCGAGGGGCGCAACAAGCGCGAGCACCTGCATTAGCAATTCGCCGCTATCGGCGCCGGCATAGCGCGGATCTGAGTCCGGGAAATGCTGGCCGATGTCTCCCTTGCCCGCCGCGCCCAGGATCGCGTCCATCAGTGCATGCAACACGACGTCGCCATCAGAGTGCGCAACGACCACAAGATCGGTCGCGATCGGCACGCCGCCCAAGATCATCTCACCCGGTTGTTGTGCGTGTTCCAGCCGGTGCACGTCGAAGCCGCTGCCGACTCTCATTGACTAACCCTCACTCACAACTCTCATTAACACGCTCTCATCAACCAGCGCCACTGACCGATGCTCATTGCCCGCCGCCCATTGACCGATCCTCACTGCCGAGCCCGCGTTTCGTTCCCGGCAAGTCCGCCCGGGGCGGTATCAGGTTTTGAAGAGAGGGACTGCTCTTCGGCGAGGAAATGCTGCGCAAGCGCAAGATCTGCCTCGTGCGTTATCTTGATGTTCTCCCGTCTGCCTGCAATGAGTCGAGGTCGAAGCCCCAGGCGCTCAACCAACGACGACTCGTCGGTCGCGGTGTCGACGCCCGCACCGGTGAGCGCGAGAGAGAGAGTTTCAACCGGGAAGAGTTGCGGCGTCTGGGCGAGCCAAACGCGCTCGCGCGGAATCGTTTCATCGACCGCGCCATCCCGCTCACGCTTGACGGTGTCGACCACCGGCAGTGCCAACAATCCGCCGGACGGATCACAACCGACGCCATCGATCAGGCGGGCGACGTCGGCAGCGGTGATAAGCGGCCGCGCCCCGTCGTGCACCATCACCCAGCCCACGTCGTGGTTCTGTTGCAGCCGCCTGAGACCGCTGGCGACCGATTCGCTCCGCGACGCACCCCCTGGAACCACATCACAACGTGCCAGCGACGGAATGCGCGACCACAACCCGGAGTCCCCGGAGAGTGCAACGACAACGCAGGCAGGCTGCATGGCAAGAAGGCGCGAAAGTGTGTGCTCAAGAATGGCGACGCCGGCCAGCAACCTGAACTGCTTTGGCACATCCCCGCCGAACCGGTTGCCCGTGCCCGCCGCGGCAACGACAACGCCGATGTCTGTTCTGATACTGGGAAGTGCGGCCATCTGACCGTGGTCAGTCCTGGCGATCGATCAGCAGGTAGAAGGTCTCGCCTTCCTTGATCAAGCCAAGTTCGCTCCGCGCTTTCTCCTCAATCAACGCGTTATCACGCTTGAGCGCACGGATGTCCCGTTCAAAGATTCGATTGCGCTCAAGTCGGCTGGCGTTCGTCATCTGCTGGGATTCGACCTTTCGTTCAAGCTCCACAACGTGCGCGTAGCTGTCCTCCCCCGTCCACAGACGCACCTGCAAGCTGGCAATCAGCAAGAACAGGATACCGATGACGACGCGGCGTTTCACGTTTGCATGAACTCCTTTCGACCCCGATAGACGGCCGCCGACTGTTCTTCAATGCGCAGCAGTTGGTTGTACTTGGCGACGCGATCCGAGCGAGACAAAGACCCGGTCTTGATCTGGCCAGCGGCGGTGGCCACAGCCAGATCAGCGATCGTCGTGTCCTCAGTTTCCCCGGAACGATGGGAAATGACCACCGAATAGTCTGCGCTCCGTGCGAGCGCGATTGCTTCGAGCGTCTCGGAGAGGGTGCCAATCTGATTCAGTTTGATGAGAATGGAGTTTGCGACACCGTGATCAATCCCTTGTTTCAGTATGCGGCTGTTAGTGACAAAGAGGTCATCGCCAACGAGTTGAATCTTGTTGCCCAACTCTGCGGTCAGAAGCGCCCAACCGTCCCAGTCACTCTCGTCCATCCCGTCTTCAATCGAGAGGATGGGGTACCGATCCGTGAGATCAGCCAGATAGCCGACGAAATCTGCTGGAGCGTACTTTTTCCCTTCACCGGCCAGGTCGTACACACCGTTGCTATAGAATTCGGACGCAGCGCAGTCAAGAGCAAGACAGACGTCGGTACCAGGCGCGTAACCCGCATTCTCGATCGATCTCATAATCATCTCAAGCGCGGCTTCGTTACTTGGCAGGTTAGGTGCAAACCCGCCCTCGTCACCGACCGTCGTCGCCAATCCTTCCGCGCTGAGCACCTTTCTTAGATGGTGAAAGATCTCCGCCCCACATCGCAGCGCTTCGCTGAACGTGGCCGCGCCCACGGGTTGAATCATGAACTCCTGGATGTCGACGTTGTTGTCTGCGTGCTCGCCGCCATTGATGATGTTCATCATCGGCACCGGCATCGAGTAGCGCCCCGGACTGCCGTCGAGAACCGCCAGGTACTCATAGAGGGCCATCCCCTCGGAAGTCGCCGCCGCCCGCGCAGATGCAATTGACACCGCCAACATCGCATTCGCGCCAAGCGCGCGCTTGTTGTCCGTCGCGTCGAGGTCGATCATCAGGCGATCGAGCGTCCGCTGCTCGGTGCCATCGCGGCCAAGCAGGCAATCCCGAATCGTTGCGTTGACGTTGGCAACGGCCGTCAGGACACCCTTGCCCAGGTATCGTGCAGCGT
>CAVOBC010000213.1:0-8277 GCA_963693635.1 Gammaproteobacteria bacterium | reverse complement strand
CGCCGGGCATCGACGACCTGGATATCAACCTGCCCGACTTCGT
Source organism: Gammaproteobacteria bacterium (assembly GCA_963693635.1). GTDB lineage: Bacteria > Pseudomonadota > Gammaproteobacteria > Pseudomonadales > Azotimanducaceae > CAVOBC01. Next base: position 8,234 of record CAVOBC010000213.1, on the reverse strand, counting down.
CCAGCGAGTGAACAGCGATCTCGTCGGCAAAGTTGTGAACATCGCGAGCCGCTGCGCCGGCTTCATCAACAAGCAGTTTGACGGCACGCTCGCGGACACCGTTGGCACTCCCCTCGTCACCGAAGCCAGCAACTTATCAGGGGATATAGCTGACTATTTTGAACGCGGCGAGTTCGGTCGCGCCATCCGCGAGATCATGGGTATCGCTGACAAAGCCAACCAGTTCATCGATGAGAACAAGCCGTGGGTCCTCATCAAGCAGGACGACAATCGGCAGAAAGTCCACTCCGTCTGCTCTGATGGCATCAATCTGTTTCGCATCATCATGACTTACCTCGCACCAATCGTGCCGGATCTGGCGGAGAAGTCGCGCGAGTTCCTCAATGTGCCGACACTGGCGTGGGCTACCGTTACCGACCCGCTGGTCGGGACGAAGATCGCACGTTTTCGCCCACTGCTCACGCGGGTCGAGATGGACCGTGTCGATGCGATGGTTGAGGCCTCCCGCATCGAGACCGAGGCAGACACCCCGGCCGGTGAGGGCGGTGCAGGCCTCGAAGATACAAACGAACCGATCGCTCCCGAGATCGACTTCCCTGACTTTGCAAAGGTCGATCTGCGCGTCGTACGCATCGCCAACGCCGAGTGGGTTGACGGCGCCGACAAGTTGCTAAAACTGACGCTTGAGCTTGGGGCGGAAACGCGCAGTGTTTTCGCCGGCATCCGTTCGGCTTACACACCCGCAGATCTAATTGGCCGGCACACCGTGATGGTTGCCAACCTCGCGCCACGCAAGATGCGATTCGGCGTCTCCGAAGGCATGGTGCTCGCAGCGGGGCCGGGCGGCGAGGAGATCTTCCTGCTGTCACCTGATGCGGGAGCGGCACCCGGGATGCGCGTTAGCTAGTGCCTGCCTGTCCCAGAACTACGTTCGGGGGCGGGCACTGGCGAGCGGTGCAGGGATGCACCGCCATTTTCTGCAAGCCTCTTTTTCCGCAAAGAATGCGAGGTTTGTTTACAAACCGACTCCCAAGAATTGTCAGGATGACAATTTTGGGACAGGAACTAGCTAGCGCCTGTCGCTTTACAGAAACGCGGACACCAACACGCGGTATGACGGCACGCCAACATCTCGCATGTCCGGCTTCGATTCCAAACCCTGACAGGTGGTTCTAAGGTGCCAGACACGCTCCACATCCTGCTCAGTGCCATCTTCGTCAATAACGTTGTGATGGCACAATTCCTGGGTCTCTGTCCGTTCATGGGGTCGTCCCAGCGATTGAGCGCAACCATCGGACTTGGCACCGCGACACTCTTTGTGCTGACGCTGACGTCCGCGATCACGTATCTGATTGAGCACTGGCTCATCGTACCGCTCGGGCTTGAGCATTTGCGCATCATCGCGTTCATCGTCACGATTGCGGGCCTCGTGCGCCTCGCAACCGTAATCATGCGCGCGACCCAACCCGTCATGCACCAGGTCCTCGGCATCTTCATGCCACTCATCACCACCAATTGTGCCGTGCTTGGTGTCGCGCTTATCAACCTGCGCGAACACGAGTCACTGATCGATGCCATCATCCACGGTTTCGGCGCGGCGCTCGGTTTCTTTCTGGTGCTCGCACTGTTTGCAGCCATCCGCGAAAGGCAGGAGCACGCGGATATCCCGCGTCCGTTCCGGGGCGCCGCCGTCAACATGGTTACCGCAGGGCTGATGTCTGCGGCCTTTCTTGGCTTCACCGGGATAGGCAATTGATCGACATCCTGACGGGCACGCTCACCCTCGCGTCGCTGGCGGCCGCCCTGGCGGCGGCACTGACCGCTGCGGCCAGGAGTTACCCGTCTAATGAACATGAACTGGTTGAGCGCATCAATGCGCTCCTACCCCAAACCCAATGCGCCCAATGCAACTATCCTGGCTGCCGCCCGTACGCAGAAGCCATCGCCGGCGGTGAGGCGATTAACAAATGTCCGCCCGGTGGCGAGTCCACTGTCGCCGCCATCGCCGAGTTGCTGCAAATTCAGCCCCGGGCACCCCTCGTAACGACAAGCACCCACACCGTCAGCATTCGAGAGGCCGATTGCATCGGCTGCACGTTATGCCTGCCCGCGTGCCCGGTCGACGCGATCGTCGGTGCACGCCGAATGCTGCACACCGTAATCGAGGACCTCTGTACCGGGTGCGATCTGTGCATCGAGCCCTGCCCCGTCGATTGCATCGACATCGTTGACGGGCGCACGGCAGTGCCTGCGCTCCCCGAGTGGGAAACACCGTGCATCCAATGCGGTTGGTGTGAGCCCGTCTGTCCTGTGGCGCTTTCCCCGCGCGCACTGGTGACACACCTGCCGCGCGTCGCTGTCGACCCGGAGCCGCTACGAGGTCTCAATCTCGACACTTGCATCGAGTGCAAACAATGCGACGCCGTTTGCCCCAGCAAAATACCACTCGCGGAGGCGTTCGCTGCCGGCAAGGCCCAGCTTGCGCACCTGACCGTTGGACGTGCTGCGGCCGCAAGCGCGCGAGCACGTTTTGAATCCCGTGAGCAGCGACTTGCCACACCCCGCAATGCCAACCTGCCATCGCAAGGCCGCCGCGCTGCACTGATTGCAGCCGCCCTGTCACCGTCCGACAACAACGCGTCCCGGCACGGCGACGGCGAGCGTACCCCTCATGCCACCGACTAACCCATCGACTAAGGCACCGTCTAAAGCACCGAATAAAGCGTCCAACAGGGCATCGACCAGAGCCCCGTCCCTGCGTCGGCTGATGGGCCTTGTCATGCTGACGCTGGTGCCGGGCACCATCGGCTGCACCATCATCTTCGGGTTCGGCGTGCTGCTGAATCTCGTCGTCGCGATCGTCACCTGCATCATCACCGAAGCGTGCATCCTCGCACTGCGTCGTCGCCCGCTCGCGGCCACCCTGCTCGACGGCAGCGCGGCTGTGACCGGCTGGCTCCTGGCGGTGACCCTGTCGCCATGGCTGCCGCTACACCTCGTGGTTTTCGGCGCAGTTTTCGCAATCGCATTCGGCAAGCACGTCTACGGCGGTCTGGGCCACAATCCCTTCAACCCGGCGATGGTCGGTTACGTGGTGCTCATTTTGTCTTTCCCGCTCGCGATGAATACCTGGCCCGCCATCGATCATGCAACGGTCACGATGCCAGCGCTCATCGAGCCGGACCGCACGCAGGATGTAGCGGTGGACCAGTTCACGGGGCCGACCCCCCTTGATACCTTCAAGTTTCGCGGCGCCCGCACGGTGGATGAAGTCTGGAGCGACGGCTTTGGCGTACTGTCCGGTGTCGGCTGGCAGTGGATCAATGCCGCCTTTCTGCTCGGTGGTGCCGCACTTCTCATCTTGCGCTTGTCAACGTGGCACGCGCCCGCCGCAATGCTTGTAAGCCTCGCATTCTGGGCCGCTGTTTTTTACGACGGCGGCAGTTCCTCATCGCTCGGTTCGCCCTTGATGCACCTCTTCGCGGGCGGCACCATGCTCGCCGCATTCTTCATCGTCACCGATCCGGTCACGGCTCCCCGATCAAAGCAGGGGCTGCTGCTGTTCGGCGCGGGGGTCGGCAGCCTCACCTTTCTCATCCGGTCGGTGGGTGCTTATCCGGATGGCATTGCCTTCGCCGTTCTGCTGATGAATGCCGCGTCACCCCTGATCGATCGTGCACTGGCGTTCAAACGCATCACAGCGACCGCAGAGGCCGAGTGATGGGCCCGACTCTCAAGCCTTGTCCACCACCCTCCGGCCCGGACCGCTAATGCGCAAGGAATTACCCTTCGTCGGCATGGCGCTTGCGTGCGGGCTGATCGTTTCTACGCTGGCGGTTGCAACGCGCGACCGCGTTGTCGGCAACCAGCGGGCCTTCGAACTGCGGCGCGTGTTGTCACTCACGGGCGACGGTCCCCTTGCGATCAAGTACAGCGCGATTAAAGAAAGGCCGGGGGGATATGTCGTGGTCCACGAGGGCAAGACGATCGTGACCATCTCACGCGTTTCAACCGATGCCGGTTACAACGGACGAATCGCCCTGCTTGTCGGCGCTGCGGCGGGCGTTGTCACGGGTGTTCGCGTTGTGAAACACGCAGAGACGCCCGGACTTGGCGACGCGATCGATCACGGCTGGCTCGATGTGGCGATCGGCAAGAATGCACAGAGCCAATGGCGAGTGACGCGAGACGGCGGTGACATCGACCAGATCACCGGTGCAACCATCACCTCTTCAGCAACGTTGCAGGCCATCGCCGATCATCTCATTCATCAAGCGGAAGCGGGTAACCCATGAGCGGTCCCGGAGAGACGCGACCCGGGTTCGCCGGGCTTTGGCGCGAGAATCCGGCGATGGTGCAAATGCTCGGTCTGTGTCCGCTGCTCGCGGTCTCGACCTCGTTCGCCACAAGTCTGGGCCTGGGCGTCGTCACCCTGATCGTGCTCGTGGGGTCCAATGTCACGGTCAGCCTGCTGCGCAACACCTTAACGGACACAACCCGCCTGCCCGTACAGATCATGATCATCGCCAGTTTCGTTACAGCAGCAGACATTGCTCTTGCCGGCTGGTTTTTCGACCTGCACCAGCGAATCGGACTCTTTGTGGCGCTTATCGTTACCAACTGTGCCCTACTCGGACGCAGCGAAGCGTACGCTCGACGCAACCCGGTCCTTCCTGCCGCCGGCGACGGTCTCATGGTTGGTGCGGGCTTTCTGTGGGTTATCGTCCTGGTCGGTACGATTCGCGAGGTGCTGGGACAAGGCACACTGTTTGCAAATCTGCATCTGCTGGTCGGCGGCACCGACCGAACCGTGCGCTTCGCCGACAGCGGCACGCTCCTTTTTCTGCTGCCGCCTGGAGCGTTCCTAACCCTCGGCTGTATCATCGCTGTCAAGAATCTGATCGACCAGCAGAGCGAGCGCCATGAACAAGACCAAGCGTTACGAAATCCTGACACGCCTGCGGGCGGCCAATCCCAAGCCGGAGACGGAACTTGAACACCGCAGCGACTTCGAACTACTGATTTCCGTCATGTTGTCGGCCCAGGCGACGGATGTAAGCGTCAACAAGGCAACCAAAAAGCTGTACCCGGTTGCCAATACCCCGTCTGCAATCCTTGAACTGGGCGAGGACCGCGTCAAGGGCTACATCAAGACCATCGGACTGTTCAACACCAAGGCCGCCAACGTCATCAAAACCTGCCGCCAACTCGTCGAACTGCACAACGGTGAGGTGCCGCGCACCCGCAAGGAACTCGAAGCCCTGCCGGGGGTTGGACGAAAGACCGCGAATGTTGTGCTCAATACGGCATTCGGCGAGCCAACCATGGCGGTGGACACCCACATCTTCCGTATTTCCAACCGCATTAAATTTGCGCCTGGAAAGACCGTCAAGCAGGTGGAGGAGAAGCTGATCAAAGTCATCCCGGATGAGTTTATCCGCGACGCGCACCATTGGCTGATATTACACGGACGCTACACCTGCATCGCACGCAAACCGAAGTGCCACGAGTGCCTCTTGTTTGATCTGTGCGAATACTCACGCAAAGACAGGCCGGCGCACATCTGAGACGCACATCTGAGGAGGAGAGCCCAATGCTAGTCCAGCAGCTTTCGGCCCTTGTTCGCGGCCACCCGGAGTCGCAGTGCGTTCAACTTGATGAAGCCGCCGGCGTCCGCCTGGTCGTACGAACCCGCATCGTCCTCGAAGGTTGCGATCGCGGCGTCATACAGACTGCTCTGCGCGACCCTGGAGATCACCGTGACATTGCCCTTGTACAACTTCAGACGAACCATGCCAGAGACATGCTGCTGGGAATAGTCGATCAATGCCTGCAGCGCCTGCCTTTCCGGCGACCACCAGTATCCGTTGTAGATGAGCGTCGCGTAGCGCGGCATCAGTTCGTCCTTCAGATGACCCAGTTCCCGGTCCAGGGTCAACGACTCGATCGCTCGATGCGCCTTTAGCAGGATCGTTCCCCCCGGGGTTTCGTAGCAACCCCGCGCTTTCATGCCCACGTAGCGATTCTCTACAATGTCGAGGCGGCCGACGCCATTGTCGCCACCGATCTGATTGAGCGTGCGCAGAATCGTCGCCGGCGACATCCCCTCGCCATTGAGCGCAACGGCGTCTCCCCGCTCAAACGTGAGGTCTAGCATCGTTGCCTGGTCCGGTGCGGCTTCCGGGGAACAGCTCCACAGCCACATGGACTCCTCAGGTTCCTGTGACGGGTCCTCGAGGATGCCGCCCTCGTAAGAGATGTGCAGAAGATTGGCATCCATCGAGTAGGGCGACACGTCATCATCATGTTTGCGCTCGACCGGAATCTGGTGCAGCTCGCAATAGCTGAGCAGCGACTCGCGGGAGTTGAGGTCCCAGTCCCGCCACGGTGCGATCACCTGGATGTCAGGCTTCAGGGCGTAGGCACCCAGTTCAAACCGGACCTGGTCATTGCCCTTGCCCGTTGCACCGTGCGCGATTGCATCTGCGCCAGTCTCATTGGCAATCTCAACCAGCCGCTTGGCAATCAGGGGCCGAGCGATCGAGGTGCCGAGCAGGTACTCGCCCTCGTACACGGTGTTGGCCCGAAACATCGGAAAGACGAAGTCACGAACGAACTCCTCCTGCACGTCTTCGATGTAGATTTCTGAAACACCGAGATTGCTGGCTTTTTCGCGCGCAGACTCCAGCTCTTCGCCCTGTCCGAGGTCCGCGGTAAAGGTAACGACCTCGCAGTCATAGGTCTCCTGCAACCATTTGAGAATGACTGATGTATCGAGCCCACCCGAGTAGGAAAGCACGACCTTGTTAATATCTGACTTGATACCAGATGGTTTCTCCGACACTCGACACCTCCGCGAAAAAGCGCGCGCACGCTGCCTACAGATCACCGGAGGCGGATGGGCCCTTCCGGTACAAAAAGTACGAAAAGTTGAAAGGCGCGTATCGTACCAGCATTCGGGGGCTAGCCGGGGGCCCGGGGAGGGTCTCGTGCTGTTATGGCGGGTTGCACTTCACTGGCTGCGCCACGCGCACGCTCAGGTGATGACGCGCATGCCCATGAGCCTCTGGCGCGTGTTCACCCGTCTCACCCATCACTGCTTTTCGCCAGACTCTCGTGGAACCAAGGCAATGTGCTGCCAAGCGTTCGCTGCGCGACAGCGCGGTAATCCGGCACCATGACGTGCGACTGCTAGCGCGCACTGACCTCAATGTCATTGCGCACAACCCGGACCGTCGCCCGGCGTTTCATGGCTCGCCCGGCATCGTTTTCATTGCTCGCGACCGGGTATTTGCCACCGTGATACCGCACCGTGATCCTGCCGGCGGGAACGCCCGCATCCTCTAGATAGCTCGCGACCCGCTGCGCTCGTCTCTGCGAGATCGTCACGTTGTCCCGGGTCCACCGGGCGTCATCGGTATGTCCATCGACATACACCTGCGCAACCGCTGGGTCAGTGGTGACGTAGTTGGCGACCAGATCGAGATCTGCCTCGGCAACGGGGTCCAACTTCGCTGCGCCCGCTTCAAACTGAACCCGGGTGCGTTCGACGCGCGAGAATGTGGCAGGCAGCAACGCCTGCTCGCAGCGCCGGTAGCCAAGGTGCGCATCGGCGAAGCGGATACCGTTGACGGCAACCCGCAGGTCCGCCGCGGGATTGTCGGCCAGGCAACCCACAAACGTGACTCTTTGACCGCGCGCGAGTTCTGCCAGAAGCATCGACGCCGACCTTGGTGCCAGGACGAGTCGGGCCTCGGTCGACGCCACCTCATCGAGAATGTCAACCGCACCGCCGTTTGGCCTCCACGCCGGCGCATCGGACCGCACGGAAACCGTCAACGAGGCAAACGCAGCACCGATCGGCAGCAACATGAAGCGGCGCGCCCCCCGGCCGTGCGTTCGAACCGTGCTTCACCAAACCCGGGGATTGCATGGACGAGCTGACACGCGTGGATGTCGCCCCTGGCTTCCTAGTCACTGCTGCGAAGCGGGCTCTCGAATTCGAGCGCCCAGGCGTTGCCAAGAACACTCACATCAACACCAATCAGCAACACTGCGAAATCGCATACTCACCCTCAAGAAGAACTGATTACTAAACACTAGCAGGTGGGTCGAAAACAGCTGGTTATACCGATGCATACCCGTTCGCGACGCGAGCCGTGAACAGCCCTCCCTCCTACCCAAACAAGGGGTTTCACCTTCGCTACGCGAGCCGTGAATAGTCCTACCTCCTA
>CAVOBC010000212.1:0-8320 GCA_963693635.1 Gammaproteobacteria bacterium | reverse complement strand
GGGCCTTTGCCGTACCAGAGGCCGAAGACACCATCGAATTTGCCCTCGCCGTGCAGGTCAGCCTGCTGGGTGCCCCACAAGGCGGTCGCGGCCAGGTCCTCGTTCAGGCCGGGTTCGAAGATGATGTTTCGGGGCGCGAGGATGTCGGCGGCGCGCTGAAATTGCAGATCAACGTTGCCAAGTGGTGAACCCCGATAGCCTGAGATGTAGCCCGCCGTCCTGAAACCTGCGGCCTCATCCCGCGCGGACTGCTCGAGGCAGAGGCGAATCAGCGCCTGGGTCCCGGTGAGATAAATGCGCGGTTGCTCGAGGTCGTACTTGTCGTCCAGAGACACGTTACTAGTGGTCACGGCGTCGTCCGGCATTGATGGATGCGGTGATGATAGCAGTCGTGGGGGTGTAAGAAGTGAGTGGTCGGGGTGCCGTGTGCCCCTTGTGGCGGACGAGTGCGTCGGGATTTCTTACGTCTTGAATGAATCCATCTGCCTGTGACCCGCAGAGATCCTTTAACAGACTGATTTATAAGAAAATAGTGAAAAGTGGCATGGCCATTGCTGTATGTCTGGTGATTCGAGTGGGGAGGTTACCAATTGATAGGACACGATATGTTCAAGACGATCACGGTACGGCTGGTGATAACCCTCGCCATTCCTTTGGCTCTGGTGGGGATGTCGGTGACCGCGGCACCGATTGGGCCGCAGACCGGCAACCTGCTCGACAACGGTAGTGTTGAGACGGGGTTGGTTGGCCCTGTGGTCGGGCATGGCATCGCGTCCGCGGCGGATCATTGGTTCCAGTGGAGCAATTCAGGCGCGCTGCTGACCAGCGAGTTGGTCAGTTCGACGGACATGATCAGCACCTATGGTACTGACGTTATCGATGGCTCGGCGGCGCTACGCTTTACGACGGGCGGGCGCGGAGACGGTGGCTTTTCCTTCAATACCGATCACGCACCGCCGTGGAGTCCAACCGCAGAGCTGACATTCAGCGGTTGGGTCTATGTGGTCAGTGGCACGATGCCTTTTCAGCTTGGTGCGAACGTGCCGGGAACGTTCAGCTTGTCCACCTCGCTGACGACGGGTGCCTGGGAGTTCGTGAGCATCACGCGTGCAGCGGGTTTGATGAACGAGGAAGCCCTGCTCTACTCCATCGGCGGACCCGCTGAGTTCATCGTTGACGCGCTCTGGCTGAACTACGGCCCGGACAGCCTCAATCCGCTTCCAACACCGGTGCCCGCACCGCTGACACTGTCGCTGTTGGCGGCCGCATTGCCGGCCTGTCGACGCCGGGCCTGACTCGGGCGCCGCTGTAGTTGGCGGCGAGTTCTGGCTTGCCGACTGGGCGTGAGTTACGCGGCCTGATCCTTGTCCCGTCCACTGGGTGACGGGTTGTCAAAGACCAGCACGCCGTCGTCAAACCCCGCGTCCGGCAGAAAGTCCTTTTCCTGATAGTAGTCCTGGCTGTTGATCCATGGACCGCTGCCGCCCTGTTTCGGCAGCTTGGGTGCACCGCGACGGATGTAGCCCGGGGCGAAGTCCTCGGGGTCGATGAAAGGCTTGCCATTCATGCCCGAATCTTCGGGTCGCAGGCGCGGCGTGCACTGCCGCACACCTTCGGCATCCATGTGGTTCAGCAAGCGACAGATATAGTGGGCGATCAGGTCTGAACGCATGGTCCACGACGAGCGGATATAGCCGAAAATCCAGGCTAGATTCGGCATGTCGGAGATCATGATGCCGTGATAAGTCCAGGTGTCCGGGACCGCGACCGCTTTGCCGTCCACCTCAAAGCTGATGTTGCCGAGGCTGCAGAGTTCGATACCGGTGGCGGTTACGATGATGTCGGCAGGTAGCAGGTCGCCTGATTTGAGGCGAATGCCATCGCTCTCGAAACGATCGATCTCGTCCGTTACAACAGACGCCTTGCCAGATCGGATCGCCGTGAACATGTCACCATCGGGCAAGAGGCAGAGACGTTCTTTCCACGGGCTGTAACGCGGCGTGAAGTTCGTTTCGACATCCGCGTCCGCGGGAAGCGCCGCGGCGGCGCCGCCGATGAGTTCTTTGGCGACCGCGTCGGGTTCGTTGAGGGAGCGCTCCGTCATCTCCTCGCTGAAGGCGAGTGCCTGTCGTCGCTTGATGCCATGAATCCAGTCTTTGGGCACATCCAGCGCACGCAACTCCTCAATCATGGGCTCTTCAACCGAGTTGTCCATTGCAAAGTAGTACGTGGGCGAGCGCTGCAACTGTGTGACGTGGGTGACCTTGTCAGCAACGGCGGGCACGATCGTTGCGGAGGTTGCGCCCGAGCCGATGACGACCATGCGTTTGTCCTGATAGTCCAGATCCTCGGGCCATTGCTGGGGATGGACAATGTCTCCGGCGAAATCCGCCTCGCCAGGGAAGTCCGGGCGGTAACCGCCCTCGTAGTCGTAATAGCCCTGACACATGAACAGGAAGTTGCCGGTAAAGCGCCGCGTTTCGCCCTCAATCTCAGCCTCGACGGCCCAGGCCGCGTCTTCCGAAGACCAGGCAGCACGCTTGACCCAGTGGTTGAAGCGAATTTTGGGCTGCAGTTCGTTCTCCTCGACCACCTCGTTCAGGTATTTGAGGATTTCCTCGGCGGTCGCAATGGGCTGCGCGTGCCACGGCTTGAAGTCGTAGCCGAAGGTGTAGAGATCGGAGTCGGAGCGGATGCCGGGGTACCGGAAGAGATCCCAGGTGCCGCCGATGGCGTCGCGGCCCTCAAGGATGACGTAGTCCCGGCCCGGGCTTTCTCGCTGCAGATGACAGGCGGCACCCAGTCCGGATATGCCAGCGCCAATGATGATGACGTCGTGATGTTCAGTAGTACTCACAGTTGATTCCTCACTGCGCAGGTTTTTGCGCATTTGTCGATTATGTTGGTGGGTAAGCGCGGTCAGTCTGCAGAAAGCGCCGACAGTCAGGCGCAGCGGCAGCGTTGTGTGTCATTGCTTCCAGGTCGCTGCCGCGACCGCATGCTCGCAATCATAGCAGCCATGTCGCGCTCGGATGTTGATTCCGGTCACTTGGCAGGGGGGGGTGGGGAGGCTATTGGTCGGCCGCAGCAGTCCGACCACCATGTTCACCACCTCTCGGTCGTCGTCAGCCAGTCCGTGCAGGAGCAAGTGGCTGGCGAAGAAGACAACATACGTGACGACGAGCATGCTGGCCAGACCCGTCGCCGGCAGCGGCATTTGCAACCAGTCGAGCGCGAGCGCCGGCAGGACCGCGAGGATAGCCGGCCCGGCCCAACGCAGGAACCGAGGGTCATACCACCGGAGCTGAAGTCGGGTAGCCGCGAGCTGCAGAGTCAGGAGATTGGTGCAGGTCATCGTAACGAGGAGCGTGATACCCACGCCGAGCGCGCCAAGTGGAAAAACCAGCACCAGAAAAAGTGCCGTGCCGATCAACGTTGAGATCGCCGTGATACGTCTGACGCCGTGTTCGTGGCCGGTCATGTTCAGCAAGTTGCCGACCGGGCCTGCCGCAAGGTTGACGAACTGGGCGACCAGAAGGATGCGAAGCAGCCATGCGCCGGCCTGGAACTCGGCGCCGAAGAGTGCGAGCACATCCTCGGCGAAAAACATCAGAAAAAGGATGAGGGGCAAAGCGCCGCGTACGGCCCAGTCGAGGGTCAGGTGAAAGAGTGCGTCAAGCCGTTCCCGGTCGCTGGTAGCATTTGCAGCGGAGAACATCGGCGTGACGATGGTCAGCAACATCTGGTGAAAAATGCCCGGCAAGGCGAACAGCGTGAAGCATATGACGAGAATGCCGACTGCAGCCGGACCGTTCGTGATGCCCACCACCAGCCGGTAGAACGGCAGCACCCAGAACAGCAGTAAAAACTGTGAATACATGGTCCCGCAGAACCGGCGCCATTCGGGCGGGTAGCGCCAGGACCCGGCGGGAACGAGCGGCCGCAGGTGTTTGCGCACGCCCATCGCCATCCACGCGGTTGCGGTGGCCGTCGACGCGACGACGGCCACCGCATAGCCGAAGGCATCGCGGCTGAATTGAAAGACGACAACGGTAATCAGGATCTTGCTCATTAACTGAATGAACGACGAACCGATGACGATGTAGCGAATGTCGAGGAAGCCGCGAAGGGTTTGGATCTGGAATTCGTTGATGAGGCCGAGGGGCACAAGCAGCAATCCGGCCAGGATGAGATCACGGTGAATCTGCACGCCGGAATCAGGTAGCGGCCACAAGGTCATGGCGAGGCCGCCGCCGATCGCGGCAAGACCACCCGCCACCCCGAGCACTCGCAATCCTCCGAAGACGAGAGTTCGTATCTTCTCTGTCTGCCCGGTCGCGATGAGTTCCGGGATGAACCGGACGGCCCCGTGTGCAAGTCCGAAGCCCAGCAAGCCCGCGGCAAATGCCACGCCTGCCTCGAGCATGCCAAAGATGCCCAGGCCTTCTGCGCCGATGGTACGGGCAACGTAGATTTGGAAGCCGAACCCGGCGACCAGCGTAAAGAGGTTGCCAGCCAACAGAAAGGCCGATTGACCGGGAACCTGTCGTGCAATGCTCATGTCGGAAAGGCGGTGCGCCGGGGCCCCCGGTTCAAGGTCAAGAGTTCAAGGTCAAGAGTTCAAGGTCAAGAGTTCAAGGTCAAGAGTTCAAGGTCAAGAGTTCAAGGTCAAGAGTTCAAGGTCAAGAGTTCAAGGTCAAAGGGCTCAAGCGCCCGCCAGGATCAGACGGTATCCACGGTATTGCGAGTTTTTGCTGATGCCGCGCCGGCAAGTTTGCGAAGCTGGTTCATCTCGGTCTGGATCGCACGCTGGAGCATGCCGGCATCCGTGCTGTGCAGCACGAAGCGAGCACCGAGTTTAAGGGCTTTGGTTGATGTTGGAATGTCCTGCTGGTGCACCATGGTCGGTATGCCGCGGGCTTCCGCGCGTTGGATGATGTCCTTGACGACGCGCAGGTATTTCGGGTTCTTGTAGTCGTCCGGAATGCCGAGCGACGTACTCAGGTCGTTGGGGCCGATGAAAATGCCATCGATGCCCCTGACGCTGAGGATGGCGTCAAGATTCTGGTACGCGGGTTCGGACTCGATGCCGATGATCACGAGGGATTCGCGATGGCGGCGCTGCAGGTACTTCTTGGTTTCGCTGCTCGGGAATTTACTTTCTCTGACCGCCCGCAGCAGGTACTCGCCCTTGAGTGGATGCCACTTGGCGGTCGCCACCACCGCTTCAACTTCTGCCACCGTTTCACAGTACGGAACGAGCACCCCCGCGGTTCCAGCGTCCTTGGCCATCGCCACCCACTCGGCCTTCGGAATCGGCACCCGCACGATCGGCGTGATGTCAGCCTGCCGCAGCATCCCGACAAGTTGCTGAATCTCCGTTCGGTCCCGGGATCCGTGCTCGCTGTCGATGATGCAGTAATCGAGGGTGCTGCCCCGCAGCGCGCCGCGCCACCGGGTTGAAGCGGCGGCTGACAACATGCAGCCAAAGACGTGTCCGCCCCCGGCGAGGGTCTTTTTGAGCTTGATCGCATCCATGGCGCGGGTCCTGTTCTTTAGATTGAGGGCGAGATTAGTTTTTGATGACGGCGAGTGCGGAGAATACCGCGCTTTGTGCGTCGCCGCGCGATGCGTCTCGCTCCGCACGATCGCGCGTCTCGTGCGCGCCGGGGCACATGTTGGCCACACCCGTGCAAAAGCCAGTGCAAGGGGCGCTTGCCCACCGATCAGCCGATCGGTCGGTAATACGACTCCGCGTAGCGCGAGGTACGACGGGCGCCGGATCACAGAGGCACCGCGCGGGTTTGCGAGACATCACCCTCGCTGTCTGGACACGCCGACTGCCTATATACTGTCTTTCATGACGCGTCGTAAACCGACAATCATCCACTTGATTCCGCTGGTCCTCATGCTGGTGGCGGGGCCGTTGCACGCGCAAACGATGTTTGTCTGCGCCATGATGAATACGGTCATGGAAGACCGCTGCTGCGACGACCTGACCAGCCGTGGCACGCCAGAGACCGGGTCTGACCCGTGCTGTGAGCAGTCGGTCGAGCTGCGCTTTGACCCCGCGTCGGACGAGACATCCGTTGTTATCAAGCAGATCAAAGTCCGTTCGGACGTCGATCCGCCGCTGGCCAGCCTACTCGAAGCGATTGTCAGTCTGCCGGTCAGCCGCTTTGTTGCGATCGTTCCCCAGCGCGTCAACCGCAGTCCTCAAGACCGCGGAACAGACACCTACGCCACTACCCAGCGCCTGCGAATCTAGACACATCACTTCCTGACTCATAGCCGACGTGTCAGATGCACGTCAGCGTATGAGCCCGTTCGTCATTTTCAAACGACGTGACCGGAGGTGGACTGTGTCTGTCATTCAGATTACGAAGAATATCGTTGCCGTTGTTGCGGGCGCGGTGCTGACGTCGACCAGTTGGGCGCAAAACCCGCCGGACCCGTTGACCAGGCAGAGTTTTACGCCGGAGCAACTGGTGGCCCGGGTTTGGGAACGCAACCCAGGCATTACCGAACTGACTGCAGTGGCCGAGGTGGCGGTACATCGGATCAATCCGGCCGGCTCACTCGACGACCCTTCGCTCAGTCATGCATTCGCACCGCGCACGTTCGGCCGTGCAGGGCAGGGACTGAATCAGAAGGTCGAGGTCAGTCAGTCGCTGCCCTGGCCGGGCACGCTCAAAGCCCGCCGACTTGTGGCTGAGCACGATGCGGCGGCAGCACGGCAAGACATCGGTGCGTTGCGCTTGCGTCTGGCGGCCCGGGCGAAGTCAGCCTATGCCGAGTGGTATTTCATTGGCCGGGCATTGGCCATTCATCACGAATCGTATGGGCTGCTCGAGGAACTTCGAGCAGTGGTTGAAACGCGGTATGCCGCCGGCGACGCCCTGCAACAAGACGTTTTGCAGGTCGCAATGGAACTGGCGAAACTCGACCGGCATCTGTTGCAACTGAAGCGCATCGCGTCCTCTGTCCAGGCGCAGGTAAATACACTCTTGAATCGAGACCCGGCGACGCCGCTGCCGGTGCCGGTCGGCGTTCACGTTCAACGGCCGGTGCCTGGCGTGAGCGATTTGGAGCGCCAGGCGTTGCAGGCCCATCCGGATCTCCGTCGTCTTGACGCAAAGATTGCCGGACACGACGCAGCTGTGACGCTCGCGCAGAGAGCGTTTTATCCTGACTTTCGGGTGATGGCCGGTTACAGCAGTTTGTGGGACGAAGCAGACAAACGTCCCGTCGTCGGGGTGTCGATCAACCTACCAATCGACCGCGGCAAGCGGCGCGCGATCCTGAACAGTGCGAAAGCCACGGTGCGCCAGGTTGAAGCACAACGCGACGCGCAACGCGCGCAACTTTTGGGCGAACTGGCACGTTCCCATGCGGAGGTCGTCGAGTCGATTGGAACGGTAGCGTTGTTTGAGACCTCCCTGTTGCCGCTCGCGAACGCATACTTCGACGCTGCACTCGGTGATTATCGAAGCGGTACCGGCAGCTTTTCATCAGTCATCACAGCGGAAAAACAGAAACTCGCGACGGAGGAAGGGTTGGAACGCAGCCGTGCGGACGTAATTCGACGGCAAGCCGAGCTTGAACGCTGGTCGGGAATCAACCCGTTGCCTGTGCGTATGCAGGGAACCGGGAAACGGCCATGAACAAAAAGTCACTGATTGGAAGTGTTTTGTTTGTGGTCGTCGTGGTGATTTCGACTGTGATCTATCTGCAAATGCGCACAGACAGTTCATCGAAACCGCCCGCCGGTCCGACATCTGTACCCACCGACGCTAACACCATGCCACGGTTTCAAGTGGGTGAGTGGGACGTCGCGATTGCGACTGACCCGGGCACGCCGCGAGTGGGTGATAACGCTTTAATCGTCGAGCTTCGGGACGAGCAGGGTAACGCCGTTACCGACGTGAACCTCGACGCCTACGCCGAAATGCCCGCTATGGGCTCGATGCAGGCGATGCGGACGTCGGCGGGACTGGAGCAAACGGCACCGGGGCGTTTTGAAGGCGAGTTGAACTTGTCGATGCGCGGTGAATGGCCGCTCACAATTCAGATCATCGATCCGCAGGGCGACACTCGACAAGCGCGATTCGAGCTGGCCACGGATCGTCTCGGGCTCAACATTGCGGCCGGAGGTACCGCGATGGGCGGCGTGATGTCGGAAGATGATGACGATACTGTAATCACAATTGACAACCGCCGCCGCCAGTTGATCGGGCTGGAAACGGGGCTTGCGATTCACCGTGACCTGGTGAAATCGATTCGAACTGTGGGACAGGTGACCTACGACGAACGCCTGCTG
>CAVOBC010000211.1:0-8380 GCA_963693635.1 Gammaproteobacteria bacterium | reverse complement strand
GTGGGTTTCGGGGTCGCCAGCGCACTTCTCATTCTGAGCCTTGAGCGCGCATGGCAAAATCGATTTGGGCGTCAAGGTGCCATCTGGGCAGTTGTGGCGATAATCAGTTTGGGGGTTTGTGCTCAGCTTCTGACCTCGGTCGCGGCCGGTCCCGTTGCCGTGTGGGAATCAGTTTTGAGCAGCGCGTTTGAGGACGCCGCGATTTTAGGCGCAGGCATTCACGTCGCCGGCGATGTGGGCCTCGCTTGTGATGGCTGCGACGTAGACCACGCGCACAGCATTTACGTTTCCATGCTCCGGCACGGTGGGGTCATCGGATTGCTTCTGCTCACCGCGCTGGTCATGTTTGCCATCTCCGAACTGACCGAAGCGCCAGCGTCACGGCTACGGACTGTTGGCGCAGGATGTCTGGCGTATGGCTTGATCGTTCTCGTTTTCGATGGCGACAAGCTAATGCCGAAGATCGATTTCATCTGGCTGCTGTTCTGGTTTCCGGTGGGTCTTGTCATCGCCTTGAGGCCGCGTCGTGGTCGCGTGGCATAAGGCTGCATCTTTCTGCTTTCGGGCCCCGGGAGGTGGGAGGGGAGGGGGCGCTTTGGTCCCACCTGCCAAACTAGACCCTGGCGTTGGCGACAAACCACTCATAGGTCGTCTGCAGCCCGTCCCGTAGCGCAATCATGGGTGACATTCCGGTGCTCGTCAGACGCGAGACATCAAGCCGTTTGCGCGGCATGCCGTCCGGCCGGTCAGTATCGAAGAGCAACTTGCCAGGGTAGCCGACGACCTCACTGATCAGGCGAGCGAGTTCCGCGATCGTCATGTCGACCCCGGTCCCGACGTTCACGTGGGAGCATCGGGTGGACGAGATCTGACCCAGTTGGTCGGCGCTCAAATCCAGCACATGCAGACAGGCTTGCGCCAGATCGTCGACGTGCAAAAACTCTCTGCGCTGCCCGGCCTGGTTTTCATCGCTCAAAGGGTCGGCGACCCATGATAAAGCCGCACCCCCTCTGCCGCGCTCACCGAACAATCCCATTGCGGCGTGCCGGAGCCAAATTACAGCATGCCGGGGCCGAGTCCCCCTAACAAATCTAAAAGGAGCAAATCGTAAGTCTCGTCACAGCCGATAAGCCAGGTGTGCACGGCGTGGGGGGTGCACACCGTTGTGGAGAACCGCAAAACAGCATTGCACGACCTTCGCTTAACCATTTGTCAGGCTAAGTAATCGGCATCGATACCCTCATCGCCCCCGATGATAGAATCCCCGCGCTTGAGCGACCCCTGGCTGGCTTCATCGATCATCAGCGTGGCTCGCGACACCGACTTGCGTGATGCCGGGCACTGCGCCGTATTGCTCGAATGTAAGCCGAGGTTTGCAATACCTGTCGTCCAGAAGTGTCAGGAAGGCCGTCCGGGTCAGAACTTGATAGAGCTGAAGGAATGCAATGAAGATCACGATTGTAGGTGCAGGCTACGTAGGCCTTGTGACAGGGGCGTGTTTCGCCGAAATGGGCAACCAGGTTGCCTGCGTCGACGTTGACGAGACCCGTTTGTCCCTGTTGCGGGGAGGCTCTGTTCCCATCCACGAACCGGGCCTTGAGGCCTTGATCCAAGGCAATAGCGAGTCTGGCCGGATGGTCTTCACGAGCGACTATGCCGGGGCGCTTGAGGGCTCTGAGGTCGTGATGATCGCCGTTGGCACGCCGCCGCAGGAAGATGGCAGCGCGGATCTCAGCCATGTCCTCGCGGTCGCTCGCTCAATCGGTCGCATCCTGGAACATGAGATCACCGTCGTAACGAAGTCGACGATGCCGGTGGGTACGGCCGACAAAGTTCGGGTGGCCATTGATGAGGTTTTGGCCGAGCGCGGGGAACAAGTGCCCTTCCGTGTCGTCAGCAATCCCGAGTTTCTGAAAGAAGGTGATGCGGTTGGCGATTTCATGTCCCCTGATCGCATCGTCGTCGGTGCTGACCCTGACGACGCGTCCAGCCGGACCAGGATGCGCCAGTTGTATGCGCCGTTCTCACGCAACCACGACAAGCTCCAGTTCATGGGCATCCGTGACGCCGAGATGACCAAGTACGCTGCCAACGCCATGTTGGCGACCAAGATCTCCTTCATGAACGAGATTGCGGCGATGTGCGACCACCTGGGTGTGGACGTCGAGAGCGTCAGAAAAGGCATTGGGTCGGATCCGCGGATTGGTTTTTCATTCATATACCCGGGCGTTGGGTATGGCGGGTCCTGCTTTCCAAAAGACGTCAGGGCGCTGATCGCGATGGCGGAAAATGTCGGGATTGACGCGGGCATCATTCGGGCCGTCGACAGCCGCAATCAGGTGCAGAAAACCGTGCTGGTCCAGAAATTGAAGGCAGAGTTTGGCGACAACCTGGATGGCAAGACCTTCGCGATCTGGGGCTTGTCGTTCAAACCAGACACCGATGACGTGCGTGAGGCCCCGGCGCTGGAGATCATTCGCGAGTTGGTCACGTGCGGTGGCCGCGTTGTTGCTTATGGCCCGAAGGCCGCCGCGAATGTACGCGATTCGCTCGATCCGGAATGGACCAACGACGGCAGGGTTTCGTTTGTAGAGCGCTCCTACGATGCACTCACGGGGGCCGACGCACTGCTCGTCCTGACCGAGTGGAAGGAATTCCGTCAGCCTGACTTTACGCGCGTCGCAAGTGCGCTTGGCACGGGCATTGTGTTTGACGGGCGCAATCTCTACGACATCGACATGCTCGCGAGGTATGGATTGCGGTATGCCGGCATCGGGCGTGGTTCTCTCGTCGTTTGACCAGTAATCTTCCAACGACCGTCTGGGTGACGGGCGCGGCCGGACAACTGGGCGCGGCGGTGCTTGCGGCAACGCCCCCGGGGACGCGTGCGCTTGGCCTTGCCCACGCTGATCTCGACCTCACCTGTCAGGGTGACATCACCCGTCGAATGAGCGAGGCGACGCCCGACTACATCATCAACTGCGGGGCATACACGGCCGTTGATGCTGCAGAGTCGGATCGGGACGCAGCCTTTGCGGTCAATCGAGATGGTGTACGCAACCTCGCGCTCGCCTGTCAGGCTACCGCAACGCAGGTGATTCACATCTCCACGGACTTTGTCTTTGCCGGGGACGCGGTCGCCCCCTATCAGCCGTCCGCACAAACCGCGCCGATCAATGTCTATGGGGCCTCCAAACTTGCGGGCGAAGAAGCGCTGCTGTCGTGTCTGCCCTCGCGGGCAATGGTGGTGCGGACCGCGTGGATCTATTCGGCCATCCGGTCAAATTTCCTGTTGACGATGTTGCGTCTCATGGCAGAACGCGGGACGGTCTCCGTCGTTGATGACCAAACCGGCTCTCCGACCCACAGCAAATCGCTCGCCCGCGCCCTCTGGCAGGTTGTGCAGTCGGGGATTGCCTGCACCGGCATTCATCATTATCGGGACGACGGCGAGATGACCTGGTACGGATTCGCGCGCCACATTCGCGACGCGGCCGTTGCGCGGGGGGTGATCGGTGGTGCAGACATCCAGCCGGTGACAAGCGCGGACTTTCCCACCGACGCGCAGCGCCCCCGGTATTCCGTTCTTGATTGCGAATCGCTGCGAGCACGATACGGTGTCAGTCAGTCGGCTTTCGCAGACGAACTTGCAGAGGTCATCGATGAGCTTGCCAACGCGCCGTCAGAAAGCGCCTGAGCGTTCCAGCAAACCGATCAGAGCCTCGACACTATCGTCGACGGAGAGTTGATCGGTATTGAGCGTTAGATCGGCGCTAACGGGCGCTTCAAAGGCCAGAGTCACGCCCGGTATCGTATCAAGGTCGGATTCGTAGACGCCGTGCCGTGTGCGCGCCTTGCAGACCTCGAGCGGCGCATTCACGTGCACCAGCAGGAAATCCTCACCCACACGTTGGCGCGCCTTTTGCCGCACGACCTCGCTCGGCGCGACAAACGCACAGATCGCAAGCATGCCCGCATGGTTCATCAGTTTGGCGATCTCGATGCCCCGTCTGACATTCTCGGAGCGCGAATCGTTGTCGAAACCCAGGTCGCTGGAGGGTCCAAGTCGCATGTTCTCCCCGTCGAGCACGGCAGCCGAGCGCCCCATCTCGAAGAGTTTGCGTTCGAGGGAGTAAGCGATCGTGCTCTTGCCTGCGCCGGAGAGACCGGTCAGGAGTAGTGTCTTTGGCTTCTGGCCGTATCGCGCTTCGCGTTGTTCTCGTGTAATCAGGCTCTCATTGGCCTTCAGCAACTCGCTTCGGGTGTCATTCTCCCAGGTTGTGGACAGAGGCTGGTTGCCGGTGCCGATGATCATGCCGGCGCCGACGGTCACGTTGGTGAGCCGGTCGATGATGATGAACGCACCGGTGGTTCGGTTCGCTTTATAGGCATCGAAGGCGAGGCGCTGGGAGACCATGACCTCACAGCGCGCAATCTCGTTCAGTTCAAGTCCGCGCGTGGGTTGTTGGTCCAGCGTATTGATATCAATACGATATCTTATATTGGTGATCGAGCCGGTGGATTTGCGCGTCGCTTGCTTGAACAGATACTGCTTGCCGACGGTCATCGGCGTGTCTGACATCCACACCACGTGCGCGTCCAGCCGGTCGGAAAAGTAGGGCGTGTTCTTTGGGTGGATGATCATGTCGCCGCGGCTGATATCGATCTCATCCTCAAGCGTCAATGTCACCGATTGTGGCGGGAACGCTTCTGCGAGTTCCCCCTCGTAGGTGACGATCTTCTTGATCCGGCTGGTCTTGCGCGAAGGCAGAACCATGACCTCGTCGCCCTTGCGGATCAGGCCGGACGCGACGGTGCCGCAGTATCCGCGAAAGTTGAGGTTGGGGCGGTTCACATACTGGACAGGAAAACGGAAGTCGTTCAGGTTCTTGTCGGAGACAATCTGTATGTTCTCGAGCATCGTCATGAGTGGCGCACCCTCATACCAGGGCATCTTGTCGCTCTTACCGACGACGTTGTCGCCTTCGAGGGCCGACATCGGCAGGTAGCGAAGGTCGACGATGTCGAGCTTGCTCGAGAATGCAGCGAAGTCGCTCTTGATCTCCTGATAGACGTCTTCGTCGAATTCAACGAGGTCCATCTTGTTGATTGCGACAATGACGTGCTTGATGCCGAGCAACGATGCAATGAAGGTGTGGCGACGCGTTTGGGTCAGCACGCCATGCCGCGCGTCAACGAGGATGATCGCGAGATCGCAGGTCGACGCGCCGGTCGCCATGTTGCGTGTGTACTGCTCGTGGCCCGGACAATCGGCGATGATGAACTTGCGTTTGGCGGTCGAGAAGTAGCGGTACCCGATATCAATCGTGATGCCTTGCTCGCGCTCCGCCTGCAAACCGTCGACTAACAAAGCGAGGTCAAGGCCGCCCTCGACGGTTCCGACGCGCGCCGAGTCCGCCTTGATGGCAGCGAGTTGGTCATCAAGGATCAGGTGCGAGTCATGCAGAAGTCGCCCGATCAGCGTGCTCTTGCCGTCGTCAACGCTGCCGCAGGTGAGCAGGCGCAGCAACTCTTTCTGTTCGTGCTGTTTCAGGTATTCGGTGATGTCGGTGCTGATAAGCTCAGACTGATGTGACATGGAAAGCGTGTCCTGGGAGGTGGTTCGGTCTAGTCAAGCGTGAGCCAGTTTCTGCTCCGCCTGAGCACGAGCTAGAAGTAGCCTTCTTTTTTCTTCTGCTCCATTGAGCCCGACTGATCGTGGTCGATCAGTCGTCCCTGGCGTTCTGAGGTTGTGGTTAGCAACATCTCCTGGATGATCTGGGGCAGGGTATCGGCCTCGGACTCGACCGCCCCGGTGAGGGGGTAGCAACCGAGTGTGCGGAAGCGAACCTTTTTCATCTGAGGCTCTTCGCCGGGTTCAAGTGGCATCCGGTCATCGTCGACCATGATCAGTGTGCCACCGCGCTCGACCACGGGTCTGGACTTGGCGTAATAGAGCGGCACAATCGGAATCTCTTCCATATAGATGTACTGCCAGATGTCGAGCTCAGTCCAGTTGGACAAGGGGAAAACACGAATCTCCTCGCCTTTGTTATGTTCGCTGTTGTAGATATTCCACAGCTCAGGGCGTTGATTCTTGGGGTCCCAATGGTGGTTGTGGTCGCGGAAGGAGTAAACGCGCTCCTTGGCCCGTGATTTCTCCTCGTCGCGACGGCCTCCGCCGAAAACGGCGTTGAACTGGTATTTGTCGAGGGCGTCCTTCAATCCCTGCGTCTTCATGATGTCTGTGTGCTTTTCGCTGCCGTGCGTGAACGGGCCGACGCCTGCATCGACACCGTCCTGATTGATATACACGATCAACTCCAGGTCGTTTTCCTTGGTGAAGCGGTCGCGAAATTCGATCATTTCCCGGAATTTCCACGTCGTGTCCACATGCATCAACGGGAATGGCAGCTTGCCGGGAAAGAAGGCCTTGAGCGCCAGGCGCAGCATTACGGCTGAGTCCTTCCCAACGGAGTACAGCATCACCGGATTGTCGAATTCCGCCGCGACTTCACGGATGATGTGAATGCTCTCGGCCTCTAGCTCCTTGAGGTGCGTTAGTTGATAGTCCGCCATGGGGAACCGCCTCAGAAAAGGGGATGCGTAATATACCCGAATGCTCTGGACGCGGCACCGTCCGCCCCTGATGCTGGCTTGCAGAGGTGTCCTGGAACGCTGCAGGAGCGGCATCTGCGCAACACCTGTAGCGCTGCCGTCCTTGAATCGGCGCGGCGCGCGACAGCGGGTACAAAGGGCGGCGCACGGCGCTAGAATGAAAGAACCCGCCCTCGAGGCCTGTTGATGCCCTCGGTTTCCATTGTCACCGCTTCTCTCAATGCCTCGGCGACGATTCGCGCGTGCCTTGCAAGCATTGATGCGCAGCGCGACTGCGAACACATCGTTGTCGATGGTGCCTCGACTGACGGCACGGGTGCTGTGGTCAATGCGGCGGCACGCCCGGGACGTTGCCTATTGTCTGGACCGGATGGCGGGCTTTATGACGCGATCAACAAGGGGATCGCGGCGGCGTCGGGCGACATCATCGGAACGCTGAATGCAGATGATCGCTACCCACATGCGCAGGTACTCGACAAGGTAATAGACGCGTTCGCAGACCCGGCGATCGACGTAACCTATGGCGATCTTGTCTACGAGAATGTCGACCGGCGACCTGTGCGCCGTTGGCGCTCCGGCGCGTACAGCGCGGGCCTTTTCTATCGCGGTTGGATGCCGCCACATCCGACGTTTTTCGTGCGTCGCAGCGCCTACGAACGGCTGGGTGTGTTTCGCACGGACCTCGGCACCGCCGCCGACTATGAATCGATGCTTCGGTTTCTTGTCAAAGAGCGGGTCCGGGTCGCCTACATTCCCGATGTTCTGGTCCACATGCGCACCGGTGGTGTTAGCAACCGGAGTCTGTTAGCCCGGTTTCGTGCCAACCGGATGGATCGGGCTGCGTGGCGGGTCAATGATCTTGCGCCACGGCCGTGGACCCTGATGATGAAACCGCTGCGAAAGCTGCCACAATGGCTGTTTCGCTGAATCGCGATTCATTCAACCTGACCCCCTCACGCGTGATCCCTGGCGACCTGATCTGTGCTGTCCTGATCCGGTCCAGGGTTGTCCTTTCCAACCTGACGCTTGGCGATGGTGAAGGCATGCACGGTGTTGCCGACCCGGGGCACGTAGTCAATGACCTTAGCGCCGGCCGCGGAGACCCACCGGTGGATCTCATCGCTTGAGTGGAACGATGCCTGGGGGGTGATGATGTAATCGTAGAAGAAGCTCCGCGCGCCCGCGTAGGACCGTCGTCCCCGGGATTTGATGAGGTGGACCAGGTAGTAGACGGGCAGTGCCACGCCGGTGATCAGCCAGCGACTGGCGGGATGGGCTTCGAGTTTTCTAATAAGCGGACCGAGGCGCGTAAAGAG
This sequence comes from Gammaproteobacteria bacterium, assembly GCA_963693635.1. Taxonomy (GTDB): domain Bacteria; phylum Pseudomonadota; class Gammaproteobacteria; order Pseudomonadales; family Azotimanducaceae; genus CAVOBC01. The sequence goes on along the minus strand of CAVOBC010000211.1, from coordinate 446 downwards.
GTGGTAGTAGTAGCTGTCGCGGCGGTACACCGCAAGGTAGAGGCGGCCCCCCGGGCGCAGTAGTCGAAGGTTTTCGCAGAGCGCCAGCCTTGGGTCCGGCGTGTGGTGGATGACGCCGTCCGAGATCACGGCGTCGAAGCTCTCGGATGCGACCGGCAGATTGAGATTGGACGCGTTGATGTATCGATTTGTCGGTGCGCGGTGTCGAGCGAGTTGCAGCGACGCCAGGGAAAGGTCGATGCAGACGGCGTCGTGCCCGAGGCGAGCAAGGTAGAGGCTCGCCCTGCCGGGCCCACACCCGACATCAGCAACGTGATCGCCCGGTTGCAGGCAGGCACCAGCGAATCTCGCAAAGGCCGGTGGTTGCTGGGCCTCAATGTTCGCCTCGTCTGTGGGCGTCAGAAACTCGAACGGATGATCGTCGTAGTGCCCGCGTGTTGCTGTTT
>CAVOBC010000210.1:0-8396 GCA_963693635.1 Gammaproteobacteria bacterium | reverse complement strand
AAAGGGGCGGGGTGACAGGTGTGGGGTGTCGTTGCATGTGCTGGTCGCGTACAGGGTATCGAAAACCGCCGCTTCGGTTGGACAGAGTTCCTCTGCACCGCCCGCGACCATGATGTTCTGACGCCCGAACTTGATCGCTTCGAAGGCATTGCCGATGCCCTGACTACCGGACGTGCAGGCACTTGAGGTGGTGATGATGCGGCCTTTCAAGCCGAAGAAGACACCGATATTGACGGGTGCCGTATGCGACATCATTCTGATATAAGTCGTTGCGCTAATGCCGTTCATCGACCCATTCTGAAGCATGCCGCTGAATTCCATCACGGCATCTGTGCTGCCGGTGGACGAGCCGTAGGCAACGCCGGCGTCGCCGCCACCCAGGATCGGGTCACCCAGCAGGCCGGCATCTGCGAGGGCGTGTTCGGTTGCAGTCGTCGCCATGAGCGCGACCCGGCCCATGCTGCGGGTCTGTTTACGGGTGTAGTGTGCGGGCTTTACGAAGTCGGCGACCGGGCCGGCGAGCCGTGTATTGAGATCTGTGAAGCGGTCCCAGTCGTCCATCCGCCGGATGCCGGTATTGCCTTCGGCCATCTGCGTGCGGACGGAACTCCAGTCGCTGCCGAGTGACGTGATCGCTGCCATGCCGGTGACGACGACGCGATGCATCAGGTCATCCCACCATTAACCGAGATGACCTGGCGAGTAATGTAACTCGCGTCGCTTGACATCAGAAAGGCAATCAGGCCCGCGACTTCGGTCGCGGCGCCGACCCGACGCATGGGGATAAGTTTCTTGATTTCATCGAGTGGGGCATCTCCTATCATTTCAGTATCGATGAGGCCCGGGGCCACGCAGTTGACCGTAATATTACGTTTCGCCAGTTCAATCGCAAGGGCTTTCGTGGCACCGATGATGCCAGCCTTGGCTGCGCTGTAATTGACCTGACCGCGATTGCCGATAATGCCGGAGACCGACGACAGGGTAATCACGCGGCCGCCGTCACGCAGCCGAATCATTGGCATGATGAGGGGTTGGACGACGTTGTAAAAACCGGTCAGGTTGGTGTCGATCACCTGATCCCAGTCCGCGTCCGAGAGCGCTGGAAAGGCGGCGTCCCGGCTCAATCCCGCGTTGCAGATGACGCCCCAGAAGGCACCGCGCGCGGCAATGTCGTCGTCGATTGCCGTGCGCGCCGCCGCGCGGTCCGAGATATCGAATTGCAGGATGTTGGCATCGCCGCCAGCTTGCCGGATGGCATCGCACGTGGATTCAGCCTCGTCCCGGCGACTTCGGCAATGTACGGTGACTGCAAACTCTGCGGTTGCGATCCGCTCGGCAATCGCCCGGCCGATGCCGCGACTGCTGCCTGTCACGAGTACGCGCCTCATCATGTGCGGCCAATGATCCGTTCGAGGTCGTCGTCGTCGGGCTGGATCGCCTTGATTTCGCCTTCTGCAAGGAGTCCGTCGTTCAGGCGAATGTCGCCTGAGAAAACCGCGATCGGCGCCTGCACCAGAATTTGCTCGATCTGCACCTGCAGGGTCCCCAAAGGAAAGTGCGTGCACTGCGATGAGTAGCGGTGGCAACCGAGCAAGAGTCCGATTCGCGGCGGCAAGCCGTTGCGCCAGCGGATGAGGCCGGCGAGAGCCGCTATCGTCTGCGCGATGTATTCGATGCCGACGTAGGCAGGGACCCTGCCGGTGCTGTCGCGCATGATGTTCGACCGGTCGAGGTCGACCTCTGCCGTCAGGGTGCCGGCTTCGGCGTGCGTCAGACGATCAAGCAAAACGAACTGGTCGCAGTGGGGCACGACCTCTCTGGCAGGGGGCAGTGTTTGGGTTGGTGATGAGGTCAAGCGCGTGGATTGTCTTGTCGAGGATATCTATTTGATGTCAATTCGGTGCAGTCGGTTGGGTGGTTGGCATCGGATCGCCCGTTTTTGGATCAACTTTCCTGAGTCGTTCTTGTCGGATCAACTGGATCGGGGGTCAGTGCTGCTGCCCGCCGGCCCGCGGAAATAGCGCAACCCTGGCACCAAGAATACATTCATCACGGTGCCAAGAAAAATGGTGATGCCGAAAGACTGGACCATCGGTGTCGCGCTCGCGCTGAGTAGGCCGAAGCTGACTATCGTGGTCGCTGCGGACAGCAGAATCGCCGCCGCGCAATCGTTGTCCTGGCCGCCGGCACCCCACATGAAGATGCCGTAGTCGAGTCCGAGGCCCAGAATCAGGTACGCGCCGAACAGGTGGAAGAGCGTAAGTGGGATGTCGAGCGCGGTCAGGGCTGCAAATGTAACGGCAGCGGAGGTTGCTGGCACCAATGCGATGACTGCACCCGACAGCCGCCGCGTCCAGATCACAAGTCCGCTGATAATCACGATAAAAGAGGCGCCCAGCAATCCGACCGAGTCGCGCAGTTCCCCGGCGAGGGAAGCGGACCAGGACCCCGGTACATCGACGAACTGCGTGCGTCCTGGCACCGGCAATGCGCGTAGCGCATTGATGTCAGCGACGTTGTGCAGCGCAATCGCGCCGACGTTGACGCCGTTGACCGTGCCGAACCACAGATCGGGTGCTACGAGGCGGAGGGCCTCATCGATGGCCCGCGCGGTCGCGCGCGGTGAGGCGATCAATGCGGTTTGCAGTTGCTGGACCGCGGTCGGGTCGAGATCAACGGCAGCGTAGATCCAGCCGGTGTCGCCGTAGGCTGCCTCGATCAGGGCGCGGTTCTGCGCTCGTTCCGAAGCGATCGGCAACCTATCGCGGGGTGATTCGTAGCTGGAAATTGCGCCGGCAGCAACCAGAGCATTGAGTTGCGGCGCGAGCGAGCCCATCCGACGCAAGAGATCATCTGCGTTGTCACCTGTGACCAGAAAGTACTGGTTCACGGCGGGCAGCGAGAGCTGCGCCTGAAGCGCAAGGTCGTTTGCGACCAGGTGCGGATTCGGTCGATGCAGGGTGCGCAGATCGTCCGAGACACGGCCATAATTGACCAAAGTGAGCCCCGCGACTGTCCAGATGGCAAGCAGCGTCAACACATAGGCCGCACGGCTGCTGCGGCCCCAAAGCCCGAGGTAGTAGCTGACGGGCCGGGCCATGGACCGGCTGACGCGCGTTAGGGGGGTGGGGCTCGCAGCATCCGTGCTGCTGCTCATCACTGTGCGGGGAGCGATTACAAAGGGGTAGAGGGCAACCACAGACGTCCAACAGGCGCAAAGACCGGCGGCCGAGAAGAGCGCGATTTGTCGGATGAGTGCCATGTCTGTCGTCCCGAGCATGCCGTAGGCCACTGTCGTACTTCCGAGTGCAACGAGGGACGTTGTGCGCAGATGAGTAACGCGGCTTTTGTCGCCCATGCACAGAAAATGAAGTGCGTAGTCGACGCCAACGCCAATGAGGCTGGCACCAAAGACGAGCGTGAATATGTGCAGCCGGTCGAAGGCGGCGGCCGTCATCACCGTTGCGAAGGCACATCCGAACAGGACGCAGGCGAGGCTAAAGATGAGTGGGCGGAGCGCGCGAAAGGCCGTCAGAAACAGCATCAGGATCGCGATGGTAGAACCGAGCGAGATGATCGTCACCTCGGTTCGCGCTGTATCGACGGCGTCGGCGACATGGAGCGGAATGCCTGCTGCGAACCATTCGGTGTCGGTGGCAATGGAGCCGAGTTCAGCCACAAAGTGTCTGGTTGCGGTCAGCGAGTCGAGATCAGTGGCTCCTGTTGATGTCAGAACGATAATGTCAGCCAGATACGACGAAGCCGTGCTGCGGACGGTGACATAGCCGTCGCCCGCGTCAACGATCTGGCGGGCGCCCGTTTGAGAGGCCATCCAGGCGGCGAAGAAGCCGGCCGGGTCGTCCTTGAACGGCAAGAGCGGAGGATCAGCGGGAAAGCCGAAGAGCGTACGTTGCATGCGCGCGACGATGACCGCCTGGTGACCATTTTGGAGATAATCCCGATCCTCGGCAGCCAGAAGATCGAAGCGCATTGCGGCCAGCGCATCGAGCGCGCTGTCTGCGCGCAGGAGATTGGTGTCGGGACTCAGGTTGGTCTGCGCAGCGACGCGCGCGAGCGTTGCCTGCCGCATCGATGCGCGTTCAGCATCGTTCCCCCGGATAACGATCACGATCCGCCCGGCACCAGCTTCCTGACGTCGTCGATCGACTTCGATCAGCACCGGGTCTTGCGCGGCAGCCGGCAGTGCCTGGGCGAGACTCGTATCGATCTTGATGCCGGTGCCGGCGACGCGTACGCCCGCGACCAGGGCGAGGATGATAATGGCGCCGAGCAATGCCAGCGCGGCGATGCCGGCGCGGGTTGCCCTAGTGTTGGCTGTCATGATCGCTGTCGCAGACGCCGCTCTGCAGACCCATCAGCCGACAGGTGGTGACGTCGAGTTGTTGCCGGGGCGAGACATTGCTGAAATCGATGTTGGTCACGTCATCGTCGCGCATTCGAATCGACAGCCTGCGCACATGATCGCCGCCGCTGATACTGACCGACGTGAGATGGCGCGACAGTGCTGCGACGCGCGGGGTCAGGGCCAACTGCCAATCCGCTGCGGTCCCTGAAATCGATTTCTCGAACGCGTCGTCATTCAGGATCTGGGCGCTCATCAAACGCAGCACCATGCGGTTCACGCGACTGTTGCTGCCCTTTGTGGACGCTCGTCGACCGTAGGCAATCGTTGATTGGATCGGCGCGGTGACGGACCAGGCGAGGGCTTCGCTTCTCACGAAGACGAAGGTGCCGTTTGAGGTCTGAGCACTTTGGAGACCGGGGACCGTCCGCCGTTGGGTGAAGTCGCCGGATACGGCCGGGTGCGCTGAAAGACTGGCGCGTATCTGGTCGGCCAGATCGCTGGTTGCTGTGGCGGCGAAAAGGTTGCTGCACCCGCCTAGCAGAGCGAGTACAACCAGGGCTCGCGTGCTTGGTTGCCCGGTCAGTCTATCTCCGGTCACTCTGCGTCCGGTCACGCTACGTCCGGTCACTCGTTGATGTGCCGGGCTCCGGGGTGGCGCCAGCAGCGTCGATTCGTACAGTACCGAAGTTGGGATGTGACTGGACGCGGTCACTGAATTCGCGGGGCATTGGCAGACACATGTCGCCGGTCGCACGATCTACCGCCGCTTGCAGTGTGGTGGCGCGGGTGTGAACGACTTTCGTTGCACAGTCTCGAATCTCGTAGTCGATACGAATTCGCAGGTCCCATTCGCGCAGCGTTGAGGTCACGGCGACCCACTGGTCAAAGGCGAGGGGTTTCACGTACTTGATGCGGCTGTCAATGATCGGCCACGAGAAGGCTGACGCGGCCATCTCGTGATAGCCGTATCCGATAGCGTCAAGTAGTTCACACCGCGCGACTTCCAGATACTTGTGGTAGTGGCCATGCCAGGCGATGCCCATCGAATCGATATCGTGAAACGGAACCTGTATCGCGGTTTCGGTTGCGATCATGTCCACTTTCGCCGGAGCAAGCGTGGCAGTCGCAACAACATGCCAAAAAAGTGGCGTACATGCATGGCGGTAATCCTGAAATTGTCGTTCACGAGGTCAAAATGGGATGGAATGCTCGCGTCGTAAACGACGCTGATCGGCACGTTTGTGATGTTAACGCCGCGCCAGAGTAACTGGACCGCGATATCCGTGTCGAAATCCATGCGCTGACACAAATCGACCTCGTTGACTAACTTGAGTGTCGGGCCGAGCGGGTACAGCCGGTAGCCGCACATTGAATCCTGAATCCGCGTTTCGAGCGTGTTGATCACGACCCAGAAGTCGGTCAGGCGCCGACCGTAGCGTCGCGACGCCGGCAGCAGGTGATAAGGCCGCGCCCCGCTGATGAAGTGGTCCGGGTGCGCGTCGCCCGCGCGCAGGAATTCGGCGATGTGTACGGGGTCGTGCTGGCCATCGCTATCGATCTGCAGCGCGTGGCTAAAGCCCTCGCGATGTGCCGCACGCAAGCCCGCAACCACCGCGATGCCCTTGCCGCCGTTCGTCGGCAGGTTGATCAGGCGCACTTTTTTATCCGTGTCCTGCTCATCCGGGTTGTGCTTATCCGCGTCTTGCTTATCCGCGTCTTGCGCGGCGACCCTGGCGAGCGCCGCGCAGCAATCAGCGTCGCTGCCGTCGTTGACGATGAATAGAGGCAGTTCGGAGGCACGCAGTGCATCGATAATGCGCAGCAGTTGCCGGTGGTGGTTGTAGACCGGGATGACAAGACAATAACTGTTCATCGACGTGGCTCACCGACCCGACGCGATCTGGGCAGCGTCTGGTTGCTGGCGGAAGTGGATCATTCCACTCGAGTAGGTGACCGACGTCCCGGTATACCGGAAAGCGATACGATCGGCGTCTTGTCTCGAAATCGTGAGCGTGCAGGGTCGAGCCGGCAGAATAACGTTAGTGAACTTTAGCCCGACGACATCATAGCGTTGATGGTTCGGAATGAAGGCGGCGGCGAGTTCGAACACCCAGCGCAACTGAATGATGCCCGGCACGATTGGCTGGCCGGGAAAATGGTCTTTAAAGCACGCGTGCGAATGCGGTAAATCGAGCTCAGCGACCAACACGTCGGCGGTCTGTCGAACCTCGGAATATCGGGCAGAGAAGTCGTCTGAGATTGCTTGATTCGACGTGTCAGAGGACATCGAAGCGAACGCTTGCGTCAGTTGGACCCGCTTGCCCTTTCGATTTCGGAGGCGATTTCCGAGGTGATTTCGCCGGCGATTTTGGAGGAGGTCGGTGGGGCGCTTGATGGGTCAATTGGTGAGTCAATTGGTGAGTCAATTGATGATGCGGGGTGGGGAACCTGATATCAGGTGGGGGCGAGCAGGCTCTTGACCGCGACCACGCAGTCCCCTACGGTCCTGACGTTCTTGAATTGATCAGGGTCCAGTCTTCGACCTGAGATATCTTTGAGTTTGACCATGATGTCGACCGCATCGATGCTGTCGATGTCGAGGTCCTCGTACAGTTCGCTGTCGAGCGTAACGGTGGCCGGATCAATCTCGAATAATTCTTCGAGAATGTTGACCAGCTGGCTGAATATTTCATCCTCGCTCATGGCGACGAGTATATCGCTCCGCTCTCGGCAAAGTCTATTTGTGGACTACCTCGTGCGCTCAGGGCAGTTCTGTACCTGCGTCCTCGCGTGGGTTAGGTCGCAACTGGCTGCTGATGAACGCCTCCAATTCAAGTGTGAGTCGCCGCGCATCCCGGTTGAGCGGTGCCCCGGTGCGGAAATCGGCGGCGGACCATGGTTTGTGCATCCGGATCAGGTAGTGGGGGGAGCGATCGGGGACCTGCCACCAGCGCTCACTCTTGCGCAGCGTGACCGGTTGCACGTCGATGGTGACCGGCTGGATGCCAGCGCCGGCGACGAGCGCCATGGTCGCTGCGCCGCGCATGAAGCGCATTGGCTTGTCGTGCCGCGTGCGCGTGCCCTCGGGAAAGATGACCAGCGAATCACCCCCGGTGAGGAGATCCGTGCATCGCGCGATCAGGTCGTTGTCCTCGTTGCCGATGTAACCGGCAGTGCGCATGGGCGCGCAGGTGAAGGGGTTCGTAAGAAGCGAGCTTTTCACGACGCAACCGGCGCGGCGGCACCAGCCAAGCAGGAAAACGACATCGATCAGAGACGGATGATTGGCCACGATGACGACGGGCTTGTCGGCTCGGGCTGTCTCGGATAGCTCAAAGCTCAGGAGTCCGAGGCGCCTCATGAAGTAGGCGAATGTGCGAAAGCAGAGTGCGATCACGGATCGGACCCGGCGTTGGCGCACGCTCGCTGACCCTGATGTTAGCCAAATGACGGGTGTTGCCAGCAGCGTGAGTGCGATGCCGCCGATTCCGAAAACGCTGAATGAGATGCCGGTTGCCGCGATCCGCCATAGGTGGCGAGGCGTCACGGGTTGCCGCACGCATCATGCAGTTCGACATGGCGGTGTGGGTGCCGCAACCGGGGTGAAGGGCCAGGACCGGCTCCCGACCTCTGCCCGCGAAAGGAGACGTTGGCCGGGTCCGGAGGACGGTCTTTTGGTATCTGTGAGATCGTCATGGCAGATGCGTTCGAGATGATCGATTGGGTATTCACGATGAGTAAAGGTGCAGACTGCACTCGCTCCCGTCAACAGACTCGCACGGTTCGGGCCGGTGCGGCAAAGCGGTCATTGCACCATCCGCCGTGTACAATTCGTATAAGGGACGAGTCGTGCAAGGAACGAGTCGTGCCAGCAACGAATCGTGACAGGAACGAGACGCGTCCGACAACAGGAGAACTGAGCAGTAGTGGCTGATCTGGGGCCGAAACGTGAGCGGTTGGCGCCGCATCCGGTGCTCGCTGAGTACTTCACCGACGAAGTCAGCCGGCGGCAGACCGTCGATGCGATGTT
>CAVOBC010000209.1:0-8404 GCA_963693635.1 Gammaproteobacteria bacterium | reverse complement strand
CGCCGCGCGAGCCGCGAGACAGTGGCGCCGCCCATCTCCGGGTTCCTGTGCAAAGGATGCCCGTATCTCAAGATGCTGAATCGTACACACTGGGGTGTTGCCGTCGCTACCAGAGCCGGATGCCGACGAACTGGCGCGCTTGCGGTATCGTCCGCTTCATACCGCTATCCTGGGAGCCTTGATTATGAGCGATTACTGGACTGGCCATCGCGTTCGCCTGCGCTCACTCACCTTCGACGATGTCTATCGGCTCCTGGTAGACCTGCGCGATGGCTACCCGCAACGTTATGGCAACCAGATTGGCGCGCCCCCCTCAGGCAAGTCCGTCGAGACATCCATCGAAGGCTTCTGGTCGCCCAGGGACGGACGGGTCTGGCTTGCGATCGAGAGTATTGCTGATAGCGAATTGGCGGGGGAAGGTCGGGGTAAGTCTTAGCGTCACTTGCTACTGTTGGCGGGCTGCCTAACTGGAAGGGTTGGGATTAATCGGGATGGAGCACCGCCTTGTAGAATTTGACTGGTCACCCTGGCGATGGGGCCGTGCGCGAATCCAACTTTCAAGCAGGTGGTGAAGAGTGCCATTCTCCGGGAGGCTGCGTAGTGGCCGAGGCGTCGGGGGTGCAGAGGTTTCGTGCCGCCTGTTGATATCGTCTGACATCGTCGAACGATTGACCTGGAACTGCCAGATGGGGGGCCCTATGGTGTCTGATCCCAAAAAACTGATCAACTTCTCTCAGCCTGCTGAGAACAACCGCGGGCCTATTCTCACGCGGCTATCCGAGTTGCTGGTGCTCCCGGCGACGGTCCTTGAGATTGGCAGCGGTTCGGGCCAGCACGCCATCGCCTTCGGGGCAGCGCTACCGCACCTGACCTGGCAGCCGTCCGATCAGGGGGACTACTTCGACGGACTCGAACGCAACCTGCATGCGCATGTATCACCCAACGTTTTAGCGCCCATCAGATTCGACATTGTCGATGAGCCGTGGGCCGTGGCAGGTATTGACCACCTGTACGCCGCCAATGTGCTCCACATCGCGGCCGAGGCGGTGCTCGCGCCACTGTTTCGGCAGGTAGCGGCCGTCCTGACGCCGGGTGGTCTCGTCTGTCTCTACGGTCCATACCGATACGGTGGCCGGTTCACTACTGCGTCTAACGAACAGTTCGACGCCTGGCTCAAATCGAGGAATCCACTGAGCGGCATTCGTGACATTGAAGTCGTGACGCAGATTGCGGCCGACAATGGCTTGATACTACGGCATGACTTTTCGATGCCGGCGAACAATCAGTTCCTGGTGTTCGCGTTTGAGTCGGCCGGGAGATGACAATAGCGGGCTGGAGGCAGGAAGTGAGGTTGCCGGCGCTTAGGCCTCGGCGACAGGGGCAGACCATGCGAACCGCGATGGTCGCAATTGGGGTCGTGGCCGTAACGGGCGACGCTCAATGCCTGGTCGACGAGAGTCAACGGTGTAGCAAGCGACCGTACGGTGCGATATCAGAATGGATTTCATCAGCTGCTGACGACAATGCAGTTGCGCCCGTCTACAGATGGTTGCGCGCGATGTCTGGATTCCGGGCCTCCGTCTCTGCGAGGACGTGGTGACCGGTCAACTCGGGAAGGGATCGGTCCCGCTGACACTGTCGCCTGCAGCGAGTTCCGCCAGATAGGCATCGATGGCACGGGGAGGCCGGCCGAGCACTCGTGCCACAGTGTCGCTCGTCGCTTCGCCCCAGCCCTCGCGAAACGCCTCGTTGAACTGCATGAGGATGTCGATGTGCCAGCCTGGCTGGCCAGATCCCTCGAGGGCGCGCGAACCTTGTCCGTTGACTGGCGTTCGTAACGGACCGCACGACCGAAGGCACTGCTCGCGGCCTCGGCAACTGTGTCGTAGCTGAGCGCATCCGGGCCGGTCAGCGATGCCTCCTGCCCTTCGATCGGTGATCCAACCGTGAGTGTCGCCGCGGCGACGTCGGCGATGTCCCGCGTATCGACCATGGCGATCGTCGCGTCCTCGACGGCGCTCCGCAGCACGCCAGCGTCGCGCATCGCCGCCGCCTGGAAGGCGAGGTTCTGCATGAAGAAGACGGGCCGCAGAAACGTCGCCGCAAGTCCGAGCTCGCGATACCACGCTCGATCTGTGCATGCCAACGGCCGCTGTCGACGAGCGAGTCGAGCCGGGTGCCGAGTCCGGAAATCTTGACGACGTGCGGCGGTGCCGAACTCCTGCTCGCCCGTGCGGCCCGCGCCAGCTCGCGGCGACGTATGTCGGGGTGTACAGAGGACACCAGAAAGACAGCGTCAACGCCGGCCAGTGCGGCGTCGAGCGTCTCCGGTTTGTCGTAATCGCTGATCACCACCTTCATGCCTGCTGGCGGTTCCCAATCACCGGCCGCACGGCGGGCCGGCCTCACCAGGATGCGGGGTGTCAGACTGTGGTGATCGCGAAGGGCTCGTGCGACCAGCCCACCGAGCCGACCCGTGAATCCGGTCACCAGGATTGTGCGTTGCATAGGGCAAGTCTACGCGCGGGACGACCGCGACTTCACCTCACATTCCTTATGCTTCGCCAGGATGCTGTGGACTTCGGTGATCCAATCTCTGAGCGTGACGGTGCGAACGCGGCGAATGGGGGAGTATTATTTGACACGCGGCATTCGACACGCGGCTTTTGACAAGTGGCCGGGCAGCGCCGCAGTCAGTTTGATGATGACAACCGCGGTTTCTCCCGGGACACGAACAAAAGCGGTGGCCGATGGCTCGAAGGACAACGTTCAGTTTGGGTATTGATCAGCACCGGGCGACATGAAGGTCGTTGCCGCAGGAGAATGCTACCTCGATCACTACGAAGGTGAGCCCGAGGCACGCCTGAGTGGCATTACCTTTCAACTTCGCCCTGCATGCGGCGCAGGCATTCCCGGACGCCGAGATTCATCTGCTCTCGGCGGTCGGCGAAGATGTGGGCCCTGTGTTCGCTGCCAGACTTGACGCAGCGGGTATCCGACACGATCTGGTGCGAGTGGTGAACACTCCCTCGTTAGGCGTTCGGCTCGACGACAAGGGCGAACGCTCCTTCTACGACTACGATCCTGGCGGATTGCTTGATTGGGAAATCTCCGAATCCCAGCGACAGACGATCGAGACCGCAGATCTGGTCGTGCTCACTCGCTTCCATGGGATAGCGCCGCTCTTGCAGAGACTGGTACGAGTGCCTGCTCGGGGCACGCGCGTTGTGGACTTCGCCGACATCTCAGGTACGCCAATGGTCGATGTCGACCGGGTGCTTGCCGATCGAGACCTCGCCGACGTCTGCATTTTTGGCATCTCGCGGCGCGAGTATGCACTGAGAGATCGGCTGCACACCTTGTCTGGTGATCATGGCGGGCCTTTCGTCATTACACTTGCCGACGAGGGCGCTGTGGCGCACTGGCATGGGGAGACTTATCAGCATTCGGCGTTCCGGGTGGCTGAGGTCGTAGACACGAGCGGTGCGGGCGATTGCTTCGCTGCGCATTTTTTAAGCCAGTGGTGCGTGCCGAAGCGTCTCGATGAGGCGCTGGGAGCGGGTTGTCTGGCGGCGAGTCGAATCATCGGACGACGGGGGGCCAGCTGACGGCTGTGATGAGAAGTGCGGGTGTCCTGGTTCGACCAATTTTCTGGGAGCGAATGAGCGTTCACGGGGCGCCCCGGTATCGGGGGGCTCCGGCGTCGCGTAGCATGATCTGAACAGCAGTAACCCATGATCGTACGACTAGACTTGGTCCTGCCGAAAAAAGGGCACCTGTAAGAACCACCAGAGGGGTGCTACCCCCCAGTTTTGATAATCTTCCCTTTCAAGCTAACGAGGATCAGTTATGGCCTTTGAGACGATCATTGCAGAAACCCGGGGTAACGTCGGGATCATCCGTTTCAACCGACCCGATCGGCTGAATGCGTGGACCAGCCAGCTCCATGCGGAGACGCAGGACCAAATGGCGCAGTGGAACGCAGATGACGCAATTGGTGCGATTGTGTTGACGGGTGAGGGGCGCGCCTTCATGGCGGGCGCCGACCTGCACGACTTTGCTGATCGGGTGGAGGCCAACAAAAAAGAGGGCGATGGCGAGATGTCCGTCGGTGGCGGTTATTCATTCCCTGAGTTCATTCAGAAGTCGAAACCTACAGTTGCGGCGATCAATGGTTTTGCCGTTGGCATCGGCCTGACGCTTGTGCTGCCCTGTGACGTTCGAATAGCGTCCACAGCGGGATTGATGAGCATTCGCTTTGTCAAAATGGGTCTGATGCCTGAGTTGGGCTCGACACGGATTCTTGCGCAATTGGTTGGCCTCGGAAATGCCACCGAGATGTGCCTGACGGGCCGGATGGTTCCGGCGGACGAGGCATTGCGGATGGGTCTCGTCACGCAGGTCTCGGAGCCCGAGGATCTGGTTGAGGCTGCCATTGATAAAGCACAGGAGATTGCCAGTAATCCCAGCAATGCCGTGATGATGATCAAGGAGCTGCTGCGTAAGAACCCGATGGATTCAGACCTTGAGGCGGTGATGGAGCGCGAGGGTACTCGTGACCAAATCGCCCGGCGTCATCCGAATCACGGGGAGGCGGTCGCGGCGTTCCTTGAGAAACGGGAACCGAACTTCGGCAAGAGCTGAATGCACCTTACGCGCATGAGCGACGGCCATGAGTGATGTTTGTCACCATCTAACACCTGCGGGAACCAGCCCACGGGGTCTGTTACAGAGCGGTTCCACCGCCTGGTCAATCGTCCTATTCTGTTCCCGGTTGAGTCGCCAGATTCTGAATCCAGGAATCAGGCCGCCGCAAAGGTGACCAGTCTGACTCAGCTTTCTCATTGGCAGGTCAATTGAGAACAGAAATGTCGCTGGCACGGACCTAGGCCAGATACCGTTTAAGGGGGAGGGTACATGGTAGCTCGCGATGAAGAGGATTCGTGCCTGGATGCACTGATCATTGGTGCCGGTTTCAGTGGCCTCTACCAGTTGCATCGGCTGCGGCGGGAAGGGTTTGCCGTGCGGTTGCTCGAAGCCGGCAGCGACCTCGGCGGCATCTGGCACTGGAACTGCTACCCGGGAGCGCGCGTGGACTCGCACGTTCCAAACTACGAGTTCTCGTTCGATGGTCTATGGCGCGATTGGAACTGGTCAGAGCGATTTCCCGGTTACGAGGAGCTGCGGCGCTACTTCGAGCACGTTGATGCTTGTCTGGATCTGAGCCGCGACATCGAGTTCGACACTCGCGTGACCTCGGCTGCGTTCGAGACTGATTGCAACGAATGGCGGGTTCACAGTGCCGATGGTCGCGAGACGCGGGCGCGCTTTCTCATTCCCTGTACCGGTTTTGCCTCGAAGGCCTACATTCCCGATTTCCCCGGTCTCGGCACGTTCGAGGGGCCGTGTCACCACACAGGTCACTGGCCGCAGGGAGGCGTCGACATCAGCGGCAAGCGCGTGGGCGTAATCGGCACGGGGGCGAGCGGGGTGCAAGTGATTCAGGAAGCGGGCAAGTGCGCGTCACACCTGACCGTCTTTCAACGGACGCCGATGATCGCACTGGCGATGCAGCAGCGGGGACTTGATCCCGAGCACCAACCCCTGGGCAAGCGCGACTATCCGGAACACTTCCAGCTGCGGAACGCCTCGAACGGGGGCATCGCAGACATCATTGGCGACGCGCGCTCGGCACTCGAAGTCAGCGCGCAAGAGCGCGACGCGGTGTTCGAGGCGGCATGGCAGAAAGGCGGTTTCCACTTTTGGGCGGGTACATTCAGCGACATTCTCGTCGATGAAGCCTCGAATCGACTGGCTTACGACTTCTGGCGCGACAAGACACGCTCTCGCCTTGACGACCCTGCCATCGCGGACAAGCTGGCGCCAATGGAGCCGCGGCATCCTTTTGGTGCGAAGCGCCCGTCGCTCGAACAGTGGTACTACGAGGTCTTCAATCAAAACAATGTCACGCTCGTCGACGTGGGTGATGAGCCGATCGAGTCGATCACCGCGGCCGGCGTGCAGACCTCCAGGCAGTGCTATGAGATGGATGTACTCGTGCTTGCGACCGGCTTTGACGCCGGCACGGGCGGGCTGACCGACATGGCAATCCGTGGCACAGGCGGCGAAACGCTCGCTGAAGCATGGCAGGGCGGTGTCAAGACCCATCTCGGCATCGCAGTGCCGGGTTTCCCGAACATGCTGATGCTATACGGCCCGCAGAGCCCGACCGCATTCTGGAACGGCCCCACCAGCGCCGAGGTTCAGGGCGACTGGGTGGTCGATTGTCTATGCCATCTGCGCCACAACAGTCTCGTTTCTATCGAGGCGACGCCGGTGGCGGCAGAGGCCTGGCGGCGTCACATCCAGGACATTGGTGAGCGCTCGCTGTTGCCGCTCGCGGACTCGTGGTACATGGGCGCGAACATTCCGGGCAAACGAAGGGAATTGCTGTTTCACTTCGGCGTAAGAGAGTACATGGATCGATGTGAGGACAGTGCACGTAAAGGCTACGACGGTTTCGTGCTGCGTTGAAAGCAAGAGAGCAAGAAAAAGCGCGGCAGCGCTTGATCAGCGCTGGGATGCTCAGGCCTGGTTGCAGAAAGGGTACCGCGGCATTGCTCGACAGGGCACCCATCGTGTTGGGCGCCGCGCGGCTTTCCGAAGCGCTTGCAGAGGATCGGGATGATCGTCTGTGAGGTACTGGGATGCTTCCGCGCTGGTGCCATTGATCGTCTCGGAGACTGCATCCGAGATGGTCCGAGGCTGGCTGAATGAGGATGACGTGATCGTGACCTGGTCGTGGACCCGGGTAGAGATCGTCAGTGCCGTCGAGTGACGGACACGCCAAATGTCGGTCTCGCGGGCCGAACGGCGCACGGTCCTCGATCGTCTGCGGACCTCGCCGCAATCTGGGACGAGATCTCCGGCGTCGTGGATGTGTGCCAGCGAGCCATGATGCTCCTTGCGCGGCATCCGTTGCGTGCCGCAGCCCTCGTCCTGAATGAGCAGATGAGTGATCCGCTGCAATTCGCTTGCCTTGATTACCGGTTGTCGCATGCGGCAGAACTCGAAGGTTTGCGCACCCTCCGGAAGTGATATCGAAATAAATATCGAATAGGGTCTGCGGGTGCCCCTGGTTCCTGACAGATGCTGGCCTGGCCTCGAAAAGACATGCCGACGGTTGTACGACGCCTCAACGCCCCATGCGCATCTTGCAAAACACATCCGCATGATCGATGTTGGCCATGTCGGGTCCGAGCGTCAGGATGGACGCGAAGGCCTTTTCGTGGTCACCGGCGTATCTGATCATGGAACGAATGTCAGCATGTCGAGACGCATCTATCAGGCGCGCTGAAAGCCCGTTGAGTCCGAATTCGACGATCTTTGCGTCGTAGTCCTCGATGGCACGGTGTAGGTCGGCTTCGGAGCCCACGTTGATCTTCATGTCGAGATTGGAGCCGATCTCCCGGAAGCGTCTGGCGAGTTTGTCCTGGCCAAACCAGAAGAAGCTGTTGTCGCTGAAGCCCTTCTCGTCAATCAGCTGAACAAGGTCCTCGAGGGGCGCCCACTTGACGTCAAGGAAGAGCTTGATCCGGCCATCAAGCCAATCCAGGAACTCGTCGAGACGCGGCATCCGTTCGTTCGAGAATTGGGTGGCGAACCAGGATCCGCAGTCGAGCGGGTCCAGGTCGGCGCTGTCCATCTGATGGATCTTGCCGATGCCGCTCGTCGTTCGAGCGAGGTCCGGACCGTGGAACACATACATCACACCATCACGGCTCGTGTTGACGTCGATCTCCAGCCAATCGGCCCCCCAGTCAATGCAGTACTGAGCGGATGCGTAGGTGTTCTCGGGTGCGTGCGCATTTGCGCCACGGTGACAAACGACTTCGACCATAGTCAGTGACGCCTGCTCAATTCCAATGACCAGAGATTCTACCGTTCCAGGAAGCAATCCAGCAGTGTGCCGTGCAGCTAATCACCGTCTTGCTCGGCGGCGCTATCAGGCCAACATCCAGACCCGCCCGCGAAGGGCCCAACGAGATGCAGATGACGATATGGCAGGCGGACATCGTGTCAGATGGTTCCTGTGAACGCTTTGCAACCATAGAGAACTTCACAGAAGCATCTAGAAAGCTGGATCATTGATCCTGCTGCGCTAATTTAGGGTATAACGCGAACTACCCCATCCAATGTTCGTTCTCAAAGGTTGCAATACGTTCTTAACTTTAACGCCTCGTTCTAGCTAGTGAAAGGGGCACAAAAGAGGGAACGCTCATGCATAGACTGACTCATCAATTCGTAGCCAATACAACGATCCCCGGTCGTTATTTTGATGCGGGTTCTAATCTGCATCTTTTAGTTAGAAGCGGTCCCGCTAGTCCAAATAAATATTGGATTT
>CAVOBC010000208.1:0-8423 GCA_963693635.1 Gammaproteobacteria bacterium | reverse complement strand
TGCCGCGCGTACCGGAGTTGCAGCAGGTCATCCACGCGCCGTCAGTTCGCGGCGCCCTGCAGAGCGTGCTCGGCGACGACTATATTCTGCATCCACACCGCTTCATGCACGCGAGCGAACCGCTGGATGAAGCTGATGGACATGCACGCATTGCCGGGCACGAGCATGGTCCCACCATGGGCAAGGGTTCCTCTGGCTCCAGCCACTGGCATCAGGATGCCCACAGCCCCCTGTCCCGTGCGCGCTATCAGGTGCCGCGCTTTGCGATGATTCTGTATTTTCCACAGGACACCCCGGCGAGTCGCGGCCCGACCCGGGTGATTCCCGGTACACATCTGCAAGCCACGCTTGAGGAAGCCGACTATCCGTTTGCCCTTGTGCCGGGTGCCGCGAAGGCGGGCACCTGCGTGCTGGTCGATTTCGACATCGCCCACGCCGGCATGCCGAATCACACCGACATGAGCCGTTATATGTTCAAGTTTGTGTTCATGCGGACTCGCAATCCGCTTGCACCGAGTTGGAACGGCGGCGACAGCGCATGGCAGGATCCATCAATCGTTCTCGGTCGCTATCGGCACACGCGGACCTGGTCACGGATCTGGGAGTGGATGCGCGGCACGCCCCAACAGCCAGGGGCCCCGTTATCAATCGATGAGATCTCGCAGAATCTCGGCCAACTGAACGTTGACAACCAAGCGCTCCGGCTTGACGCCATCGAGCGACTCGCCGACGGCGGCGCGGTTGAAGCCGTCGCGGATCAATTGCTGGCCCACGCGGGCAAGAGCCGCGAATTTAGTCTGCGTTACAAAGCAACCGACGACGGCAGTAAGGTCCCGGATGGCGACCCGAAGGAGCGGCGCTGGACCGAGGGCGCGACTGTGCTGCAGGACGAAGCCTACGCCTTGGGAGCAATGGGCGAGTCCGCTGTCGACCGGTTGCTTGAACTGCTGGACGTCGACGATGCGTGGATCAAAATCAACGCCGCCTTCGCGCTTGGGGAGATCGGGGCAGCCGCCGGACGCGCGATTCCACCGCTCGCAGCCCAACTCCTACACAAGCGTCATCAGGTCGCGCGCGCCGCCCTCGACGCCATCGCGGCCATCGGCGTCAACACGCGTGGCGCACTACCGGCAATACAGAGACTGCTGACCGAGGAAAATCCGGGTTGGCAGAAGACCATCATGCGTGGCTGGAGCGGCGAGAATCAGGCGCGTTTCAATGCGATGTGCGCCCTGCTGGGGTCGGACATCCCGACTGGCGAGATCGAAGAGTTGCTGGTTGCCTGCCTCGACGACCCCAACGGCTATGTGCCCGCACTCGCGCTTGAGATGTTGACGGCCCCTGGGCACGACCGCGTGGCACCTCCCCTCGCCCGTGCGCTCGATTTCCTCAAGTCGCACCGCTTCGATGACACCCTGGCTGGCGGTCAACGAGTTTACTGACGCACATCACAGGCCTTGAGACGTCGCCGGCCTGGACGGCGGCCACGGACTGACGACGGCAGGACTCATCACGGCCGCTCAGCCCGCGGGAGCGTCCCCTCTGAGTCTTCAATTTGCGAGGACTCATGCGTTGGAGATGCCAAAGGTTCGGGGGCGTCCTCCGCGTCGACTGCCATTTCCAATATCGATTCAACATCTACACTCGCCGATCCCGGTACCATCGGCCTGGAACTTGTCACCAGGATCTCTTCAATACCGGCCAGGCGCTCCTCGGTCTGATCGGTCGTTAGCATCCGCGGCGGGGTTTCCGGTGCCGCATGGGCCGACATCGACGCAGCCAGCAACATCGCAGCAATCGCAAGCCAGAACGGCGTACGCGTTGTGATCATCATGACCCTCTCCTTTTCGTTTCCACGATCGCTAACTTTCGGTAATCCCAGATACTGCGTTCACTCATCGCATAGACCGGACGATAGCTCGACCGACCGCCGGGTCGGTCGCGTCGCAGGATCGTATTGTCGATCTCCAGCAACCAGGCGGGGCCGCCCGGCCGACGAACCGCGACCACCGCATGATGCTCCCGCACCGTCCTGTCATAGACCACAAGAACCCGAAGATCCTCTTCGGGTACGCCCATCTCGCGCAGCAGGAAGTATTTGGCGGTTGCAAAGTCTTCACAATCGCCGCCGCGTTCGAGGAATTCGACCAGCGTCTGCCACCGGTTGCCCGCACGCGCAGCCTGTGCCGGTCGGCTTGACGTCGCTACCGACGCATGGGGCAAGATGCGTTCCCGGCGATAACCCCGACGGTTAATGTATCGGTTAACCAGCGCAAGGCGTTTATCAAGCGGCAGCGTGGCACCTCGCTCGATGATCACCCGCATACCGCGCAGCGGCCGACTGCAGCGCGCAACGTCGTCAAGGCAGTCCGCGATCAACTGCCGTTGATTCTGATGACGGGCAACGGTGTCGGACCACGCGGGCCAGCGAAACGCTTCCGCCAGATAGCCGGATGTATCAAAGTCGTAGCCGTGCGCCGTCATCGGGCCGACAACCAACAACAATAACCCCACGCGGATGCCGCGCGACGCCACGTACCAATCAGCGACCATCCTTCTGACCATGATGTCTCTCAAAACACAGGATGCGCCTGAACCCTATCACGCACACTAAATCCCGCCCTCCCCCTGAAATCATGCAACGAACGTTCCCCATGCCAGCCACACGGCCCCAGCAACGGATGTGAGGTTGTGAGTTGGCTGCCATCGGGGCGCGGCCAGGCACCCGAATCACGAAAACTCCGTACACTGGCTCGACGGGTCGCCACCTGATTTTTGCATTGAACTCACGCCCGAAGCCCAGCATTATCCGGTGATGAATGATGCAAACACGAGTCAGGCTTTTCAGGAATTGATGGCTATCCGTGGCCTCGGCGAACCCGAATCCACGTACATCGACGGTAATGACCCGGTGCTGTCAACGCGCTTTCCCCTGGGCGAGACCGCGGCAGCGGTCATGGCCGGTGTCGGGGTCGCCGTGACCGATCTCTGGGAACGCAAACACGGCAGCCGGCAGACCGTCAGTGTCGCGGCGGCGCACGCCGCCGCCGCGCTCAAGAGCTATGCCTTCATGCGCCTCGCGGGCGATGACGGCAATCCGTTCGGCAACGCGCGCGGCGCGGGACTAACCAATCCAATGCCGACCCGGGATGGCCGGTTTTTTCTACCGCACTTCGGCATGCCACATCTTGCCGAACGGGTTTGCGGTGTTCTTGGGTGCCCGCTTGAGCCAGACGCGGTCATCAAAGCTATCGCCGCCCGTGACGCACTTGAACTTGAAGACGCGGTCGCCGAGGTCAACGCCTGCGGTGCCATGGTGCGCAGCAACAGTGAATGGCTCGCCCATCCACATGGCCAGATCCTGGCCACCAGGCCCGTGGTAACGATTACCCGAATCGGCAATGGCCCGCCTACGCCCCTTCCGGCCATTGGGAAAGCGTCAGCCGACGGCGATCGCCCGCTTGCGGGCATTCGTGCGCTCGACCTGACCCGCGTGCTGGCCGGCCCGACGTGTGCACGCACGCTGGCAGAACACGGCGCGGATGTTCTGATGGTCGCCGGCAAGCAACTGCCTCAGGTTGACCGCTTTGTGATGGATACGGGCCACGGCAAGCGCTCATCGTTCCTTGACCTCGACACGGCCGACGGGCGCGACGGTCTGATGGGGCTCGTAGCGGACGCCGACATTTTCTCGCAGGGCTATCGTCCGGGCGTTCTGGCAAAACGCGGCTTCGGCCCGGAACAACTGGCCGAGGCGCGGCCCGGCATCATCTACACGTCAATGAGTTGTTACGGCAGCGGCGGCCCGTTCAGCAACCGTGCTGGCTGGGAGCAACTGGCGCAGACCGTGACTGGCGTCGCCTTTGAACACGGTGACCCGACGCCCGCACTCCTGCCTGCTGCCGCGTGCGATTACATGACCGGCTACCTCGCCGCGTTTGGCACGCTCATTGCGCTCAATCGGCGGGCAAGCGAGGGCGGCTCGTGGCATGTTGAGGCGTCCCTCTGTCAATCCGGTATGTTCCTTCACCGTCAACATCGCGTGGACTTCGACGCGCCCAATATGGATGTCGATCCCGAACGGATCAATGAAATTATTATGACATCAGATACCAGGTTCGGTGAAATGACTCATTTGGGACCGATCCTCAGTCTGTCCGAAACGCCACCGCACTGGTCGTCCCCGACGGTCCCGCTCGGCACGCACGAGCCCGTATGGTTGCCCGTTTGAATACATCCGGAACCCGATAAGTGGAAGGCTCGCCCATCACATCCGTCGCCGCTACGGCAAGACGTCTGCTTGCTGACTTCGACTCAGCCTCCGTCACGGAATCCGGCGAGGCCTGGAGCGAGGCCGAGGCTTACGCCATTGCCTCCGAACTCGATCGCATGCGGGCTGCACGCGGCGAGCGTCTGGTTGGCTTCAAGGTCGGTTGCACGTCCCCGACGATTCAGAAACAGGTCGGCATCGACAACCCCGTTTTCGGGCGCCTCTATGACACCGGCGTGTGGCACACCGGCGTGTCGCTCAACGGCGGTCGCTTCTCGGGCCCGGCGATCGAGGGCGAACTCGCTGTGAAGCTCTGCGCCGATCTCGGCATCGACGACACGTCAGACGACACGTTGATGCGGGCCATTGGGTCGACCATTCCGGTCATCGAACTCCATCATGGCGCGTTCATGGCGACAGCGACAACCACCGGCCACGCAGCGCCGCGACTGATCGCCAATAACGCGGTCCATGCAGGCTTCGTCGAGGGGGCGGGCAAATCAGGCTTCTCCCTTGCATCCGGAAAACTCACCATCAGCGTCGTCGAACCCGAGCACGAAGCGGCGGAGCCTCGCTTCATCGACGCAGTGGGGCCCGAGATCACGCGGGTTGTGCTCGACTCGCTCGCGTGGCTGACCAAACGACTGCAACACGATAACTTGCGGCCGCTCGCGGGGCAGACGATTCTTTGCGGTTCCGTGCCGCCGATGCTTCCTGTCACGACGCCGTGCGAGGTTCACGTGGATGCGGGCGACCTCGGAACAGTCGCTTGTTCACTCCTCTGACATTGCCGATGACATATCTGCGGCGACACTGGGACGGAACCCGGCAACGTTATTCACGGCGGCGACACGAAGCGACAATCGATCCGGATCATCTGCAACCCGGTTCCCATTGATCTCGACGCACGCGACGCTGACGATAAGCCTGCCCTGGTATGACCTGCCGTCGACGATCGCGGCGCAGGATGCCGTCTGGGAAAGGCTGCGCGACCGACTCGGGCAAAGTGGTGTCGTTGGACTGCCGGAAGCACTCTGCAGGGACCGACCGGCAGCAGCACAGTGGCAGGACGAGCGCCTTGCACTCAGCCAGTGCTGCGGGCTGGATCTCGCGTCAGCAACCACCGTGAAATTGTTGCCCTTCGCGCGGCCGGTCTTTGGCCATCTGGGCATCCGACCGGGTGACTATGTCAGTCACATTGTCGCTGCTGACACCGCTTCCTCACACACCATAGAGAAGACGCCGCGTGTGGTCGTCAACGGACTGACCTCGCACTCCGGCTGCAGCGCCCTGCTTGCGTGGTTGCTGAATCGCAGCATCCAGCCTGCTTGCCTCATCGTGAGCGGTTCGCACGCGGCCAGCATCCAGTATTTGCAAGACGGCAAGGCCGACGTGGCAGCCATCGATGCGCATTCATGGCTGCTGCTCCGCGGCGCCGACGACACTCTGAGCTTTGCCGCTGCCAGGGTCAGGCACCTTGGCACGAGTGTCCCGGCACCGACGCCACCGTTTGTCACCGCGCTGGCGATGCCAATTGCGACCCACCAATTGCGCTCGCAACTCAAAGGCGCGTTTGCGAGCGTTCCCGCCACGCATGTCACCGATGTGCTGCCCGCCACGCGGGACGACTATCGCGATATGGCCGAGCAGGCACAGAAGCTACGCAATCACTTCGACCTTGATCGTCTCAGCACACCGCGCTGACAACCCGACCCACCTCCACTAACCGGTCGCGCGCTTTGACGCATCCCGCGGCAGTTTGTAGTCCAACTTATAGATGCGCTTGACGTTTTCGCCCAGCACCTTGCTGCGAGCGACCGGCGTCAGGCTCTCAGCGTAACGGGTGAGGTCATCAACCCAGGTGTGGGGATGATCCGGATGCGGATAGTCCGTCGCCCACATGAAGCTGTCGCTGCCGACATGGTCGATGATAAACGGCACCGCGGTCTCATCCGGGTCCCCGGAGATGAAGCATTGCCTGCGGAAGTACTCACTGGCTGACGGCTTCTTGCCAGCCATGTTCATCGACGCGCTGTAAGCGTCCAAGCGATCGAGCAGTGCGCCAATCCAGCCTGACCCAGCCTCCAAAACCCCGAGCTGTAATTCTGGAAACCGATCCAGCGTGCCGAGGGAGAAAAAGGAGATCAGGGCTTGCTGCACGATCGAACGCAACCAGATCATGCCTGCGTAACTCATCCCCTCGCGCGGAATGTCGAAGATACCCGCCGCCGTTCCGTAGGGGTGGAAGGTTGGATGTATTGCAAACGGCACGTCCAGCTCGACACATTTAGCAAACAGCGGGTCATGATCCGAGTGGCCATGGATCACGCGATTGTGATTGAAGGGATTGACCCAACAGCCCTTGCAGCCGTCCGCAACCGCGCGCTCGAGTTCTCGCGCGGAGCCCTCCACATCCAGCATGGTCAGCATGGCTATGGGTACCAGGCGACCGCCGGAATCGCGGCAGAAATCGGCTATCCAGCGGTTGTAAGCACGCGCGTAGGCAAGACTAATCTCCGGGTCCGTCTCCTCCACCTCCCACAAGAGGCCGATCGTTGGGTAGAGCAACGAGCACTCCAGATTCTCCTGGTCCATCAGGTCAAGCCGATCTGTCGCATTGCAGGCACCGAAGGGCATGCTGTCAGAATAGCGGCGGTCCGGGCTGGGTCGCAGGTCTTCTTCACCCATCGCCCCCATAATTCCGAGCGAACCGCCGCGCGTCATTTTGGACGGCTTGCCGTTGATCTCGAGGTACTCAAGCCCCTCATCGTCCACCTTGATGCGCAGTGCCCGATCCTTGTACTTGTCTTCAAGGTAGGTCTCCCACAGGTCCGCAGGTTCGAGCACATGACCGTCTGCATCAATCGTGCCATCGTGGGGAAAGCGTTTGATCTCGTAGGCCATGTCCTGCTCCGTCGATGAGTGGGTCGCCGATTGAGTAAATGCCTCCGATGTCATCTTTGCAAGCGCACACGACGTGGGCGACCCAACGCCCGCATTCTGTGGTGTCGGGAACACGATAGGGCCGGTCGACCGTGGGGCGGACACCCGCGCGTTGATCGAGGTCATTCAATGCGGACAAACGGGTCCGCAGCGCATCTGTGCAGGAACCTTTGCTACTCTGGCGTTCACCACACCCGTTCAGGAATCCGCTTTGAAGCTCCACGTCGTCGACGGCACCTTCGAACTCTATCGTGCCCACTTCTCCAAGCGTCCAGGCCAGACCTCGCCGTCCGGGCAGGACGTCAAGGCCACCGTCGGCGTGATCGCATCTGTATTGGGCCTGCTCGATGATCCGTCCGAGTCGTGCACCCATATCGGCGTCGCGTTCGACAACCCGATCGAATCCTTCCGCAACGACATGTTTGCCGGATACAAGACCGGCGATGGCATGGACCCCATCCTGGTTGACCAGATGGACCTGGTGGAGCGAGCCATCGCGGCCTGCGGGATCGTCGTGTGGCGGATGGACCAGTGGGAAGCAGATGATGCCCTCGGCACCGCAGCGGTCAGGTGGCGCAATGATGTCGAGCAAGTGCGCATCATGACGCCGGACAAGGATCTCGGCCAATGCGTCACCGGCGATCGGGTCGTTCTGGTTGATCAGATACGCAAACGGGTCATCAACGAAGACGGCGTGCGGGAAAGGAATGGCGTCGACCCTGAATCCATTCCTGACTGGCTGGGTCTGGTCGGCGACACAGCCGACGGCATCCCCGGCTTGCCGGGATTCGGGGCCAAAACCGCGGCGATCCTGCTCAATCGTTATCGGGCAATGGATAACATTCCAGACGATGAGAACACCTGGGATGTAAAAGTCAGAGGGGCCCCGCGCCTCGGCAAGACGCTGCGGGACAATCGTGAGTCCGCGCGCCTTTTTCGCGACCTCGCCCGACTCGCGCTTGACGTGCCCCTGGCCGAGTCGCTCGATGACCTCGAGTGGCACGGCGCGCGGCGCGACGACTTTGAGTCGTTGGAAGAAGATCTGGGTCGCATCCGGTATCAACCGAGCCGTTGGGTGTGCTAGGTGCGTCTGGGGGGATACTTGGGGATACAGGGGAATACACGATTCGCTCTGCTTCGCGAGTCGTGAACAAGCGTGTGGCTAGAAGTTCACGTTCGCTGCGCGAGCCGTGAATAGGGCAATGGTAGC
>CAVOBC010000207.1:0-8431 GCA_963693635.1 Gammaproteobacteria bacterium | reverse complement strand
GGCACCCGGCGCTTCGATACCGACCTTCTCGTCACTGCTGTCCCGGGCTCTCATCGCCTTTACTATCGAATTCGACAACACCTTTGGGCAGCGGCTCATCGGACCGACTGGCCTGCGCTTCAAGACCTGGCAGCAAAGCCCACACCGGATGTGCCTGGTCTCGATGCCCATGTGGGCGAACCAGTTGCGGTACATCTCGGGAGACGGCACGGCCGTCGAAGCGCTGAGCCAGGTCAGTCGAGATGCATCAATCGGACCGCTCATCAACGCGTATCTTCGCTGGCGCTACATCGACAAAATCGGCAACGAGGGCGTCAAGGCGACAAGCCACCTCCGACATTTTCTGACCGTGTGGGACCGGCTGGACGACGAAATCGAGTCACGATGGCGGGAGCGCTTCGGCGACGAACAGGTAAGTGCGCTGATCGATGACCTGCGCCGGATCGCCGGGCCGCGCGCAGGGCAAATGCCGCCCTGCCTGCCTGTCGTCAGCTCAAGAAGTGCGCTGCCATTCGCAACCCAACTAAGCGAGTCGGGCGATGCACCGCCGCCCGCCGGCATCGCCCCACTGCCACCCGCGCTCTCACGGGCGTTGCTCGCATTGACGCTCGCGGTGGAAGCTGAGTCGACGGTCGCCATGCCTCTCGGTGCGAACGTATTACGGGTGCTCTCGGTCGATGCTCCCATCGCCATGGTCCACCTGCCCACGGTGACAGGCATCCCAAAGGAAGGCGGCGCGCAGTCGATGACTGTGCTCTCGCGACAAGCCTGGGCCATCCGGGAGCCGTTGACACGGACTGCATCGAATGCTTCGCGGCGGAGCCTACAGGTTCGTCTGACAGCCAAAGGCCAGGCGGCGCAGGAGGTCTGGGCGGCCCGCGTTCAGCATGTTGAGAACGACTGGGACCAGCGCTTCAATCGGGACACGAGCCGAGATTTCCTTTCACGCATCGTCGGCAAAGAACTCGCGTCTGCACCGGTCATGCAGGGGCTCCATGCGCCCGATTGTGGCTGGCGGGCAATGAGACGAACGCCCCTTTGTCTGCCCGAACACCCCCTTGTCCTGGGCCGCGGCGCGTGGCCGGACGCGTCGTAGCCCCGTCGATTGCCAAAGTCCACGCGACGATGGGAGCCCGCCCCGGCTGGAAATATTCATCGTCTCAGATTAAAGTCGCGAGCTTCCAACTAATCGGACGCTACCCGTGGGCAAGGCTACGTACATTCCAACGCCGTGCATTCGCGTTTGCGCACTCAACGCGGACGACATCTGCATCGGCTGCCTGCGCAGCATTGATGAAATCTGCCACTGGCCCGATGCGGATCTTGAGGAGCGCATCGAGATCCTGGACAAGATGAGCGAACGCAGCAAGACAATGCCGGCACGCTACTGAACGGAGTTCTGGGACAGGAACTCTAGCTGGGGGTTATTCCCCGCATCCGCGGCTTCTCCCCAATGATGCCGGTGCGCCGCAACCGCGCCAGATCGTCCTTACTCACGCCAAGAAGGTCCCCCAACACCTCGTCGTTGTGCTGACCGAGCGTCGGTGCCGGTGCCACAACCGGAAACGGTTTTGCGCCGATCCGATAGGCCGGGGACGGGTTGGGTTGGCTACCGACCACTGCCCGGTCACGCCATTGCCAAAATCCCCGCGCCGCGAGATGCGGATCTTCAAGCAGGTCTCCATTTCTGTGGGTTGCAGCGGCAGGGACGCGTGCCTGTTGCAGGCGAAACATCAGTTCATTGGCATCCTGATCCGCTGTCCACGCCCCGAGTCGCGCGTCAAGATCGTCCTGGCGTGCATGCCGGTCGGCCACGTCGCCGAATCCGGCAAGTGCGTCGCCGCTAACCCGCTTGAGGGCTTGCCATTCCGCATCGTCGCGCACCTGAATGACGATCCAGTCATCGTCACCTGCACACGGATAAACGCCGTGAGGCGCGTACTCACGGTGACGACTGCCAAGCCGCACAGGCGCACTGCCGGTCGCCGCGTATTCAAGAATTCCGTGGGCCGCCATCGGGAACAAGCCCTCCACCTGGGACAGGTCGACGTACTGTCCCTCGCCCGTTCTCGACTGATGGCGCAGTGCGGTCAACAGGGCCGCGCTGCCATTTAAGCCGCCAACGGCATCACCGAGGGCGACGTGCTGCATCGTCGGCGGGTCACCTGTCCGACCCGTCAAATGCGGCAAGCCGGATGACTGCTCAACTGTCGATCCGTAGGCGCGGAACCCGGCCCAGGGTCCGGTCGAGCCGAAGGCGGGCATCGAGAGCAGGATGATCGCAGGGTTAACGGCTTTGAAAACATCGTAACCGAGCCGCAGCTTGGGCAGGACGCTCCCTGAGAAATTCTCGACCACGGCATTGGCGCCGGCAACGAGGCGCAAGAGCAGGTCTCGACCTTCATCGTCCTCAAGGTCGAGCGTAACGTTGCGCTTATTGCGGTTGACGGTATTAAAAGCGGTCGACTTCTCTGCACCGTCGTCGTCGATCCATGCCTGCGTTGCCTCCCAACTCCGCCACCAGTCGAAGCGCTCGCAGCTCTCTACCTTGATAACATCCGCACCCATGTCGGCCAACTGCCTGGCAGCAAGCGGTCCCGCCCAACCCATGCTGAGATCGATGATGCGGATTCCAGCAAGTGCGTCATGCGTCCCCTTCATGCGTAATCTCCCGAGTGCTGGCCGAGGGCCGCGACCGGACCACCAAACGATGGCGGCGTCGAATACAGGCGAAAGGCGACGCTCGGCACCCGCAAGGTCTCGCCATCAGGCAGCGTCGCTTCGGTCATCGCATTTCGAATCTGAAACTGATCGACCTCAAACAACTCCTCCATCGTGGGCACGCGCGCGAGCGGAATCGCCGCTTGCTGGCCTTTGTAGAACAAGTCCTCGGCCGAGAACGTCTCGAATCGTTCGCACATGAGTGGTTCGATCACGTCTCGCGCCTGCAGACGCCCAACCGACGACTGAAAAAGTGGCACCTCGGCCAGTTCATCCATGCCAAGCAATTTGCAAAAAGAGTGCCATTGCGACGGCGTAAGCACCGTGACCCCGATCCAGCCATCACGACACGGAAAGACGCCGAGCGGGTACGTCGGCGGGAAGCGGTTGATGCCCATGCGCGACGCCTGTAGTCCGGAGTTATGAAAGCCGACCGCACCGACGTCGGTGAAACATATGCACGACTCGAAGATACTGGTTTCGATGTGAACGGGGTTTCTCCGATTACCTAACTCACCCGCCAGCACTTGCGCGAGGCTCGCGGTATAGGCCGTGATACCCGCGGTGACCTCGGCCTGATAGCCCGCAGTCATGATCGGTGGACCCTCAATCGGACCAATGTTCCGAATCATGCCGTTCAGGGCAAAGCACTGGGCATCAGTGCCAACGAAGTTCTCATACGGTCCGCCGCGCCCATACCAACTGATACTGGACCGCACGCCCCCGCAGTCGAAACCGTGCTCCTGCCCATCGTCGAGCAAGAGGTCCGCCTCGCCGATAATCGTCGCGCACTGCGCGGGCCCGATGGCGTCCGCCCGTACACTCTTTTTGTTCGTGCTAAGCCACGCATGCATGGCACTCGCGTTGGGAGCGGTGCCGCCTATGAGGGGCGCCAGGTTGCGGGTTCTGAAGCCACCCTCGGGTTCGAGATTGATGACGTCAGCGCCGTAGTCGGCAAAGACCTTGGCGCAGAAGCCGGTGCTGACGCTGCCGGATATGTCCACCACACGGATGCCCGCAAGGGCCTGATCCTGGACCATAATCTGTTGCTCTTGGACCCGGTTTCTTTTTCTAAATTCTCGGTCTTTGTTGAGTCTGCCAAGTCAGCCATTGACCCGGCGGCAGCTCACCTGACGACGTTACCTTTGAGGCGGCCCGCCAAAAGATCCAGCCCCGCAGCCCTGCGCTCTTTCTGATTGCCTTTACGCGGAATCATCCGCCGTCCTGCCGAGCAGGATGTCCGCCGCTTTCTCCCCGATCATGATGGCTGCCGCGTTGGTATTGCCAGACACGACGAACGGCATGACCGAGGCGTCGGCAACGGTCAGGCCCTGCACCCCGTAGACCGCAAGATTGGCGTCCACCACCTTGCCCATGCTGCAGGTGCAACACGGATGAAACGTGGTTGACGCGTCACCGCGAATGTAGTCGAGCAGCACGTCGTCATCACTCGTGTCGACGTCCGGCCCCGGCGAAACACGGCCCGTGACAAACGGCTTCATGCAATCCGCCTCAAACATGTCGATGACCTGCCGAACGCCGCGCATCAGCGTCAGTCGATCTTCTTCGGTCGCCAGGTAGTTGGCATGAATGACCGGTGGTTCCGTCGGGTCGGCACTGCTTATATGCAGGCTGCCACGCGACTCCGGACGGCTTTGGTTGGCAACGCCGGTCATCGCCGGAAACGGCATCGGTGCAATCTTGCCGGCCGCATTATAGAGCGTTGCGCCCGATGCAAAGTGATACTGCACATCCGGCGCTTCAAGGCCTTCCCTCGTATACCAGAACCCACCGACCGGCGCCGATCCTGTCGTCAACGGCCCCGACCGCGTGAAGAACCACTTGAGGGCGGCGGGGACGAGTCGCCAGCCTTGCACCTCGCGGTTAATCGACAGCTCGGGATGGGTGCCGTACACGACTTTAGCGAACAGGTGGTCCTGCAGATTCTCGCCGACATCAGGCAAATGATGGACAACCGGAATACCGACGTCCTGCAAGCGATCACGATTGCCGATCCCGGACAATTCGAGCAATTGCGGCGAATTGATCGCCCCACCGGACAGCACAATGTGTGCGCCGTCCCACTGCTCTGACTGTCCATCGCGAACGCCCTCGACCCCGACCGCGCGCAGACCGTCGAAACAGACCCGCGTTGCAAGTGCGCCGGTGACGATCGTGAGGTTCGGCCGCTTGCGGGCATCACGGAGGTATGCAGAGGCTGTGCTCCATCTGCGGCCGTTGTGTTGCGTAAACTGGAAGTAACCCGCGCCCGCTTGATCGACCCCGTTGAAGTCCGGGTTTCTGGGAATGCCGGTCTCGCCCATCGCGTTGATAAATGCCTCGTGTACCGAGCGTTTGTCTCGCACATCCTGAACATGCAGCGGCCCGTCGGCGCCGTGCATCTCATCGATGTGGGTTGATTGCTTTTCTGCGCGGCGAAAGTACGGCAGGACCTCATCCCAGCTCCAGCCGTCGGCGCCGGACTGTGCCCACCGCTCAAAGTCGAGCGGCACGCCGCGAATATAGATCATGCCGTTGATGGCACTCGATCCGCCGAGGACCTTACCCCTCGGCCAAAGTATCCGCCGGTCCTTGAGCGCAGGTTCCGGTTCGGTCGAGTAGCGCCAGTCGAAGCGCGGGTCGTTGAAGTTCGCGGCCCAGCCGGCAGGGATGTGTAAAAACGGATGCAGGTCACGACCCCCGGCCTCAAGCAGGCACACACGCTGCCCGCTCGCAGACAGGCGGTCAGCCAGCACGCAGCCCGCTGAACCCGCTCCCACTATCACATAGTCATAGGTCACCATGCCCTGATCATAACGCAATCGAAGCGCCGGAACGGATGGTGCCAAAGGGTCCACCCGAACGCCGTCGAAGGCGTGCCGAACGCAACGTCAGCGTATCAACGGGGCGGTGGATCGCTGCAGACCGACTTCAGGGCGACACCTGGCGAGTCGGCCCCTTCTCAAACGAGGCAGGATCAGGAAAAAAGAAGGCAAAGGATCAAGGAAAAGCAGATGGCAAAGGAGGCGAAAGACAGAGGAAAGGCAGTTGAAGGGGCCTCCCGCGCTACCTTTTTGCAGCCTATCAGGCCGGCGCGGCGCCTGCGAAATTGTCCCGCAAGACCTGGTATTCACGAGGTTCGGTCAGATGTAGCTCGCGTCGCACGTCCTGAATCGGCCGTTCGAGCAGTTCTTCCCACGGCTGGGCCGGGAGCCACTGCGCGCGATTTCCTGCCTGATAGCCACGCCAGATCGCCTGCAGCACGCCACGACCAAGCGCTTGCCTGATCTTGAGGCCGCCAACGAGCGCAATGAGTCCAACGCCGCGGTTCCCTGTTTGCGCATAGGTGAAACCGAGCAGACATGCCTCGCCCAATTCGTCTCTGCCGTATTGAGTCAACGTGTGCCAGACGTCGTGCTGGTCACGCATGCGCTCACCAAAACGTCGCAGGTCCGGATCGTCGAAGTCGTACGTATCACCTTTGGCAACGCTCGCCTCAACTAGTCCGTCGGCCGACAACGCCTCGCCATAGATGAACTCGTAGTACGTGCGTCCGAGCGTGCCGACCGGCAGTGACTGGAGCCAGTCACGATCCTTAAGTACGTCCAACAAGTTAATGTTCTCACGCAGCACCCGGGCGCCAACTGCAGTCGCGCGAAACCGCTTTAACCCCTGGCGCAGTGACGGTCCGCCAAGCGCTCTGATGATCTCGAAGACCCTGGACGTGTCTTCCGGGTCGGCAATGAGCTGTCGCAAAGCCCGAATTGCAATGAGCGGTTGGGCGCGCGTCGACTTGGGCATGATTAATCTCCGTCAGATGCGGGTGTTAGGACGCCAACCGGTATCGAATACCAATCGGCACACAGGGTGACCGGGGCGCGCGCGATTTCGCATTAGTATCAGCGGTCAGTGCGCATCAAGATCCATCATATCCTTATGAACATTCATGTCAATAAGGCCGGTCAGTTAGCGCGGACGAGCCACGTTCCCAGGACGAATCTCGCCACCTTCCAGGATTTCAGCAAAGAGACCGCAACGGCGGACCAGTGCACTCACGAGGCGAATGCAGGCCACCTCCGGCAAACGCGAACACGGCTCATTGAGCTTAAGGCCTCTCAGCAACACATCGCCGACGACAAACTGCCGGTCCATCAAGTGCGACAGGGGTACGCCGGTCGTTATCACGTTCATGCGGCACTGATCGGGACGCAGGTCAACGTTGTGATCACGCGCGATGGTCACAAGCACCTCGGACTCGAACAGCGTGATCTGCCGACGCGCCCCGGTAACGTGGCGATTTGCGGCCGATACTATTCATGGCTCGCGAAGCGAACGTGAAATCCATGTATCGGTCTATCAGGCTGCTTTTTCAGCAGCCTTTCATGAAACTAAAGCAATATGCTGCCGTGAGTTCCCTACGCGACAGCGGGGTAATCCGGCTCCGTGAGATGCTGCTAAACAACGCCAGAACGAGAGATTAACCATGAATTCGCTGAGAAAAGAGCCAAAATGCGGAGACCCTATAGGGCCATTCGATATGCAGCTTGTCCTGCCACAGACCGGCACGCGCCAGCAGCAGGTCTACCGGGCCATTCGGGACACGATCCTCGCTGGCCATCTCGCGAGCGGCACCCGCTTGCCGTCGACCCGAAACCTCGCCGCAGACCTGTCACGTGTGATCCAGGCCAGGTCATCATCGTCAATGGCTCGCAACAAGCGCTCGACCTCATCAGCCGCGTTCTCGTCAATCCCGGTGACCCGGTGTTGATGGAGAGCCGCACTATCTGGGTGCACGACATGTCTTCACGGCGGCGTCCCCGCAAATCGAGACGCTGCCCGTTACCAGCGAAGGTATGGCTGCGCCCGGCGAGTCACGGGCGCGCCTCGTGTACGTGACGCCCTCGCACCAGTTTCCAACGGGCGCGGTGATGTCGCTGCCCCCCGGCTTACGCTCCTGCGTTGGGCAGAAGCATCGGGCGCCATCATCGTCGAGGACGACTATGACAGCGAGTTTCGCTACGACGGACCACCGATTCAGGCGATTCACGCCCTCAGCAACTCGGACCATGTCATCGACGTCGGTACCTTCTCCAAGAGCCTCTTTCCCGACCTCAGGCTCGGTTTCATGGTAGTCCCGCGGTCTCTCATTGGGCCGGTCTCAAACGCCAAGTGGCTGGCGGACCGCGACAGCCCACGCGTCACCCAGCAAGCGCTGGTGCAGTTCATCACCGATGGTCACTTCGAACGCCTACTGCGGCAAACGAGAGTCCGCAATCAGCGAAAACGCGACGCCTTGATCACTGGACTCGCGGCGTTGCACGAGCATCTCAACGTCTTTGGGTCGCCATCCGGACTGCATCTCATTGCCCACGCGACCAATCCAGATCTCGCCGCACTTGACCGGGTAATCGATGCATGTGCGGGTCACGGCCTCGGCGTGTATTCAACGGCTCAGTATTACCTCAACATCGAACCAAAAGCTGGGCTCCTGTTCGGATTCAACGCTGTCACGTTGCCGCAGATTCAACAGGGACTGCGCATTCTGGGTACCTGCTTTCACAGGGCGCGACACAAAAACTCGTGAATAGCAGGTCATTAACGCAATGATCTGGTCAAGTCGCCGACGGCACGGCATGATTCGCTGTCACGCGTCTCGCGAGCGAACAATCCAATGCGCAAACGGCGATCCCCGGAAGAGGCCAAGTCTGCC
>CAVOBC010000206.1:0-8432 GCA_963693635.1 Gammaproteobacteria bacterium | reverse complement strand
CGGGATTTATGTTACCGAGCGCAGTTTCCACGCTATCCCTCAACGACCTCATCGACTAGTTTTTGTCGGCAGCATCGCCTATCACACCGGGTTTACGCGGTACGACAGCGGTAGTCTCCGCAGCACCGCCCTGCGAATGCGAGTCTGGGACCGGCACCCTGGCAGCCCCCCTCAACGGACGCCCGGTCCTGGCGCTGGAAACAAAAGAGCGGTCATGATTCAGGATTGGTAGTTCCAGCCGCCGGTTTCTGTACTATGTACGGTTCACAGCCCGGTCCGCCTTGGGATTCCACAGAATCTGAAGACGATCTATACACGCACCCGCCCCGACCAGACACGGGCCCTATCCCGGACGGTGCCATTCCTGGAGGCAACTCACATGGGACTTACCGTTACACCGATCACGCCGACCATCGGTGCCGAAGTCGCCGGTTTCGACGCGACCAACCCGTCACGCGATTTCGACGCACTTTGGGATGCGTTTAATACGTTTGGCGTAGTCTTTCTTCGCGACCAGCCAGCGCTGACGCCGGAGCAACATTCCGCGCTCGCGCGATGCTTTGGAGACATTCATGTGCATCCCGCATCACGCGGCAAGCCGGCTGAGTTTCCGGGCCTCTTGCGCATGAAGACACATGGCGAGAGTCGCGTGGCCGCCGGCAACCGATGGCACTCGGATGTCTCCTGTGATGCAGAGCCACCGCAGGCGAGCATCCTGCAACTGCATCAGGTGCCACCACTGGGCGGCGACACGTTATTCGCGGGCCTCGGCGCGGCTTACGACGCACTCTCGGATCGCATGAAGGTACTGCTCGACGGCTTGACCGCCCTGCACTCAGGCGAAGAGCCGTTCCGACGCCTGTTCAACTTCGACTCCGCCGGCAATACGCCGTGGCCAGAGAATCATCATCCGATCGTTCGGCGACATGCTCAGTCGGGCCGACCGGTATTGTTTGTCGACCGCGAGTTCACGCATTCGATTGATGACCTGCCGAAAGAAGAGGGCCGTGCGCTGCTCGATTTCCTCTTCAATCACGCCGAGCGGGTTGCCTTCCAGTGCCGCTTCGTATGGAACCAGAACGGCATTGCGATCTGGGACAATCGCGCGGTGCTGCACCACGCCATGTGGGATTACTGGCCCGAAGAACGTGCTGGCAACCGGGTATCGGTTGTGGGGGAAGCACCGATCATGTGGCAGTTGGGACAGGACGCCCATGCGCCAGACCGGGTCGTCAAGCTCTCCGCATGAGTCGCCGCACTTGCAGAGTCCTGTCTGTTGCGCTCACGTTGGCAGCACGCGGACCTGTTGGCCCGCCGCGCGACCCTACCGTCCGCTGACAGGTGCGCCGAAATGCACTTTACCCGCGGAGATTTCAGTTAATCCTCGCGTGTGTGCTCGCGCTCCTTGCGCTCGACTCCAACGCCTACGGCGACCTCACCCAGGACGGTGACCTCTGCACGCTGAAGGTTGGCTTCATGGTCGTGCGGCTAGGGATGTACCAGCGCGGCGCTGCCGGGGAGAGACAACGAGTTGACTGTGAAAATGTTCCCACCCACGGTCGAACCTTCTTTGTCTTTGAGTACCTGCACGAGACAACTGGCTCCATGCCAGTCGAAGTTCGCGTCATACACGACGGTGCCGGCATCGGCGAATACGCAAGCAACGCAGATATCGCAGATATCGAAGACCTCAGTCCCGACACGGTCTTCCTGCAGAGCGAGGTGACACTCGAGCAGGGCGCCCTCGTTGCCACACACGACTTCAAGGAGCGTGGAGACTACATTGCAATCGTGCGATCCCGCCACACAGGGTCAGGCAAGACCTACCAGGGTGTGTTCTTTTTTCGTGTTGGTGAGACCCCTGATTGGGGTCTGTTGCCCTTGATCGCGATACTGATCATTGGCGTGCAGGCAGCCTATTGGGTAAGCCAGCGCCGGGGCAGTCACATTACGCGGATGAAAGACGAATCGTAAGGCCGAAAGTCGTTTATGGACGAACACCATAAGGGCGAGAGTCGTTATGGGCGAGGGTCGTATGCGAGAGTCAAAGGCGTCACGCTAACTCGAGCCAAGGCACCATCAACCGGCGCATTATTGGGCTTCATTGTGCCTTGATTGTCCTGACAAGCGCTTCGTTGAAGAACGGTCGTTGGTTGACATCGTTGCCTCGATTGAGGCCCTCGATTCGATCGGTCATCGCGGTGCGTTCTCCAAATCTCGTTCGAGTTGTTGTAAAGTGCTGCGCGCACCGCGGCCGACAAAGACCTGCCTTGAGTTGCACAATCCACGCCTGCACGGCTGGCGCTCAATCCGAGCACTGCACCCACCTCTGGATACCGATAGGAAAAAGATATGCCGTCGAAAGTTGTCCTCGCAGCGCTCCTGCTCGCGCTGGTTAGTCCCTTGTCTCACGCCGCCGACGCGGCAGCCGGAAAAACCGCTTATGTCATCTGCACAACCTGTCACGGCGCAAATGGCGAGGGTAATGCGGCACTGAACGCACCAGCGATCGCAGGGCAAGAAGCCTGGTATGTCGAACGACAACTCAAGAATTACAAAACAGGTATCCGCGGTACCCATTCCAAAGACACGTTCGGCATGCAGATGCGGCCGATGGCGATGACGCTTCCCAGTGACTTGGCCGTCGCGAACGTCGCTGCGTATATCGAAAACCTCCCGCCCACGGCGATCACCCATACGACATCCGGCGACGCGACCAAGGGCAAGACCGGATACATGGTTTGCGCCACCTGCCACGGCGCGAATGGCAAGGGACTCGCCGCGATGAATGCGCCCAACCTGACGATTCAGCAAGACTGGTACATAGCACGCCAAATCGCCAACTACAAAAGTGGCGCCCGCGGCAGCGATCCAAAAGACATCTTTGGCATGCAGATGAAGCCGATGGCTGGGGTCCTCGCCACCGACGCGGCGATCAATGATGTGCTCGCATACATCAAGTCCCTGAAGTAAGGAA
This sequence comes from Gammaproteobacteria bacterium, assembly GCA_963693635.1. GTDB lineage: Bacteria > Pseudomonadota > Gammaproteobacteria > Pseudomonadales > Azotimanducaceae > CAVOBC01. Next base: position 5,455 of record CAVOBC010000206.1, on the reverse strand, counting down.
CTAAACCCCGAGCCAATGAGGGCCCGCATGCGGGAAGCCTCCCATCGAACACGCACCCACCCCACGCTCGTACACCCGAATCGAGGGCCCCACTTACCGACTTACCCACTTACTCGAATAGGCGCAACCCGGTTGGCGGCTTGGCGACACCGCGAAGCCTCCGCGGGCGTGCCGGATCGCAAGGAAAACCGCCCGGCGGTCCCATCCTGCGACGTCGGATTGGCCAAGCCCCTCGTCCTTCTGCCCGCAACCTTCTGCCAAAAAAAAGCCCTGCTCAATCGCAGGGCTTTTTTTCGCTTCACTCAGCAAACAGGACGCTAACCGCCGGCGGCTATCGTCGCAAAATACAGAAGCCGTGAACCGTTGATGTAATAACCTTCAACGCTCATTAGCCCAATAAATACGAGCAGCGCCGCGGGTGGCGTCAAGATCGCGGTTGCAAGCGCCATCCGCTCCCAAACCATGTGCATAAAGATCGCGACGATGAAGCCCGCTTTCAGCAACATGAAGATGAGGATCAGCGTCCAGCGCACCACACCCTGAAAGGCAAAGTAGTCAACAAGGTACGAGAAAAAACTCAGAACAAACAGCAGTGTCCATATGTACAGATACAGCTTGATCGGATGTTGTTGTCCTTCTTCAGCAGACATGCGCTACCTCACCACAAATAGAAAAATGCGAAAATAAATACCCAGACCAGATCGACAAAGTGCCAGTACAGGCCTGCGATCTCAACGAGTTCATAGTTGCCACTCGAATCGTAATACCCCGACCCAACGCGACGAGCGACCCACAGCAGATAGATGACGCCGAGGGACACGTGAGCACCGTGGAACCCGGTGATCATAAAGAAACTGGAGCCAAACTGGGCAGCGCCGAACGGGTTTCCCCAGGGTCGAACGCCCTCTTCGATCAGCTTGCTCCACTCGAATGCCTGCATGCCAACAAAGCTCGCGCCGAACCCAGCGGTCGCGACGATCAACCACACGGCCGCCTTCTTGCGCTTGGCGTAGCCCATGTTCACAGCCATAGCCATGGTGCCACTACTGGAGATCAGGATGAAGGTCATGATCGCGATCAGCAGCAGTGGCACATTGGTTTCGCCGACATGCAGCGCGAACACTTCACTCGGGTTGGGCCACGCGACCTTGGTCGACGTGCGTACACTCATGTAGCCCGTCAGAAAACAGGTGAAGATGAATGTGTCACTCAGGAGGAAGATCCACATCATCGCCTTGCCCCAGGGGACCTGGAACGTCTGCATCGGCGATGTCCAGTCCTTGACCGCGCCGGCGACCCCCTCCTGAAGGGTATCAGCAGTTGCTACGCTATCCGACATATCGTCTCTCTATCTTGGTTAATCTTGAAAATGATGAATCGTTTTGTCGCCCGCTGCGCGTTGACATCACGTCGACAACAACAGGCCAAACAGCACCAGCCACACGATCAGCAGGTAGTGCCAGTACGTCTTGCAAAGCTCGATGGCGCCGCCCACCCGCTCCAACTCCTCCCGCGCCAGGAGCCGTCGGACCGTGCGCAACCACACGTACATGCCGCCAATCATGTGCAGACCGTGGACGCCGGTCAGCACGTAGAAAAATGCACTCGCAGGATTGCTCTGCAAACCAAAACCCGCGCCGGTGAGTTGAAACCATGCCCAGATCTGACCCACGACAAACCCGGTCGTCAGCACGCCCGCGGCGATGAGGCCACGCTGCATCGTGATCACATCATTGCGTCGTGCGCCGCTCCACGCCCACTGCATCGCAACACTGCCGAGGATCAGCGCAAACGTGTTCACCCATAACAGTACGGGCTCGGGCGCAGGCCGCCAGTCGGCGAGATCCATCCGGTCGAAATAGGCACTGATAAAGAGCGAAAAGAGGCTGGTGACAATCACCAAAAACAGAAACAACCCGGTCTTGGCAGCGGGTACACGACGAATATTGTGGCTCGGGTGGTCCTCGAGTGGGCCGTGGGTCAACCACGGCTTCTCAAAGATCCTCTGCCGCCAAAGCCACCAAAAGGCCCCGGCTACCAGAATGACGACGAGAGCAACTACAGTTTCCATGGGGTTACCCGGATTCTCCTGCGTTCTAAACCTGTGGCGAGCCCGGGCCTACGTAGGCTCGGACTGCTCGCCTTCCGGTCGCGGTGTCGTTTGCGGAATGAAGTCCTCTTCATGCCCCGGCACACTGAAGTCATACGCCCAGCGATGAACCGTCGGCGTATCCTCACCCCAGTTGCCATGCACAGGCGGCGTCTCTTTGGTCAGCCATTCGAGCGTGGTTGCACCCCAGGGATTGCCGGATGCTTTCGGTCCGCTGACGAGGCCCCAGATCATATTGGCAAAGAAGAGCAACTGGGTCAGCGCGACGAAGATAGCCGCGATGGTGATACCTTGATTAGCAATCTGCGCCGACTCGGGAATGAAGTCGGTGCCCGAGTACGCGTAGTACCGTCTCGGCACACCCAGGAAGCCGAGATAGTGCATCGGCAGGTAAATCGCGTAGGTGCCGAAGAGCGTCATCCAGAAGTGCCACTTGCCCATCGTTTCGTTGTACATCTTGCCAGTTATCTTGGGATACCAGTGATAGATGGCACCGAACAGCACCAGTACCGGTGACACGCCCATCACCATGTGAAAGTGGCCGATAACGAAGTAGGTATCGGACAACGGCAGGTCGATGACCACGTTACCGAGGAAGAGCCCGGTCAGACCACCGTGGGTAAAGGTGAAGATGAAACCGATCGCAAACAACATGGGCACCCGCAGGTGGATGTTGCCTTGCCATAGCGTGAGAACCCAGTTGTAGACCTTGATGGCCGTCGGCACCGCGATGATCAGCGTGGTCGTTGCGAAGAAGAAACCGAAATACGGGTTCATACCGCTGACGTACATGTGGTGCGCCCACACGATGAAGGACAAGCCGCCGATCGAAACGATCGCCCAGACCATCATGCGGTAGCCAAAGATGTTCTTGCGCGCATGGACGCTCAAGAGATCAGAGACGATGCCGAACGCCGGCAGTGCAACGATGTACACCTCCGGGTGGCCAAAGAACCAAAAGAGATGCTGGAAGAGAACCGGACTGCCGCCTTTGTAATCAAGGTTCTCACCGAGCGAGACAATGGCAGGCATGAAAAAGCTGGTGCCGAGCAGACGATCGAACGTCATCATGATCGCGCTGACGAGCAGCGCCGGAAACGCGAGCAGACCCAGCACTGTTGCGGTGAAAATGCCCCAGATTGAAAGCGGCATACGCATCAGGGTCATGCCGTGCGTGCGCGCCTGCAGGACCGTGGTGACGTAGTTCAGTCCGCCCATGGTAAAGGCGACGATGAAGACACCGAGCGAGATCAGCATCAACAAGATGCCATATTCGGAGCCCGGTGTGCCCGGCAGGATGGCCTGCGGTGGATACAGGGTCCAGCCGGCCCCCGTCGGACCACCCGGCACAAAGAAGCTCGCCATCAGGATGATGACAGACAGCAAATAGACCCAGAAACTGAGCATATTCAGGTACGGGAACACCATGTCCCTCGCCCCCAACATGAGCGGAATCAGATAATTGCCGAAGCCCCCCAGAAAGAGTGCGGTCAGCAGATAGACGACCATGATCATGCCGTGCATGGTCACAAACTGGTAATACTCGTTCGGCGAAATGAGCGAGAACGTATCGGGAAAACCGAGCTGCAGTCGCATCAGCGCTGACAGGATCATCGCCACCACACCAACCGAGATCGACACAATGCCGTACTGGATTGCGATGACCTTGTGGTCCTGGCTCCATATGTATTTGGTTATGAAACTATGGGGATGCGAGATTTCCTGGCCGCGTTCCGCGATTGATACATAGGCCATCGGTTCTTCCTCCTTACTATTCTTCTCGTTGTCTCGGTCTCGTGGCGCTCGAATCAGCCCTCGCTCGGGACTGACTCCGCCTTCGCCTCAAGAGGCATCGAGTTGATATATGCAATGACATCGTCCATCGACTCTTCGTCGCGCAACATCCGCGACATCAGCGCCATCATAGGCCCAACCCAGTCATTGTCATGACTACCGCCACGGATGCCGTGTTTGTAATTGTGCAACTGGCGCTTCAGATACCAGTCCTGTTGGCCGGCGAGACGAGGCGCGTACATCGTGTATTTGCCCTCGCCATCATTGCCATGACACTTGCTGCAGGTGATGTACAAGTCCTCGCCGCGTTCGACATCACCAATGATCGAAACTTCGGGCTTCGTGTTCGGCAGTGTCGCGATGTACGCAGACACATGTCGAATGGCCTCATCATCGGCCAGTGTCGCCATCATTGGCGCCATCTGGCGACCATATTCGTCTTCTTCAAGTGCACCGCGAACGCCCTTCTTGAAGTTTCGCAGTTGGTGCTCGGTGTACCAGGTTCGCTGGCCGGCAAGCTTCGGTGAGTTCAATGCGCGATTGCCGGCGCCATCAGCACCGTGACACGCACTGCAGACGGCATACATGGCCTGACCCTTGGCAGCATCACCCTTTGGCAACGCCGCGAACTGCGCATAGGTCATCTGCTCTGCTTCCCACTTGGCAAAATCCTCAGCGCTGTCGACGACCACGCGCCCCTTCATCGTGAAGTGGCCCATGCCGCAGTGCTCCTCGCAGAGCACCTCGAAGGTGCCGGTTCTGATTGGCTCCAGCCACAGATAGGTGACCATGCCGGGTACAAGGTCCATCTTCACGCGGAATTCGGCGACCGCAAAGTCATGAAGGACATCCTTGGAACGCAGCAAAAACTGAACCGGCTCGGCGATGGGGATATGCACTTCGTTAGAGAAAATGAGCAGATCGTCCTGTCCACGCTCGTCATGGGGGTTCATGCCGAACGGGTTATCAACGCTGATCAGCGTGGCATCAGTCGTCCCCAACTGCCCGTCCTTGCCCGGCAGACGGAACGTCCAGCGCCATTGCTCTCCAACCGCTTCGAGTGCCCAGGCTTCCTCGGGGACGTTAACGAACTGTCCCCACACCCACAGTCCGGGGGCGAGCAACGCAGCGACGCCGAGTGCCGTGATGATGGTCAGCCAGCTCTCAAGCTTCGGGTTTTCAGGTTCGTAGTGCGCCCGCGCCTCTTTCTTGTATCTAAATTTGATCACGGCGTAGGCCATGAACAGGTTGACCGCGACAAAGACCGCACCCGTGATCCAGAAGGTGATGTCGACCGTCATGTCGATAGCATCCCAGTGTGATGCGATCGGCGTAAACCACCACGGGCTCACAATGTGATAGATGATCGAACCAACGACCAACAGGACCAAAACAACCGCTAGGAACATGTATACATACCTTTACTTATTGGCTGAATCCCCTGCTCACAGCGATGTGCTTTGGCAGCCCACGCTTGCTTGCAGCCATGTTCAGCTTCTCGAGCCCAGGTCCCGAGACGGGACTCACCTAATCTTCACGACGTCTATTCTG
>CAVOBC010000205.1:0-8511 GCA_963693635.1 Gammaproteobacteria bacterium | reverse complement strand
CAGTCAGAAGTCCCCCGCGCTACGACGGTCGCTTACCCAACGGTCGCGGATCACCGATCCGACCCAGGGGCGAACGCGCGCGTAGCCCACCGTCAGCTACGATAGCCTCGCCCGTGACGAACGACGCTTCATCGCTGGCCAGCCAAACTGCCACGTTGGCAATTTCCTCCGGTTGACCGATTCTGCCCAGTGCATGCGCTTGCACATTGGCCTCCAGTACGCCGGGCTCCGCCATCATGCGCTGTACCGGAGGGGTGCTAATGGTTCCCGGACATATGGCATTGACGCGTATCCCTTCAGGCGCATGGTCCGTTGACAGCGCCCGGGTCAGATTGATCACCGCGGCTTTGCTCGCGGCGTAGACCACGGCACCGCCGTCTCCGTGCAAACCCGATATGGACGCCGTGTTAACGATCGCGCCGCCGCCCTGCTCGCGCATGTGCGGCACCGCATGTTTTGCCCCTAAGAAAACGGAGCGGACATTTACCGACATCACCAAATCCCAATCCGCGACCGATAGCTCCACGGCTGTCCCTGGACGTAACGTGCCGGCGTTGTTGAACAGCACATCGATACGACCAAACTGCGCGACACAGCTGGCTACCATTGCCGCCACAGACTCGTCGTCAGCGACGTCCACTGCGCACGCGACGGCGACGCCACCCAGGTTTTCAATATCTGCGACGACCTGATCAGCTTTATGACGGCGAATATCTGCGACGACCACGCTCGCACCTTCCGCCGCGAAGCGCCGAGCGCTCGCCGCACCAATTCCGGATCCTGCACCAGTAACGACCGCCACCTTATTAAACAATATCTGGCCTGCCATGTTCTCCCTCCTCCAATTGCGCCGTAAATTCTGGGGATGCTATGTTTCCCGGGCTTGCAATGCGACCAATATTTCCGCATGACGCGTTCGTGCTAATTGATACTGCGACAAGAAGTAGATCGGTGAAATCAAACCGATGGCAAGGAACGGCCTTGCGACCCTCGACGGTCGCTACGCAATCCATGTGCCGGACCCGCATGAGATCGACGGCGCAGCTACCGCAGGAAGCTGAATCTGTCAGATGCCTGAAAAACCCGTCGTAAACCCCAGGGCTAATTTCCCGGTTGTCTCAGGCGTATTTTCAGAATCGGCTATCGGGCGGCCCTGAGTTCACCGCCATAGTTCTTCACCCACGGCCACCATGCGGTGTAGATGTACTCCGCCGTCAGCCACAGGTACGACGCGCGCGTGCTCAGCGCTAATTCAGCCAAGACACGCCAGGATCGTCACCATCAGACAAAATCGTTCGCGCTCTAACCGACGGTAAAGGATCCAGAGACGTGTGGCTGAGGCCTAGGGCGAGCTTGAAATTGTTGCTGATGGAAAAAAGCTGCGCCTCCTCGACGAGGCGATTGTGCGGTAGCAACCGGTGATGGACCTCGGACAACGTGGGGCAATTCGCGGGAACGCCTCTTAAGGTGTCGAACCGTGTCGACGCGATATCGATCGGGTGTTTGCAATCGAAAGGGCCCACGCCATCTATGACGAAAGTTCCCTGCAGGATGTCTTCCGTGATATCAATACAGCAAGCGACCATGCTGGTCGAGTCGAGTCGAGTCGAGTCGAGTCGAGTCGAGTCGATTCGTTCGTTAGGGTAGGTGCCCCGTGAGGCTGCGATGCGATCGCGGCCGACGCCCATTAGAACGCCATATCCACCCATTGCTCGGCCAGCGCTGCGAGCACCCATGCGAGAGGCGGCAGCATGACGTAGATCAGGATTCGCTGCAGGGAACTTTGAATTGGCCATTCCCAGATCTGCAACACTCGTTGCTCGTAGTTGAGCAGGTCAGGCGCTGTGAATTCCTTCGCAAACCGGCCAATCGAGGTCGTTGAAAGGGAACTGCGATCACCTGAAAGCGCGGCGCAAACCGCCTGCAACTCGACGTCCTTGGCCGCTTTCACCCGATTGCGGACCAACAGCACGGGGTGGCAAAAGGCGAACCACAGCACTGCGATGATTCCCAGGACCGGACCCAGCATATACAGCAAGACTGCGCCCTGCTGCGGCACGCCTTCCATGAGAACGTCAACGAGCAGAACGTTGAGCGATACAAACGTCGCTACGATGAGCAGGAATCGGATGGGCTGCGCTGAGAATACTTGCAGCGGTTCGAGGTTCAGCAGGTCGATGTCGGTTTCACTGGCCAGTCGGCTGAGCGCTCGCGCCTGTCGCACGACGAAAACGCACAAGTGGACGAGTACGACACCGAAGCACCAGGTGAGCAGAACCGTGAACCATTCATCGAGGAGCAGCGGTTCCAGGTTGGGCCTGAGCCGGGGGTGGAACAACGACAGCCAGCCAACCAACCAATTCTCCGTTGAAGGCAAAGTCCAGCGAAGCGCACGCGGCAAAGCCACCACAATGGGCGCCCGCAATCTCGTAACGCCGAACGTTGGGTACGAGTTCGTCAAGCAGGTCTGCCCGACCCGATCTTGTAAGATCCGCTTGCACTCCCCGCGCGAGCGTCACGAACACCGCGAGCGCCCCACCCAGAGCGGTAGCCATGCCTACGCTGCTGAGAACATGCCGGATCTCAGCCCCGATCGTCCAGAAGACGAGGACGTACAGGCCGATCACCAAGGTCATCCCGCGCAAGCGAACGCCTGGCGACCAGGTCATGAAGCGGTCGATCCAGCGGAGCCCTGGAACCTGCTGTAGCGCTGTTGTTTGCGGAACATCGTTCATGAAAGACGCGTACTTGTTCGGTAGCGACATTTTGCCGCGGAATCAGGTTCCGGCTCCAGTGCTGTCTGGGAGCACTGGACCTTGCAGATCGATCATAGTCAGATCGAATTTTTGAAGGATCGCCTCGCTGCGCAGACGCGATCAAGTACGCGGATTGCTCGGGGTGCTGGCAGGTTGAGATCGATCTCTATCGCCAGGGCCTCCCGATTGAAATCGCCGACGAGCACGGCATCGGTGGGCTGTTTTTTTCACAGCGGGAAAGCTCCACTCGTTGAGTCTCCGGGCACTCAACCTGGTCAGCAAGGTGGTTGGGCCTCTGAAACTGTGAACCCGGCATGGGGCCTGACGGGCCCTAACTGAAACGAATGCCCTCGTAGTCGCTGTCCGCAACCTCGCTGAGTCGGCGGGCATATTTCGGCCCGCCGCCGTTGTAGATGTTGTACCGCGTCTTCCCGTACTCATGGCCTTCGAGATTCGAGTTGTATCCCGTGATCCAGCTCTTCGCTGTGCGCAGGAGTAGTCCCTGATACATCTGTTTTACGTGCTCGACCCACGCCGCTTCTGCCTCTGTGTCGACGTCGAATCGACGGTAGCCGTGGTCCCGCATGTATTCGAGGAACGGCGTCGCCCAGTCGACGGCGAGTTCGGCGCCGCGGGGAAAGTTTGTCGCCGCGGTCTGGGGCCCCGCAAGCATGACCATGTTGGGGAAGCCACTGACGGTGATGCCGAGATAGGTCAGAGGGCCATCGGCCCATTTATCGCTGAGTCGTTGTCCACCGACTCCCTGAATATCGATCCTGTCGAACGCTCCCGTGAACGAGTCGAATCCCGTGGAGTAGACGATGACATCGAACTCGAACGATCTGTCGGTCGTTGTCAGCCCCTGCGGCGTTATGCGCTCGATGGGTGTGCCGGTTGAATCAACCAACTCCACGTTATCGCGATTGTATGTCTCGAAATATTGGGTCTCGAGCGGCACCCGTTGGATACCGAACCCATGGTCCTTCGGAATCAGCTTCTCGGCCAGAACAGGATCGTGCACGCGTTGCCGAATCCGCTCGGCGATGTACTCCGAGAATTCTGCGTTCGCCTTCTCGTCCGTGAATATCTCGATGAAGTTTCGTAGCCAGATGCCGAATCCGGGCTCGTCGTAGAGACGATCCCACAACGCACGCCGATCCTCTGCGCTAACCTGATAGAAACCTCTCCGATCGGGTTCATGCTCGAAACCGCCGGGCGTGCGGGCGCAGTTGGCGAAGATCTCGTCGTAGCGGGTCCGGATCGACGTCATCTCGTCGTTGGAAATGGATGAATTGTTCAACGGCGCCGCCCAGTTGGGTCGCCGCTGGAACACAGTCAGGTGGTCTGCCGCTGCCGCGACCTCCGGGATGAGTTGTATTGCTGTCGCACCCGTACCGATAACCGCAACTCGCTTCCCGGCCAGATCAATGGGTTCGTGCGGCCAGTCGAAAGAGTGAAAAGACTGGCCCTCGAAGCTGTCCATACCGTCGAGCCTGGGCAGTGTCGGAGTCGACAACACGCCGACGGCTGTCATTACGAAACGCGTTTGCATCTGGCTGCCGTCGTCGAGTCGCAGCTTCCATGTGTCCGTTTCCTCGTCGAACGCCATCGAAATGACGCGGCGGCCGAACTGCATGTGCTCGCGCAATCCGAATTTGTCCGCGACAAAGTTCAAATAGCGCAGGGTCTCCGGTTGCGGAGAGAACTGCTCGGTCCAGTCCCACTCGTCGAGCAACTCGCGAGAGAACGAATAGCCGTAGGTGAAGCTCTCCGAATCGAATCGTGCTCCCGGATACCGGTTGTTGTACCAGGTCCCGCCAACATCGGCGTTGGCGTCGATAACAGTCGCCCGTATACCGAGGTCTCGGAGGCGCTTGATCTGATAGATGCCCGCTACGCCAGCGCCGATTACGATGACCTCGTATTCGGGCTGCGCGTGTATTTTCTGCCCAGGTTCTGCAGCCGTCTGACCGACCATGACTCCTCCTTTTTTTCGCTGGCTACGCCAGAATCTTTAGCACTACTCTAAACGAATGACGTCCGCCGATGAGCGATGCCTCATTCTAATTGGGACGCAATTTGACCAACATACTGATCAGCGAACGCCATCGAAATGTTCAAGTCCTTCGCCTGGAATTTTCATTTGTGCGGGCATCTTTGCCGCGCAGGTGGTAACTGGCGTGGCCTTCAATCAGCCCTTCAGATCATTCCTTGCAACCGACCTCTCTATGCTGCCTATTCCCCAAGAGCCCGATCACGCGAGCGATGCATAAACCGCAGCGGCGAGATTCCCGCCACGTTTGTCGCCGGTAACACCGTCGTCCATCTTGTTCATCACATACGAAAAACACAGGTGGGCATCCTGGTCCACAACTACCGTCGAACCGCCCCAGCCGCCCCAGAAGCAGGTGTTGGCGTTTGGGCTGATCGGCGTTTCGGGGCCGCTCAGGCCGTAACCAAGGCCAAATCGCGCTGGCACGCCCAAAACAAGGTCATCGCCGATCACCTGGACTTCAAGCGCCCGCCGGCAGCCTTCTGGCGTCATGATCTGTTTCCCAAACGCGGTGCCACCATTGGCCAGCAGCGACTGCGCGCGCACGATGGAACGTGCATTGCCGTGGCCGTTTGCCGCCGGGATCTCAGCGCGACGCCACGCCTCGGTAGTTGATGCGGCGACCTCAATCATGGCGTTTCCGAACGTCCTTGCGGCTACCGAATCTGCTGGTAAACCGGCTCCCGGCGCTGAGGTGGGTGCAATTAACTCGGCAATCCGGCCGAAGTGTGTGGGATCGACGCCAATGTGGAAATCCGCTGACAGCGGCTCTGCAAACTCCTCACGGAAAAACGTACCCAGGGTTCTACCGGTAATTCGGCGGACAACCTCGCCGACCAGATAGCCCTGTGTAATCGCATGATAGCCGCTGTGTTTACCCGGCTCCCACCACGGCGCCTGTGCCGCAAGCCGGCCACACATCAAATCCCAATCGTAAAAGTCGTCGCCGGCAGTGGGCTCCGTCATTCCCGATAAGCCAGACGAATGACTGAGGAAGTGTTTAACGCAAATGGCCTCTTTGCCGTTCTGCGCAAACTCCGGCCAGTAGTGGCTCACCTTCTGCTCAACATCCAGCTCGCCGCGATCCGCAAGCAACAATGCACAAAGGGCCATCATGGTTTTGGTACTGGAGTAGACATTGATAATGGTGTCTTTCTGCCAATCCCGGGTACCCCCCGCGTCGCGGTTGCCCGCCCACATGTCTATGGCGTATTCACCGTCTACGGTTAACGCGAACGAGGCGCCTACATCGCCCAATGTGGCAAAGTTGTCTTCAAATGCTGCGCGTACACGGTCAAACCGCGTGTCACAAAAACCCGATACTTCCATGATGATGATGCCTTGTATGCAGTGAGTATCGAGAAATGGAACGTGTGTCTCGAAATCGCATATGCGATTGTCGCGCAGCGTATCATGGGTGACCGACCGTACAGAATGCCGTCGAAATTGTCGGACATCAGCCACTTCCGGTCCTTGTCCGTCGTCTCCCACGGTGGGTCACCCGGGCCTCCGATACCCGCGTTGTGACATAACACGTGGTCCCGGAGGTTGTCTGGCCCGGAGTTCATTGCCACAACGCGACGCGAATGGCCGAAGAATGAGCGTGTCACCCTGCCTGCATCGAGCCTGGCAGCCCAGAGCAGAATGCTTATGGTGAAAGCGTCAACTCAATCTTCCGCGACGACTGCTTGACTCAGCGGGCTTTGCTTAGCCTCGATGCCGCTCAGATATACATGTCCTGAAGATTGTAGTCTTTCAGCAACGACTCCCGGCTCGAGTCGTTCCAGCGAATGGGTGTCGGGTCATCTGCGAGTGGTTGGTAGCAATAAGGCTGCTCAGCGGGGTAATACTGGCCGCGCGCGTCGATGCCAAGGGCTATGATCCGGCTGCGTGCATCGATGCGTTCGCTGGTGTAGGTCTCTGTCTTACCGCTAAGCTGGGTCGTAGTGATGTTCTCCAGGCGATGCCGCGGAAAAAAGCCTTCGTTCAACGTGATGCGCCGGTCCGCCGAGGTGTTGGCAAACGAGCCATGTAACAACTGCCTGTTGACAATGATCGTAGCCCCCGCATCACACACGAGCGGCACTGCGCCATCGATGCGCTCCGAACCACTGGCCGCGACCAGCGCCCTGATATCCGCCCGGCCTGTGTGGCTGCCAGGGAGCACCCAGACGCCATTACCCGGTGTGCTTGGATACAACTGGACCATGAAGTTGAAGCCGTGTGCGCCGTGGTCCCAGTCCGGTGCGTCCCAGTGTGTGGTGCCATCCTGGTGCCAGGCAACCGATGGCCCTAGGCCGGGTTCTTTGATGAAGGCCACCTCGTTGTAAGGCACGAAATCGGGGCCAAGAACCGCATCGGCAATCGCGAGAAGTCCGGGGTGCCCGTACAACCGCAGACACGAATCCATCAACTGCAGATTCCCGGACAGATTGGTGATGGTCCACTCCGGTGCCCCGGCAGACGGTTCGGGCCCGTCCATCCTGACGGGATGCCGCCCCTTGTTCCGGTCGGTGCCACCGACGGGATCGCTCAGTGGTTTCACAAAATTGAACGCGGGCCGCGCAAAATCCGAGCCGACCGCGGGGCGTCCCCGTGCGTCGGTTTGCCGCCCTGGCTGCGTTGGCGCGCCATCGAGAACGCGCGCTACGTCCGCTTGAAGCACCGCAAGTTCCTGCTGGCCGACAATGTCCTCGAAGACGTAAAAGCCCTGGCACCAATAGGCCTTGAGTATGTCGGGGTGGAGCCTGCCGTTGCTGTCCAGGCGAATTGGGCCCCGATTACCCAAATCGCGGGCACGCCGCAATCCGTCGCGAAAATAGGCGGGCATCGTCATCGCGTGTTGTGCCGCCGAGAGGGGTGCGGTCATCGTGTTTGTCCCTGGCCTTTGGATCGTTTCGATTATGGTCGTCTGGACGGGTTTCGCAAAGCACGCACGGACGCGGCTGCCCGCGCCGCCTGAAGGTCAGAGCGATTTCAGAGTTGTCCGTCCGCATTTTCTCGCGTGAACGCGGACGTCAGGAGGGCAATGATCAGCCCAATGAAGCTCGCGATGCTGCCGATCTGTGGAATTGAGGCTGAAGCCGCTCAGGGTGCGGACAGGCCGTCCGGATAGGCGCGGCTCAGCTGCGATCTAACGACAGCTACGTAAGGGGCCGGTAGGCCAGGTCCAGTTGTCGCGCCGGACGTCGTCGAGACGGCGAACCGGCAGCGTGTGCGGCGCTGACTTCAGCAGTTCCGGCTCTGTTTCGGCTTCCTCGCGGATGGCGACCATGGCGTCAATGAAGCCGTCGATGGCCTCGATGCTCTCGGTCTCGGTCGGCTCGATCAGCAAGCACTCGGGTATCAAGAGCGGAAAGTACGTCGTCGGCGCATGAAAACCGTAGTCGAGGGGGCGCTTGGCGAAGTCCATCGCCGTCACGCCGAACTGTTTCGCTTCTGGCGCAAGCGTGATGGCAAATTCGTGGGTCGCGCGTCTGTCCGGGTAGGCGAGCGTAAAGCCCGCATCCTTAAGCCGCGCAGCCAGGTAGTTCGCGTTAAGCGTTGCGTACTCGGCCACGCGGAGCATGCCCGCATCGCCGAGCAGTCGTGCATAGTCTTGTGTAGATTCAGGTGAAGAACGTCGAAGCCCATATCGCCCGGATGTACCTTACCCAGGATGGCGTTCAGGTTGGCGCCGTCGTAATAGAGCAAACCCCTGGC
>CAVOBC010000204.1:0-8513 GCA_963693635.1 Gammaproteobacteria bacterium | reverse complement strand
TCCAAACGCGCGAACATCCCTGCGCCATCGGCGTCCGGATCGGACGGTGTGGAGACGCCATTGCAACTGAAGCGCCGGCTATGGCCGATGCTGGCGGCGGCCGGCTTTTCTGCGTGCATCCTGTTGGCAGTCCCGGCGCAAACGCTGGCAGCGCTTGACGAGTGCGATGTTCAGGCGATCACGGCCGGTGAAGTGGTCGCGGGGACGCTCAGCGCGGCCGACTGCACCATTCGGCGACTGCTTGGTTCGCTCCACGATTCACTCGTTGACGTCTACCGTCTGGGCCTGGACTTGCCTGCCGGGTCACGATTTCGACGCAATCGAGGGACATCGATGCCTTCATCCGTATCTACGACGGTGCCCTTCTCGACATCCTCACCGAGGACGACGACAGCGGTGCGGGGCTCAATGCGATCGCAACGGCCGAGCTTGCCCGGGGTGAATATCTCGTGCTCGCCAACGCATCGACCACCCAGCCGGACACGGGTAGCTACGAACTCGGTGTCTCAGCATTGCTAGTGGGGCCCAAAACGGCGCTGGTCGCCTCCGTTCTGCCGACAAGTCGCAATGTGCAGGCGGGCGCAGCGGCGACGGTCTTTGCCACCATCATCAACGCCGGGGACCATGCAGGCACCGGCTGCGGCATCGCCCTTGCCACCGAACTCGACATTGGATTCGACTATCAACGCACGGACACGATGACCAATCGACCGGTAGGGGCCGTAAATGAAACGACGAGTGTCGACCCGGGCGGCGCGCAGAGTTTCATGCTCACACTGACCCCTCGAGTGCCACTCGACCCGTTTGATCTTGCATTCGAATTCGCCTGCACTAACAGCACGGTGGCTCCCACGATCACGGGTCTCAATACCCGGGCTTTTTCAGCATCGACGGAACCGGTCGTCGATATGATCGCGCTGGTAGCGACGGCAGTCGATCCCGGCATCATCAACGTGCCGAGCGGCGAATATGCCGCATTCTCAGTGGCGACCGCCAATGTTGGTGCACCGGGGACGGTCTCCACCCGGGTCCGCTCAACCATCGCGCATCCTTCCGTCACGACGCTTGCCTGCCAGACCGAACCGGCGACCCGCTGTTACATCAACCCCGACGAGCCCACGTTCGACCCGGTATCTGTTGTGGTTGGCGAGGCCGACACCCAACCTATGCTTCTTTCATAGCGAGCGACGCCTCGATTCCATTTGCACCCGCGACATCGTGCCTCGTCATCGAGTTCCTCGACACGGATGGCGATGTCCGCGGCGCAACGAGCGTCGCGGTCAGGAGCGCGGTTGCAAGCGAGGACTTGTAACTCGCGAAAGTCCGGTGTCCGGCCATCCTCGGCTGGCAAAGCGCCGTGTATAATCGTCCCCACCGGCCCCGACAGGCATGCCTTTTGAGCGACAGCAACGCCTCTCCTGACAGTCCTGATGATGCAGGCGAGGGTGATGAACACACCGCCGCGGTCGAACCGCTGAAGGCGCCGCCGGCGGTTGCCGTCGGGGACCCACTGCTCGCCTGTCTTGTCGCTATGACCCGGATCCACCATCGGCCCCAATCGGCCGAGGGGTTGATGGCAGGTTTGCCGAGTGCGGACGGGCGAATGACTCCCGACCTCTTCATCCGCGCGGCGCAACGAGCAGGCTTCAAGGCGAGACTCGTGCAGCGCGACCTGCAGGAGATCTCACCGCTCGTCTTACCCGTTGCGCTGCAACTGCGTGACGGCCATGCCTGTGTTCTTGCTAGTTTTGACGGGAGTCGTGCAGACGTCAGTTTTCCGGGAGACGGCACGGACACCGTCAGCGTTGACGCCAATGAACTGGACGGCCAATACCTCGGTTCCTGCCTGCTTTTGAGGCCCGATTCGACCGGTGCGTCTGCCGACGGCGACGAGGCAGATGGAAGCCCGGGTGGGCATTGGTTTTGGCATGTCCTGAAACGCTCACGCGGCCTTTACGGTGAGGTGCTTGTTGCTTCGTTTCTGATCAACCTCTTCGCGCTCGTCACGCCGCTGTTCGTCATGAACGTCTACGATCGCGTCGTCCCGAATCATGCGACAGAAACCCTGTGGGTATTGGCAAGCGGCGCGTTTCTGGTCTTTGGCTTTGATCTCGTCATGAAGTCGCTGCGCGGCTACTTTATTGATGTCGCCGGCAAACGTTCGGACATTCTGCTGTCGTCATCGACGTTTGCCCGGGTTATGGACATCAAGCTTGCAGCACGACCTTCGCGAGTCGGGTCGTTCGCCAACAACCTCCAGGAGTTCGATGGATTCCGCGAGTTCTTTACCAGCACGACACTCATCGCGTTGATCGACCTGCCGTTTGTCCTCTTGTTTGTGCTCTTGATCTACAGCCTGGGGGGGCCTGTCGTGCTAGTCCCTGCTACCGCAATCCCCCTGATCGTCCTTGTTGGTCTGGCGTTGCAGCGGCCGCTGCAAGACGTGATCACGCAGAGTTTCAGCGAAGCGGCGCGCAAGCATGCGATGCTGATCGAAACCCTGAGCTCGCTCGATGCCATCAAGGGCGCACGCGCGGAGGGACTGATGCAGCAGAAGTGGGAGGCTTTCAATGGTCGGCTGGCGCGTCTCGGCCTACGCACCCGACTTCTGTCCCTGACGGCCGTCAACGTCGCCCAGGTGGTGCAGCAACTCGCGACCGTCGCCGTCGTAATCGTCGGCGTCTATCAGATCATGGATGGCGCCCTTTCCGTCGGCGGACTCATCGCCTGCACGATTTTGACCGGCCGCTGCCTCGCGCCAATGGCGCAGGTTGCCACTATCTTCACGCGCTACCATCACTCGGTGGCCGCGTACGGCGCGATCGACCACGTCATGGGACTACCGACAGAACGTCCTTCATCCACCCGCTTTCTGCACAGACCAACCGTGACGGGCGAGTTTGCACTGAAAGGCGTGACCTTCACGTACCCCGGCCAGAAGATGCCTGCCGTCCGGGATATCAGTTTGAGCATTGCGGCGGGCGAGCGTGTCGCCATTATCGGACGCATGGGGTCAGGCAAGACGACCGTCCAGAAGCTCTTGATGAAGTTCTATGAACCGGACGAAGGCAGCATTTTGGTGGCTGGAACGGACATCGCCCAGGTCGATCCTACGGACCTTCGCAGGCGCACGGGTTACGTGCCTCAGGACGTCATGCTGATCGACGGCACGGTGCGTGAGAACATTGCACTCGGCGCACCGCAGGCGACTGACGAGGCGATCATCAACGCGGCGACCATTGGTGGCATCAACGACTTTCTGCGGACCCACCCGGACGGCTACGACCTCTCTGTCGGTGAGCGTGGCCAGTACTTGTCAGGCGGTCAGCGCCAGGCAATCATCATCGCGCGCGGCCTGATCAACGACCCGTCTATTTTGCTGTTCGACGAACCGACAAACGCGATGGACAACACCGCTGAACTGAACTTCAAACAGGCGCTGGCTCCATTGCTTCCCGGCCGTACCCTGATTCTGGTGACGCACAAGACCTCCATGCTGAGCCTCGTCGATCGTCTGCTTGTGCTGCATGACGGACAACTGGTCGCCGACGGGCCAAGAGACGACGTATTGCGCTCCCTCGGAGCCACAAATTGACCGCTAACCCGCTGGACGACGTTGACTACATGCCCGACACCTACGCGGCCGAGGTTGAGACCGTGCCAACGCGGCTGCACCTCATCCTGTGGACATCGACCGTCGTACTTGTCGCCGCCCTCGTATGGTCGAGGTTCGCGACCCTCGACGAAGTGGCGCGCGCCGAGGGCCGCGTTATTCCCTCGGGGCAAGTGCAGGTCGTCCAGAATCTCGAAGGTGGCATTCTGGCCGAGGTGCTGACCCAGGTCGGTGACCACGTCACTGAGGGGCAGAATCTGATTCGACTCGATGACACGCAGTTTGCGAGTTCATTCAATGAAGGCCAGCTCACGTCAGCGGCCCTGTCCGCCCTCGTTGCTCGACTCGAGGCCGAGGTCTCAGGAACCGAGTTCGTGCTCCCGCCGGGTTTCCCCGAGGCGCGGATGGATATGATCAACCAGGAACGCCAGCTCTACGAGGCGCGCCAGAGAGAGCTGGCGTCGGCAATTTACATACTGACCCAGCAGCTTACCCAGCAACGCCAGGGACTCGAAGAATTGCGTTCTGACGCAGCCAAGCTTAAGCGCGGTGCCGCGTTGACCCAGGAGGAACTGGAGATGACTCGCCCCCTCGTCGCGACGGGTGCGGTGTCGAGGGTTGAGCTATTGCGACTTGAGGTCGCGGTTAATGAATCGAATGGCAGACTGGACGCGACCCGGCTCGCAATTCCCAAAGCCGAAACCGTGATCATTGAGGCTGAGCGAAAGATCAGCGAGCGCCGCCAGCAATTCATGAGTGACGCACAGACTCAGCTTAACGAGGCGCGCAACCAGCTCTCGCGCCTGACGATTTCGAATGTCGCACTACAGGACCGGGTGACTCGCACAGAGGTCCGCTCGCCGGTCGACGGAACGGTCAAGCAGGTTTTGGTGAACACGATCGGTGCCGTCGTTCAGCCGGGAATGGACCTCATTGAAATCGTACCCAGCAACGACAGTTTGTTGATTGAGGCGAGAATACGCCCTGCGGATATCGCTTTCATTCACCCGGGACAGAAAGCAACGGTCAAGCTCACAGCCTACGATTTCTCAATCTATGGCGGACTCGATGCGGTGCTGGAATTGATCAGTGCAGACACGATAACGGATGACCGCGGCGAGCATTTTTTCCGTATACGGGTCCGAACCGAGCGCAACTTTCTTGGCCGGGATGACAATCCTCTTCCGATTATTCCGGGTATGATTGCGACCGTCAACATTATGACCGGTCGCAAGACCGTCCTCGACTACCTGCTCAAACCCCTGAAGCGCGCACAGGCTGCGGCTCTTTCGGAGCGATGACATTGACCCAACCCGTTGTTGATTGTGACTCACACGTCATGGAGCCCGCAGACCTCTGGGAAAAATACCTCGAGCCGGAATTCCGTCCCCGCGCCATTCGAATTGAGACTAAAGACGATGTGGAGACGCTGATCATTGGCGAGAAGCCGGTCCTCAGCGGCCGGCTTGCGGCGCTCGGCGGCGCCCATATCGACCGGCGCGCGCTTTTTGCCTCACCACTCAAGTACATCGACGGTTGTCCGCCCGCGAGCTATCTGCCGCACGAGCGTGCGCAGCTCTTGGACGAGTGGCAGGTCGACAAAGGTGTTCTCTTTCCGACGATTGGCATCCTGCCGTTCCCCGTCGAGGACGTTGAACTCAGTTCTGCGTATTGCCGTGCGTACAATCGCTGGCAAGCGGAGGTTTTCAGCGCTGTCTGGGATCGTGTGGTGCCGATTGCTGTTATCAACTGGCATGACGTCGATGCGGCTGCGACCGAGTTGGCGCATTGCCTCAAGCTTGGATTCAAGGGCGTTTTTGTACCACCCGAGGTCGTCGGTGACAAGCGTCCCGGTCAGCCAGCATTCGATCCCATCTGGTCGCTGTGTGCTGAAGCCCGCGTGCCTGGGTGTCTGCATGTCATCGTGCGCTTCACGGGTGCGGCTTTCAGTTCGTGGGGTGCCACGGGGCCCGGTGCAACGTTTACGTTTGGCCTCGGTGCAACCGGCCAGCTCATGCCGGCGCTCGCGACGCTTGTTCTCGATGGATTGTTTGATCGGTTCCCGTCACTGAAGGTGGCGAGTGTTGAGGCGGGCTGCGGTTATGCGGCTTACCTGATGGACCGGCTGGACGAGAAGCACAATTTCTTCGGTAATCTGTCGGCGACGCCGCTCGAGATGAAGCCGAGCGACTACATCAAGCGCAACTGCTATTTTGTGGCGGAGCCGGAAGAACGCACCATTGACGCCATGTTGGATCTGGTTGGGGAAGACAAGATCTTGTGGGGATCAGATTATCCGCACATCGATTCAACGCTCGAGGCCCCGAATCTGATCAGGGAATCCGTTGCCGGTCTGAGTGACACGCGGCGCGAGGCTGTTATGGGCGTCAACGCTGTTAAGCTGTTCAACCTGTAGCAGCAATCTCATGGAAACCGGATTACCGCGCTGTCGCGCAGGGAACTCTAGCACAGCATATTGCTTTAGTTTCTATGAAGGATTGCCAGAGCTTCCGCTGGTCCAGGTCTCACACGCGGTTCAAACGAGACGATTGTCGAAGCGGAACCAGATCCACTCGGCTTTCTCGTTGTTAGCAAAATCCATTCGGCGCTCCTCACTGAAGGAATGTGCATATTCGGCGACCGCGCGGCGCCAAAACGGCACGGCGGGCTCATTGCCGGTGAAAACCCGGACCACCCACCGCCCCGGCGCATCCGCCCACACCTGTGACGCGAAGGCCTCCCCGATCCGCCGGTGGCGGAACGCCCGCATCAGGAAAAACTCTTCCATGTCCACGTCGATAGAGTCCACTTCGACGGAGCCCACTTCGATAGAGTCCACGTCGATAGCGTTGACGTCGTCGTCCACGTTTCGCAACTCGTCAGTATCGGTCGAAACGAGCGCGAAGCCCGCGGGGGTGCCGTCAACGCGAGCGACGTAGACCGGCTGATTCGCCGCAAGATGCGTTGATAGCAGATCGCCGTAACGCCCGTCGTCCATGATATTAAACTTGAACCATTCGGCCATGTCGTGCAGATAGAGCTGCAGCATCCTGTCAACCAGCTGCGTCTCGTAGGGCTGCATTTCATCTACGGACAATTCCATGTTTCTCCCGTTTCCGCAGTGGGCCGGCAGATGACTTAAGCCGGCTCCTATCAGGGTGCCAAAAAGGTGCTTTCCTGCTCTTTTTCAGAGTCTCGGGCCTCGGCCCGCTCGCTAGATAGCGCCGGCGGTAGCCAGACCCTCGATCTCGGCGCTCGTGAAACCCATCTCGTCCAGAATCTCGGCCGTATGCTCACCGAGTTCGGGCCCGGCGCGTTCAAAGCGTTCGCGTGCTGAAAATGCGGACATGTTGATCGGCGAGCGAATAAGGTCGAACTCGCCCAGTTCTTTGTGCTCAACGGGTGTCGCCATTTTGAGATGCTTCGCTTGCGGGTCTTCGAAAGCCTGACCGATGTTGTAAATCGGTCCACAGGGACATCCTGCTTCGTTTAGCTTGTCGACCAACTCTTCAGTGGCGCGGCTGCTGGTGATGTCATTCATGGCCTGCCACAACTCATGACGATGCTCGACGCGGCCGCCCGGCCCCTTGAAGCGATCGTCCGCCGCCAAATCATCGGCCTGCATCGCCTGGCAGAAACTGCGGAACATCTTGTTGGTGCTCGCCGCCAGATTGATCTGTCCGTCCTCCGCGTCAAAGACACCCATTGGCGAATTGGTCGGATGATTGTTGCCCTGTTGGTCAGGGATGTCACCTGACATCGTGTACCGGGCACCCTGGAAATCGATCTTGCACAGCATCGCTTCCAGGAGCGATGTATGCACCCATTGGCCTTCGCCGGTCTGCTGGCGATGTATCAGTGCGAGCAGGATACCCTGGCCGAGGAACATGCCTGCTGACGTATCGCTGATCGCGATGCCCACGCGCATGGGGCCACCCCCCGGTTCGCCCGTGATCGACATGAGCCCACTCGTGCCCTGCACAATCTGATCAACTCCCGGACGCTTGCTGTACGGTCCGGTCTGACCGAAGCCCGAGATACTCGCGTAAATGATGGCAGGGTTTATTTTCTTGACCGACTCGTAGTCGACGCCGAGCCGATATTTAACTTCCATCCGGAAGTTCTCAACGATGATGTCTGCCTTGGTTGCCATCCTCATAAAGAGGTCATGGCCCGCTTCGGTCTTGAGGTTGATGGCGATGCTGCGCTTGTTCCGGTGCAGATTCTGGGAATCTGGATTGTGCCGTCCGCCCGTCACATCGCCATCGCCCTGCGGTGGCGGCTCGATCCGAATGACGTTTGCACCCCAATCGGCCAACAGCCTGACGGCTGTCGGGCCAGCGCGGGCAAGGGTCAGGTCAAGCACGGTGAGCGAAGACAGTGGTAGGTTGTTGGTGGTCATGCTCGGATCCTCGATGACGTCATGATGCGTTCAAATGCGTTCAAATGTTGGCCGTTCGCCAGGGCTTGGACCTGGCACGGCGGCAACTCAGTTCTCAGGCAGGATTGCCCGCAGTTCCCGGGCAAGCTCGCCGAGTTTTACCTGCAGACGCTGCGTATTGTCAGGGCCCATTCGAATCAGCTGCTTCTGTGCGGGGCTGAGGGCCTCGAGCCGAGAGTCGGCAAATTCGTACATCACCACAGGACGTGACAGTTTGATGGGTTGCGTCAGGAGTGGCGTCTCGAGCAACTGGCCGATCGATTGGAACAAAACCTTGTCAAAGTTGCGCTGGCCGTAACCGAGTTCCTTGTACGCGTCCTGCATCAGAGGCCGCATCAGGACATAAAGCTCTGCGGCCCGCACGGCATCGATCGACTCGAGGACGTCGACGACCTCGTCGTAGCGGCCGTACGAGGCGATATCCAACACATAGATCCGTTCTGCGACCTGGTTGGCGAG
>CAVOBC010000203.1:0-8521 GCA_963693635.1 Gammaproteobacteria bacterium | reverse complement strand
CCGTTGCGATCGAAATGATCTGAGTTCAGGTGTGCGGTGCCGCGACGCCAGCATCGAAACATTACACAGGCACCCGACACCAACACAGGCACCGACACCGACTCTGACACCGACATAAGGGGCACCGAGGTATTCGACACTTACCCCAGATCTTCATCAACCACCATCCTTCGTCCGGAGCATGACTTGTCTCGACTACCGGTCATCGTAGGGTTCGGCGGCGTAAACCCCGCCGGACGCTCGTCTGCACACCATGCCTATCGACGCCTCGTCATCGATGCGCTGCCCGATGCCAAAGCGGAGCCGACTTACCGTGCGCTCGCTGCGCTGATGGGTAAGGACCCGGCCGCACCAGACCGCTCCTGGATTCTGGAGCACACGTTGGTACGCAGACTCGAGACAAACCTGTTTGACCCATCTGCCATTCGGTCGCACCGAGCACTGAAGTTGAGTGCGGCGGACGCCCAGCCAATCGCCTTTACCCTGCGGCGAAAGCAACTGCCGCCAACGATTCCTGCGGGCTGGCAGGTTGAACCAGCCGATGGCGACCACGTCAGGGTGACCGTGGTCGATGCGATGGACGTGATGATCGCCGAACAAAATGCGTCCACCGTCAACTCCGCCGGCCAGTTGCCGACCGGTTTCGAGCCAGAGACTCTCTATCAGTCCCGTCAGCATCCCCGTGGTCTGCAACTGACCGTCTACGGAGCGTCAGATGCACTCCTCTCACTCGGCATGGATTGGGAAGATGTGCGCAACCACATCGCTGGCGATCAAATGTCGGTATACGCAAGTAGTGCGATGGGGCAACTCGATACCAACGGTCACGGTGGCATGCTGCAGGCATCGCTCCTCGGCAAACGCGTTTCTGCAAGAAACCTCCCGCTCGGCCTCGCCGAGATGACTGCGGACTTCATTAACGCCTATGTGCTTGGCAGCGTCGGCAACACCGGCGCAAATATCGGCGCTTGTGCGACGTTTCTTTACAACCTGCGACAAGGCATCGACGACATCCGTTCCGGCAAATGCCGTGTGGTCATTGTCGGGTCGAGCGAGGCACCGCTAACGCCAGAGGTGATGGACGGCTATCGAACGATGGGAGCGCTCGCAGAAGACGCCGCCCTCGCAGACCTTGATGGCGCGAACGCGGCGGATCATCAGCGTGCGTGCCGGCCATTTTCTGACAACTGCGGCTTCACCCTCGCCGAAGGCGCGCAGTTTGTTGTCCTGTTCGACGACGAACTGGCACTGGAGACCGGCGCGAACATCTACGGCGCGGTCGCAGATGTCTTCATCAACGCCGACGGATTCAAGAAATCGATACCCGGTCCCGGCATCGGCAATTACGTCACGATGGGCAAGGCGGCCGGTCTCGTTCGATCAATGCTCGGCGAAGACAGCCTCAAACATCGAACCTACGTTCAGGCACATGGGACGGGCACGCCGCAGAACCGCGTGACCGAATCACACATCATCAATGAGCTTGCCAGGCACTTTGGCATCTCGGCTTGGCCCGTCACGGCCATCAAATCCTATCTTGGCCACACCCTCGCGACCGCCGCCGGCGATCAACTCGTCACGTCCCTTGGCGTTTGGGCTGACGGCATCATCCCCAGTATCAACACCATCGATCACGTTGCATCCGACGTGCATCACTCACACATCGACCTCTTGATGAAACACAAGGAAGTTGATCCTCGTTCGGTCGATGCGGTCTTCGTTAACGCCAAGGGGTTTGGCGGCAACAACGCGACGGCAGCGATTCTGTCGCCGACGGTCACGCGGGACATGCTCGCCCGCAAACACGGCGCCGCCGCGATGTCAGTTCACGCGACCCGCAACGAGACCGTTGCAGCGGCGACCGAAAAATACGATGAGCAAACGATTGCAGGCGAGACGGAGCTGATCTATCGGTTCGGCGAGAACGTCGTCGACGGTAGCGAACTCACCATCGACGCTCATCACATCGCGATCCCGGGACATCGGAAAGATATCAGCCTCGATATCGCCGATCCGTACGAAGATTTTAGCTAGTTCTTGTCCAAAAATTGCCATCCTGACAATTCCTGGGAGTCGGTTTGCAAGCAAACCTCGCATGATCTTGCAGAAAGAGGCTTGCAGAAAAGAGGCCTGTGGAAAATGGCGCTGCATCCCTGCACCGCACGCCAGTGCCCGCCCAGAACGGCGTTCTGGGACAGGAACTAGCTAAGTCGCGTGGGCGTCAGATCTCGCGTGTCGAGCGAAACTCAACTTCTGGCCAGCGATCTTCCGTAAGCGACAAATTCACGCGGGTCGGTGCGAGATAGGTCAGATGACCGCCCCCATCAAGCGCTAGATTCTGGTCTGCCTTGCGCCGGAACTCACCGAGTTTGCGCTCGTCGTCAGATGCAACCCAACGCGCTGTGTTGACGTTGACCGCCTCGTACGAGCACTCAACCTTGTACTCGTCACGCAGACGAAATACGACGACATCAAACTGAAGAGTGCCCACCGCACCCAGAATAAGATCGTTATTTGTCAACGGCATGAAGACCTGGGTCGCACCTTCTTCTGACAGTTGCGTTAGCCCTGCGCGCAACTGTTTGCTCTTCAACGGGTCAAGTAGCCGTACGCGCCGAAATAGCTCCGGTGCAAAGTGCGGGACGCCCAGATACCGGTAATTCGGACCGGCGGTGAACGTGTCGCCGATCTGGATCGTACCGTGATTGTGCAGGCCAATGATGTCACCTGAGTACGCCTCTTCGGTCGCAGCGCGCTCGCCCGCCAGGAACGTCACCGCATCACTGACGCGCACGCCTTTACCGATGCGCACATGCTGCATTTTCATGCCGGGTTCATAACGACCGGAGCAAACCCGCATAAACGCAATTCGGTCCCGATGCTTCGGGTCCATGTTCGCCTGAATCTTGAAGATGAAACCAGAGAACGCCTCGTCCGTTGGGTCAACGATCCGGTCCGTCGCTTCCCGCGGCAAGGGCGGCGGCGCGAAATCTACGAAGCCATCCAGCATTTCCATGACCCCGAAATTTCTAAGAGCCGTCCCGAAGAAAACCGGCGTCAACTTGCCCGCCAGATACTCATCCAGGTCGAAGTCGTGACTCGCCCCACGAATCAGCTCAATCTCACCGGCAAGATCGTCGAGTTCGTCGCCAAACACCCCGCGCGCCTCATCGCTCGCGAGGCCCGCAATGCGGCGATACTCGGGGATACCCTCGTCTCGCTCGCCGTTGTAGAGCACGATCTCGTCCCGATGCAGATGGTAGACCCCACGAAAACGGCTACCAGCACCAATGGGCCAGGTGACCGGGGAACACTTGATGCCGAGAATATTCTCGACCTCATCCAACAGATCAATCGGGTCGCGGGTCTCGCGGTCGAGCTTGTTGATGAACGTAAGAATAGGTGTGTCGCGCAGGCGGCATACTTCCATCAGCTTAATCGTTCGGTCTTCCACACCCTTCGCGCCATCGAGCACCATCAGTACCGAGTCAACGGCTGTCAGCGTACGATAGGTATCTTCCGAGAAGTCCTCGTGGCCGGGCGTGTCGAGCAGGTTCACCGTGCGATCGCGATACGGAAACTGCATCACGGAAGTTGTGACCGAAATTCCCCGCTGTTTCTCCATCTCCATCCAGTCCGATGTCGCGTACCGATCGGATTTGCGGGACTTGACCGTGCCGGCCAGCACGATCGCGCGACCGAACAGCAACAGCTTTTCAGTGACCGTTGTCTTTCCGGCATCCGGGTGCGAAATGATCGCGAAGGTGCGGCGACGGCCGACCTGCTCTTGCAGACTCATGATTTAGATCTTGTCAGGGATGGGATGCTTCGTCGGGAACACTGGTTGATTCGTCGAGATCGGACTGGCCGATCCCGTCAAACAGTTCCTTGGCAAGAACGAGGGCGTCCTCACGGCCAACGAAGGCGGGATAGTAGTCCTTTCGAACCCCGACTTCATTGAAACCGAGCGATTCATAAAGCTTGAAGGCCGTGAGATTCGACGGCCTGACTTCGAGGAAGATGCTACGTGCCGCGAGCCTGGTCGCACGATCCAGCATGTACTCAACCAGTCGCCGCCCGAGGCCCTGGCCCTGGTGGTTCGGATTGACACAAACGTTGAGCAGGTGCGACTCATCCGCCGCCACCGACAGGATGCCGTGCCCGACGACGCGTCCGTCAGATTCGAGCAACCAACAGTCATACCCGGATTTCAGGCAGTCGCCGAAAATGCCATCAGTCCACGGATGCGAGTACGCGCGGCGCTCATTCTTGAGTACGTTGGGTAAGTCATCGGTGGTCATCCGCCGAAACTCAGCAGGCGCAGGAACTCGGGACATGATGAGCTCGGGTCAAGATGGGAAGATCAGTTGGATTTCTAATTTTGGCTGAATTCGCCCGGACGCGCCACCGCAGACTCAGTCCTGAGGTGCCATCCACTGCTGCAGCCGGCCCCAGATCTCCCGTTTCGTCGCCGGCTCTGCATACACTTTGTTCTGCGAGGGGATCATGAACGTTGACACGTTAGCAGGCATGAGCGCAGACAGATCGTCATCGAGGACCAGCATGCGCTGACAGCCGAGATCCGCCACGTGCGCCGCGAGATCGCCCGCAAACGGGCGATCCGGATGCGGTCGAAGATTAGTGAGACGGCGCCGTCTGCGGTCTTCACCCGCTGCCTGCGCAAGGTCATCGATGAGTTGTTGAAGGTCTGACGGCATGGCTGCCGCATCCGACGGTAAGCTGGCAACAACGGTCAGTTCGCTGTACTGAACAAACACGAGGTTCAGCCCGGCAGCGTCCGACTCCGGGGTCCGCACGTGGGGGTCGTGGGCCGCGACGCCTGTGCTTTCAACATGGGGCTGTTGGAGAGTATCCGGTAATGCAGCCACAGCGGCTGCAGATTCATCGCCGGTTTCCTTCGACCGCCGTACCCAGACGTCGATCCCAAGGGCAGCCAGGTACGACCGTCTTCGCTCTTCACGCACGCCGTTAGCTCCTTTTGCAGGCCCGATGAAGGCTGCTGTTGGTATCCGCTTTTAAGGATCGCGCATTATGCGCTATGCGCGCTTACTCGCCCAAGCTGCAGGCAGGTTACTGGTAGGGACAAGGTCGCAAGATCGCGAGTCATCCCTCTCCGCCTTGTACGTGCGAGCCTTCCGCTATGATGGGCCGCTCACCTGCAGATGAGATGACGAGATGCGCGTATTGCACCTCATTGACGGTCGCATGGTAGTCGCGAACGTCGAAACGCCCGTCGCCGCGAAGGACGAGGCAGTGGTGCAGGTCACGCGCGCCGGCATCTGCGGCGGACCTCGCGCTGCTCGACGGTTATGCCAACTTTTCAGGCGTCCCTGGCCAAGAGTTTGTCGGGACCGTGACGAGCGGCCCGCCGGCGTGGCTCGGTAAGCGAGTAGTGGCTAACATGAACATCGGCTACTATGAAAGAACTATTCACCTATGGAGAGGCGTAATGAAGATTGTCCGGTCGTCAGCTGCTTTGTTGACGTTCACCCTTACTTTCTTTTCCTCTTATTCGCTCGCAACCATCGTCAGTGCGACCTTGCCGTCGAGCCGTGCGGTTCAGGTCGACGCGACCGCGACGGCATTCGGCACCATCATCAATGCCGGTACCGAGACCGCCATCGGATGCGGACTGAATCTGGGGACGGTGATCGACGCCTCGTTCACCTACCAAACCACCGACCCCGCGACGAACCTGACCACCGGAACCGCCAACACGCCCATTGATGTTGCACCCGGTGCCAGTCAGTCCTTCGTGTTTGCCATCACGCCGAATTCTGAATTCGAGTCCGTCGACGTCGCAATCTCGTTCGACTGCGAAAACACGGACCCTGCGTCCTCGATCACAGGGCTAAATACGCTGCTGCTGACCGCAGCAACCGATCCGATACCGGACCTGGTCGCGCTCGCCGCAGCGAACCTTGGGATTGTCGATGTGCCCGATGACTCCAACATCGGAGTGTTCTCGGTTGCGACCGTGAACCTCGGTGCATCCGGCACCGTCGATGTCACCGCTGACGTTGCAGGCGCCGATCTGCCAATCGGGTTTCTGCTGTGTCAAACAGATCCATTGACGTCCGCTTGCATCAATCCCGTTGTCGCATCCTCCGAGCCGGTCTCGGTGACCATCGGCGGCGGCGAGACACCAACCTTCGCGGTCTTCGTCACCGCAACCGGCGAGATTCCGTTCGATCCAGGCAACCACCGGGTATTCCTGCGCTTAAAAGACGCCAACGGCAACACGCGAGGATCCACGAGCGTCGCCGTCCGATCGGTCGTCGTCGACTCGGCCATCGCGATGAGCGGTGAAGTGACGACATTCCCCGACGAGGAATCGGAGGCATCCCCGTATGCAAAAACGGCAGGCGATGACTCCACCGACGAGAACGTAACCCAGGACGAACTCACGCCAACCCCCGCGATCATATCCCTGTATCTGCTCTCCGATCTGGAGCGCACAGATCCGATTGCGACCATCAAAACTCGAGCGGACGGCACCTATGACGTGCGCGCCAGCGACGTCGAGGCCTGGCTGATCGCTAACGGACACACGGCGGCAGGGGCAACAGATGACGCCATCCTCTCCGCCCTCCAGGGGCTCGGCCAGCTGCAGGTGAACGCACTTATCGTCAGCATCAACGCCGCGGGTGAACGCAAGGCCCTCGCCTTCCAAACGATCGCTGATCCTTCAAGCGCTGAAACCATCAGGGTCAATCCGATTATTCATCAGATCGTCAAGAAGGTGCTCGACAAGGTCAGCGATGCGGTCGATGACCTCCGTGAGCTCGGCCTCAGTGATGAATCAATTGCGTCCCTGAAGAAAACGGTGCTCGCCGACGTCGCTGCGGAGATCTTCGCTGTCCTCGCCGAGGCAGACGGGACCACACTCGAGATCCCCGAAGGCCAGACCGCGAGAGACGTGATTGACTCAATCGAGGACGACTTTGAAGTAGACCTCACCGAGGAGGAACTGATCGACCTCGAAGAGACTATTGAGCGCGAGGAAGAACTGACAGCGGTAGAAACCCGTGAACTCCGTGACGACAACATCCTGAACGCCGACGAGATCAAGCAGGAATCCGATGCCTCAGACAGCCTCGACAGCGAGAGCGAAGGCCTGCTCGCCAAGCTTGAGCGCAATCTCAGTGACACGCTGACCGAGGAAGTTGACGATCTCGGTGACGAAGGCTTTGCATCGGCCGATGCTGCCTCCGCTGCGGACGAGAAGACAGGGAACATTCGTCGAGAATCCCTGCAGAAATTCTTCCTGGCTATGGGCTTCTCTGTTGTTGTCGCGGAGGATCCCACGACCGGAACACTCGCCATCGTCACGTCGATGCAGACGCCGTCGCACATCCCTGATGGACTGCTCCCTGGCAAACGTGCCTTCGGACAACGCAACCTGCGGTACTTCCGCATTGGAGAGGGCACCCTCGGCGGGTTGTTCGCCGACGCCCGCACAATCGACGAGGAAGTCGCTGACAAACTAGCAGGCCTCGATCAATCGACCATCGACGCTATCCTCGACAATCCCGCGCGCGGCCAGTCCGATTTCGAAAAGCTCGATCGCCTGCGGCTTTTCCATGAGCTACTGCGACGCGTGGAGGAAAACCCGTTGGTGTCGCGCCAATTGCAGGAATTTGTCCTCAAAAACGTAAACACACGCGTTCGCATCAAACAGCTTGCAGCCGTTGTCGCAGACAACTTCGAATGGGTGCAGGAAATCGTCAACCTCTCGTCCGAAGGACTGCCGATCTACACGGACCGGCACATTCCAGTCGGCCAGGGCAGCGCCGTCGAAGCGTCCCAAATTGCCCGCATTCTCGGCCTGAGGCTGGCGGAAGATCCGGGTACCGCAGTGAGAACCATCGCCGAAGGAACAGCCTTCTATGCCCAGTTCGCTTCCGAGTCGATCGAAGTAAAACTACAGGCCAAATTGGCGGCAGGTATTGATCTGCCGCTCCGGGACATCCTGCTCGACATCTATCCAGAGACCGATGCCGGATACCGTGACCTGATCATCGGCAACCCAGCCGAAAACCTGTTCCCATCACCACCGTACAAACGGGCGCGTGACCGTCTCGCGCGCGGCATTACAGCGTCGTTTACGCAAGATGAATTTGGCACCACGCTGACCGGCGAGACCGAACTCAATATCCGGTCGAGCATCTTCCTCGTGAACCTTCTGCTGAACAGCAAATTCCTGATCGAGCACGAAGAGGGCTACTTTATACCCCACGACTTCGACGGCGCGGTTCGATCCGTACCCCACTTCGGGAACCTGAAGATGCTCGAGGGCACCGCCAACGACATGTCCCTAGCGGGCTTTGTCACCGAACTACTCGACTCGTCGGACATCGAAGAGAGTGATGCGTTCCACGAGTCACGCGAACGGATCTCTCACCTCATGTCGGCGCTGCCAAGCTTGCCGGAGTTCGAGGAATTCGCTATCGAAGATTTCGAGGAGCACATGGATACCGCAGCCGATCTGGTGTCCGCC
>CAVOBC010000202.1:0-8549 GCA_963693635.1 Gammaproteobacteria bacterium | reverse complement strand
CATCATCGGTGCGCTCTACGCCTCCGGCAAAACGCCAGACGAACTCGAGGAGATAGCGCTCAACCTCGACTGGAGTAGGCATTTAACGACCAGCCATCCCGCGAGAACCTCTCCATCCGGCGCAAACAGGAAACCCGGGATCGACTGATCAACGCGCAGGCCACTTTCAAAGGCGGTGTTGTCAGCCTGCCGAAGGGCGTGCTCCAGGGTCAAAACCTGCAATTGATGCTGCAACGCCAATTTGTCCATGTCAGTCACATCACCGATTTCAGCAAACTCTCGATTCCATTCACGGCTGTTGTCAGTGATCTCGCAACCGGGGCGACGGTGGTGCTGGGCAGCGGTTCGCTCGTTCTCGCGGTTCGGGCGAGCATGTCGGTCCCCGGCCTCTATGCCCCGGTTGAGCTCGACGGACGGTTGCTGGTCGATGGTGGCATCGCCAACAACCTGCCCATTGACGTCGCCCGACAGATGGGCGTCCATCTCGTGATCGCAATCGACATTGCAACGCCGCTCTAAAACGCCGGTGGACTCGATCCGGTCGTGCCGATCATCGAGCAGTTGACCACCCTTCTGACATTCAATCAGATCAAGAAGCAGCTTGAGCTGTTGACCGACGACGACATACTCATCCAGCCAAATCTGAAGGACATCCGGACTGCCGATTTCGCTCACACAGCCACCGCGATTTCGCGCGGCTACCACGCCGTACAGCGTCATCAGTTTGACCTCGCCCATCTGTCCCTTGGCCGCCAGAAGGAAATCGTAAAAATGAGTGGTTTCGAGCCTCCTGTCATTACCGACATCCGGCTCGAGGACGAGTCAGCCATTTCCGATCGCCTCATTGCCTCGCGCCTGCGCCAGGCCGTTGACGAACCGTTTGATCGGGACCAACTTGAAGCAGACCTGCAGACCCTATACGGAAACGAGTATTTCGAGCGGATCAACTATCGACTGGACGGCCAAACGCTCGTCGTCTCGACCATCGGCAAGTCCTGGGGCACAGACCAGCTCGGCGTGAACTTTGAGATCTTCACCGACAACGGCGTCGAGAGTGGCTACAACCTGGGCGCGAATTTTCGCAAATCGGCGATCTCTGACAATGGCGCCGAGTGGTTCACAATCGTTCAGATCGGCCAGGATCCATTGGCAAGGACCGAGCTGTATCTGCCGATCGACTACCGCCAGATCTTCGTCGCAGAACCGTACATCGATTTTCGGCGGCAAGCACAGAACCTCGTCGAAGGCCGTGACATCGTGAGCCACTTCAATATCGACAGTCTTCAGGTCGGTGCATCGATCGGGACCAAGCTCGGCAACGTCGCCTCCCTCGCGGTTGGGCTTGAACAACATCGCGGTGACATCGATGAGATCGTTGGCATCGACACCCCCACCATCTACTTCAAGGACAATATCCATTACGTCGACTTCAAGGTCGATACGCTGGACAATCTATACTTTCCCAATCGAGGCTTTCTGACCTCAATTCAGTACCGCGACGTGAACCCCGCAACCCACGGCGCTGCGAACTTTGAGCAGTTGAGCGTCGAGGCGGTTAATGCGATTCCCATCGGCGCACATTCACTGATATTCCGGCGCGACTATGTCCGCACGATCGGCGACGTCTCCGGCCGCCAGGCGCTCGTGGGAAATAATCTCGCCTATGCGAAACTCACCTATCTGCACAGGATGGACAGCGACAGCATCTTCCCGGTCCATCTCCCCGTTTACGTCGGCTTCAGTCTGGAAACGGGCCATGTCTGGGAAGCGTCACGCGGGCGAGACTGGTCCGACCGTCGCTCCACCGCAGCAATCACCGTCGGCATGGACACCCCATTTGGACCCGTGTATTTTGGCTACGGGCGCACAGATGACAGTCAGGACTCGTTCTATCTGCGGCTGAGACGCGTGTTTTAGGTACCTCGCGGCGGCATCATTGCCGCGTATGTCGCGTACGGTACGCGCATAGCGGACAAACGGGCGCCCCGCAGTGTCCCCTCGACAGATCCAAGACAATCCCTCAAACGAAGCGCACGCATGAACGTCTATTCGCACTTTTCACAGCACTTCGACCACAGCACAACATTCCTGCGAGACGCCTCCGGCAACGACCTGTATACGTACGGCGACCTCGATGCGCGCTGCGCGGCTTACGCACACGGCTTTGCGAGCGCAGGTCTCGCTCCGGGTGATCGCGTGATCATCCAAACGGAGAAGAGCGCCGAGTTTCTGTTCATCTACTTCGCCTGCCTGCGCGCCGGGCTCATTTTTTTACCCCTCAACACAGCGTACCAGGACCAGGAACTTGAGTACTTCGTAGCCGACGCCGAACCCTCCCTGATTGTTTGCGACCCATCCCGGGAAGCGTTCTTCGCCCGTCTCTGCAACGTGCGAACCCTCGATGCCCTGGGCACCGGCTCGATCACTGACCTCACCCTTGCAGGCGCTGGCACGGGTGCCAATGGCGACGCTTACGACTGCGATGACGACACGGTCGCCGCGATTCTCTACACCTCCGGGACAACCGGCAAGCCGAAGGGTGCGATGATCAGCCACGGCAACCTCGCGTCGAACACCGACGTTCTGCACGCCGCGTGGGGCTGGCAGAAGGACGATGTCATGCTGCACGCGCTGCCCGTCTTTCACGTGCACGGGCTGTTCGTCGGCACCAACATTCCGGTGCGCAACAGCAGCCCGATTGTCTTTCTTGCGAAGTTCGACCCCGATGAGGTGATCGGCTTGCTGCCGGCCGCAACGGTCTACATGGGCGTACCGACGAATTACACGCGCCTCCTTGCCAATCCCGGATTAACATCGGAACAATGTCGTAGCATGCGCCTCTTCACAAGCGGCTCAGCACCCCTCCTGAGCACCACGTTCGATGAGTTTCATGAACGTACGGGCCATACGATTGTTGAACGGTATGGCATGACCGAGACCGGCATGAACACGTCTAACCCGTTAAATGATGAGCGCAAAGCCGGCACCGTCGGCCCCATGCTCCCGGGGGTCGACGGGCGCATCGTCGACGATGTGGGTGCTCCGGCCGCATCGGGGGCGACCGGCAGTCTTGAGGTCCGCGGTGCAAATGTCTTCAAAGGTTACTGGCGACTGCCGGAGAAGACGCGCGATGAATTCACGGATGACGGCTACTTCGTGACCGGCGATCTGGCCACCCTCGATGCCGACGGCTATGTCTCTATTGTCGGCCGAAGCAAGGATCTGATCATCAGCGGCGGACTTAACGTCTATCCGAAGGAGATCGAGAGTGTCATCGACGACGTCGAAGGCGTGGTGGAGTCGGCCGTGATTGGTGTGCCCCATCCCGATTTCGGCGAGGCGGTCACGGCCGTCGTCGTCCGCCGGGATGACGCGCTGACAGATACGGCCATCATCGACCACCTGAAGCGAACACTGGCTAACTTCAAAGTCGCCAAGCGCGTATATTTTGTTGATGAACTGCCTCGCAACGCCATGGGGAAAGTTCAGAAGAACCTGCTGCGAGACCAGTTCGGTGTCTGATGCCCGCCCGGTCAACATTGGCGTCCTTGCGTCGCACACGGGTACCAATCTTCAGGCGATCATGGATGCCTGCAAGCGCGGTGCGCTACCTGCCAGGGTCACAGTTGTCATCAGCAACAACAGTCAGTCTGGCGCGATAGCACGCGCGGCAGCCGCCGACATTCCGACTTGTCACCTGTCGGGCAAGACGCATCATTGGGACGGCGCACTCGATGTCGCCGTTGCCGAGACGCTGGCCACGCACGACGTCCAGATCGTTGTTACAGCTGGCTACATGAAGAAAGTCGGCCCGGTAACGCGCAAGCGCTTTCCCGTCATCATCAACACGCACCCCGCCCTCCTGCCCAAACACGGCGGCCAGGGCATGTATGGCATGCACGTGCACCGGGCGGTGATCGAAGGGGGCGACTCCGAAACCGGGATTACCGTCCATTACGTCACCGCGGAGTACGATACCGGGCCAACGATCGCGCAGTTGCCGATTCCGGTCCTGGCGCATGACACACCCGAGACGCTGGCCGCGCGGATGCTGCCGCTTGAGCACGAGTTGCTTGTGACCTCTATCAGCAAGGTCATCGACACCGCAGCCCCCCGGTAACTTGACATCAATCTGTGCTTGCACCAAGCTCGGCCGCATGAATCTGTTCACACCTATCGGCATAATTATTCGCACAATCATTTGCGCCGTTGTTGCGCATAGTGCGGTGGGCTGAACGCCACGAGAGTCAAACGATTCATCGAAAAAACCCGCCAGTAGGCGGGTTTTTTGCGTCTGCTTACCTTTTCCCTTGCTCATCGTTGTTTCTACTGACCCTTTGTTTCTACCGACCCTTTGCTTGTATTAATCCTTTGCTTTTACTGACCTTTGCTTTTACTGACCTTCGCTTTTACTGACCTTTGCTCTTATTGAAAGGTGACCGCTTCCCGGCCTTGTGAGTGTGACCGCCTGCAACCGTTCGCAGGTCCAATGTGAAGCAATCAAACCGAAACGCGCGCCGCAGGTCAGGGCACGTGCCACAAACTTCCACAACTATTGGTGACACACGTGAAGTTGGAACCTGGGAACGAAAAATTCTCATTCGTCGATGCCGAGCACGAGGTGCTTGAATACTGGAACGAGCACGACGTCTTTCAAAAAACGCTGCAACAAACCAGTAACGGCGCACCGTACATTTTCTACGACGGCCCGCCTTTTGCCACAGGTCTACCGCACCACGGGCACCTGGTCGCATCCACCTTGAAAGACGTTGTGCCGCGGTACTTCACCATGAAAGGCTTTCACGTGCAGCGACGCTTCGGTTGGGACTGCCACGGATTGCCGATCGAGCACGAAATCGACAAGTCACTTGGCATGTCGTCCCAGGAGGCAGTCGCGAAGCTGGGTGTGAAAGGCTACAACGACGAGTGTCGGGCGATCGTTCAGCGCTACACGACCGAGTGGGAGAAGACGATCACGCGCCTCGGGCGCTGGGTCGACTTCAAGAACGACTACAAGACCATGGAACCCTGGTACATGGAGTCGGTCTGGTGGGTGGTCAAGCAACTGTGGGACAAGGGCCTCATCTACCGTGGCCTGAAAGTCGTGCCGTTTTCGACTGCGCTCGGCACCGTTCTGTCAAATTTCGAAGCAGGCTCCAACTACAAGGACGTGCAAGACCCGGCGATCACCGTCATGTTCAAACTGGAAGACAGTGACGAGTACATCGCAGCGTGGACGACAACCCCGTGGACGCTGCCCTCAAATCTCGCTCTCTGTGTCGGCTGTGACATCGACTACGTGCGGGTGACAGACGCCGAACTCGGCCGAACCGTTATCGTGGCCGCCGCGCGCCAGCAAGATTTCAGCCGCGACCGTGAAGTCACGGTTTCCGATCCGTTTCCGGGTGCCGATCTGGTCGGCCGCAAATACCGGCCGCTCTTCGACTACTTTGCAGGCGAAGCGGCGCGAGGTGCTTTCCAGATCCTGGAAGACGATTACGTGTCGACCGAGAGCGGCACCGGCGTCGTACACCAGGCGCCGGCGTTCGGCGAGGACGACTACCGCATCTTCAAGTCTGCCAACATCGAGGCATTCACATGTCCAGTCGACATGCGCGGCCAGTTCACCGACGAGGTCACCGATTTCGCGGGCCTCGCCGTGAAGGCGGCGGACAAGCCGATCATTGCGCGCCTCAAACAGGATGGCAGTCTGTACCGGCAGGAGGTGATCGAGCACAGCTACCCCATGTGTCCCCGCTCGAACACGCCGATTATCTATCGTACGGTGGATTCCTGGTACGTCGAGGTAACCAGGCTGCGCGCGCAACTCACCGACGTGAACCGGAACATCAACTGGATTCCTGAACATCTTCGTGATGGCCGCATGGGCAACTGGCTGGAAGGTGCCATCGACTGGGCAATCTCGCGGAATCGTTATTGGGGAACGCCGCTACCCATCTGGATCAATGATCAGTCCGGCAACATGCATTGCATCGGCTCGATCGACGAGCTTTACGAATTGACAGGTTCCCGGATCGACGACCTACATCGCGAGAACGTCGATGACCTGACCTTCGTCAAAGACGGCGAACCCGGCATGTACCGCCGCATCCCCGAAGTGCTCGACTGCTGGTTTGAATCAGGCTCGATGCCGTATGCCCAACTGCACTATCCGTTTGAGAATCAGGCGTTGTTCGAGAAAGGCTTTCCGGCCGAGTACATCGCCGAGGGCCTGGACCAGACCCGGGGCTGGTTCTACACGCTGATCGTGCTCGGCACCGCGCTGTTTGGAACCCATCCATTCAAGAATGTCGTGGTAAACGGCATCGTTCTCGCAGAAGACGGCCAGAAGATGTCCAAAAGCCTTCGCAATTACACACCGCCCGACGACCTGTTCGAGGAATACGGCGCCGACGCCGTGAGACTGTATCTAATCAACTCGGGACTGGTGCGTGCCGAGGAGCAGCGGTTCACTGACGATGGCGTCAAGGACATGGTCCGGCGGGTCCTCCTGCCGTGGCTGAACGCATTCCGGTTTCTGGATACGTACGCTGGCATCGATGGGTGGAAGCCGCAGGCGACGCCCGCGATCAGCACCAACATCATGGACGCCTGGATTCTGTCGCGGCTCCAGACTCTGAAAGCCAAAATTGGCGTGGAAATGGAAGGCTATCGACTCTACAACGTCGTGCCCGGCCTCTTCGGCTTCATCGAGGACCTGACCAACTGGTATATCCGTCTCAATCGATCACGGTTCTGGGCAAGCGGCCTGGACGAAGACAAGCAGGCAGCATTCCATACGCTGGCAACCACCCTGACCGAATTCACGATCACGATGGCCCCGTTCACGCCCTTCCTGTCGGAATCGTTGCACCAGGCCCTGCGACAGTATGACGAGGGTCTGCCACTGTCGGTCCACCTGGCCGACTATCCGGTGCCGACCCCGGTGTTGACCCAGCCACTGCTCGAGCAGGCGGTCGAGCGCATGCAACATCTCATTCTGCTCGGCAGGCAGAAGCGCAACCAGGAGAAGATCAAGACCAAGGTGCCCTTGCGTCGCCTGACCGTTATCCATCAGAACGAAGCGCTGCTCACTGAGATCAGCCGACTTGAGGCCTACCTCATGGCAGAACTGAACGTTAAGGAAGTTGTCTACACGACAGACGAAGCCCGATACATCAAGCTCTATGCAAAGCCGAATTCACCGGTTCTCGGCAAACGCTTCGGCAAGCGCTTTAAATCGATCGCCCAGTCCATCGCTCGTCTCGACAGCGAGGCACTGCGTCTGCTACACGACAACGGTTCCCTGCAAATCGATGGTGAGACGTTGTCGAGCGATGACATCCTGGTCTTCCGAGAGGCACGGCCAGGGTCGGATGCCGTGTCAGACAGTTATATCTCGCTGGAACTCGACTGCGAACTTGACGCTGCGCTGATTAACGAAGGACTCGCGCGTGAAGCCATCAATCGCATCCAGCGCCGGCGCAAAAGCGACGGGCTGCACGTTGCCGACCGTGTCGCAATCGAGTACGCCGCAGACGCGGAACTCGGCGAAGCGATGGAGGCGTTCCGCGACCACATCCTGCACGAGACGCTTGGCACGTCGA
Source organism: Gammaproteobacteria bacterium (assembly GCA_963693635.1). GTDB lineage: Bacteria > Pseudomonadota > Gammaproteobacteria > Pseudomonadales > Azotimanducaceae > CAVOBC01. The sequence continues at coordinate 942 of CAVOBC010000202.1, read as the reverse complement.
TGGTGCAACGCACGATACTGGACTGGGCTGACAGCCACTCAGCGGCAGATTCTCCGGCTGACTCCGGAGATGCTGAAGACAAGCCGATCAATGGTCAGCAACTCAGGATCCGTCTGACAAAAATGGGATGATGTTGTCCCGCCGAGGGTTGGGGTGGTCCGGGCGATCGAGCCCTGCCGCCCCGATCTCGCCTTCCGCGATGGGTGCGTCGCCCACGAAGCCATCGACCAATGACTTCAGCAGTTCGATGTTGAAGGGCTTTTGCAGATAGCGCGCATTAGGGTCCTTCGTAATGTCCCGCAACACCTGGTCTTCGTGATAGCCGCTCATCAGGATGACAGGTGTCGCACGGTCCGCCTGTCGAAGTCGCGCATAGACATCGGGGCCTGACATCCGCGGCATGTTGCAGTCCAGAATCACCAGGCGGAATTGCGACGGGTCCTGCTCCATCCGATCCGCAGCCTCGCGGCCATCTGCAACGGCGACGATCGTCCAATCAGATAGTAGATCAACAATCAGTTCACGAATGCGAACATCGTCATCCGCAAGCAGGATTTCCCCGGGGATCGTCTCGCCCTGCCGGCCCGCGACGCCCGGTTCGCCCCGGTCCTCGTCAACCAGGAGTGGTGGCAGGAATGCGGTGAACACCGAACCCCGACCCGGCGTCGACTGCATATCGACGAAACCACCGTGCTGCCGGACGATGCCTGACAGCGACGACAGATCCAGCCCCTGACTCCGGTTCTTCTCGGAAAAGAACGGATCGAATATTTGGCCCATGTTGCGCGGATCGACGCCGGTGCCGTCATCACGAACGCGCACGTAGACGAACTCGCCTGGTTGCAAGCCATCATCGTCGATGCCTTCATGAATCTTTTTTGCATCGACGTCAGCGAGGCCGGTCTCGATCGTGCCCCCCTCGCGCCCAACCAGCGATTCCGC
>CAVOBC010000201.1:0-8563 GCA_963693635.1 Gammaproteobacteria bacterium | reverse complement strand
GGCACGCCGCTGGGCTCATGGCGCCGCGCGGCAATGACGGGTTCGCGCGTTTCGGGTCGCTGGGGTTGTGGGATGTTGACCGCAAAATCAACCTGTCGATCGGGCCGACGATTCTGCGTATCGCGCGGCGGTTAACTGAAGAAGGCGATGAGGAGACGGGCGCGTTCTGCGCAACCTCGATGGCGTTCGCTTCAAAGTCTATCGAATCAATGGCGATGCGGACAAGGTTGCGGGCCGCATGGAACGCATCAGTGATCGCTTGCAGGAGGATTCCTGGGAGCCGGTCGCGCTCGTGCAGGACGGACCGGAGCGGTTGCATCTCCTTATGAAAACATCACCGACCTCGATCAAGGGCCTGATGTTCTTTGCGAGTGACGGCGTGGAGGCGGTCATGATCAACGTGATGGGCGACCTGCGCCCGGAGATGTTCTCAAAGACCATGGCAGCACTCGATATCGATGCGCTATTGGTTGTGGTTCGAGAGTAGTCGGGTGCGGTCTCACTTGCCCCCGGTTTGAAGACAGGCCGATCCTTGGCTCGTGTTGCCCGGTAAGCATCTCCCGGGAACTCCCGGTAGTCGTTTTTCTTTGGGGAACGCCCGCCAGGGCTTCGGAAGCCCGCAGCCATCTGCTGACGCCCAACCGTCCGCCTGAGGTCATATCGTCTGCGTGCGGAACCATTCCTCCGCTGTGAATCGGGCATCCCTCTGCTCGAAAAGAGGCGCAATTCTGCGAGGCCAGGTCCCAACTACGCTATGACACCCGAACACGCTAATATCGGAACCTCGTCCACTCTTTCGGTGGGATGATGTCAGCGATCGACGGTTATCTTGGCGACTTCGCGCGGCGCCTGACGTGGCTCGGGCGTGCTCGGGTGGGCCTTGGCCTGGTCGTTCTGCTCGCTGCGCTTACGTTCACTTTGTCCGCCATGCACGTCTGGCTGGTGCCTGCGGGCGGCTGGATTGTCGCGTCCCGGGTCCTGATCTACCTCGCGCTTGTCGCCGGCATGGCGATCCTGGTTTCTCGAAGCGTGTCAGCCGCCGCTGCGGTGATGCCGGTGGAGGGCCGGATACCGCAACTCACGGGCCGCCTGACCACCTGGTATGACGTTCGGCAGCGTGACGTGCCGTCACCGATGACGCCGATTCTTGCCGGGCAGGTCGAGCAAGCGCTCGCAGAACATCCGGTGTCCCGGGTTATTCCCGGTCGCGAGATCATTCAGGTCGCCGGTCCCGCGGCACTGATCGTTACGCTCGGCGCGCTGGCCATCATCATGGGTGTGGGGCCGTTGCCCCTTGCAGCCCAGCGGTTGTGGACAGGCGATCTCATCAGCGCGTCTGCGCCACGGGTGACCGTGCAACCCGGTGATCTGGTCATTCCGCGCGGCACGGACGTCGTGATCGAAGCGAGCGTGTTTGGCTTTGAGCCGGGAGGGATCACCCTCTCGGCGCTCTTTGATGGCAGCCCGGAGTGGGAGCGAGTGGAAATGTTGCGCACAAGCGTCGACATGGCGAGTTTTGTACTCGTGGGCGTGACCGAGGATCTTGATTACTACGCGGGTGCAGATGGCGTCCACTCGCAGCGCTTCCACATTCGCGTTGCTGACTTGCCGCGCGTGACTGAGGTCAGCGTTGATATTGCTTTGCCCGCGTGGACCGGTCGACCGGCAGAGACGCGGCCGGGCGGCGCAGTGCGCGCGCTCGAGGGTAGTGGGGTCACGGTGAGCGCTACTTCGGAGCGTTCGCTCGCGGGTGCCTATCTCGTTGTTAACGGGGACGCGATCGACGCAGAAATGGTGGAGACAACCCTCACGGGTCAGTTCCCGGTAGATGCCGCCGGAAGCTGGTACGTGGCCATCAGTCATGAGGGAATCCAGACCGCGATCAGTCCGTCTTACCCGATAGCCGTAGCCGATGATGATGCGCCCGAAGTGAGTTTTGTGTGGCCTGGTAGTGATCGGCAAGCGACCTCCATCGAGGAAGTCAGTCTGCTGTTTGAGGCGAAGGACGACTACGGCATCGACCGGTTGGCACTGCACTACGCCGTCAATGGCGATGCCTGGTCGCGGGTCGCGCTCGTCAGTGCGGATGATATTGATCGAGCGATGAATGAGTCGGGGCCGCCGGAACGTGACGTAAGTGGCGAGACCCTGCTGCTGCTTGAAGACATGCGCGCCCCTGGTGTCGCGCGCACCGCGAAGTCGGTGGTGGACGATTCCCGTCTGAGTAGTTCGAGTGCGGATGCGGATGCGGATGCGGGTGAAGGTGCGGGTGAGGAAGAGAGCGCCGTCGGCGACGGTCTTCGCTCCCTGTTTAACGGCTTCGAGGGTGCGCCTGTGCGTCCGCTGAAGCCGGGCGACCTGATCACATTCTACGCGGAGGCAGAGGACCACGGGCAGATGGTTAAGACCTCGCTTTACTTTATTGACGTACGCGCATTCGACCGAACTTATCGGGAGGTGCAGCAGGGCGGTGGTGGTGGCGGTGGTGGCGGCCTTGAGATCGCGCAGCGACAGCGCGAGATCATTACAGCCGCGTGGAATCTCATGAACCGGCCTGACGGCGCGAAGAAGGACCGGCCCCGCGTGAAGGACCGGGGAGGCCTCGCACAGCAAGCGTTCGAGGATCAGGTTGCGGTCCTGGCACTGCTCCAGCACACGCTCAAGGATCAGGTGCAAACGCTCATCGACCGGGCCAATGCGCGGCAACTGACAGGCGCAGACGAGGTCGGCGGTTTTCTTGCGGAAATGAGCGCCGCGATTGAAGACATGATCCCGGCGGCAGCACAGCTTGATGACATTGCCCTCGAAGAGGCGATTGCGCCGGCCCAGCGTGCGTTGCAGCACCTGCTGGCGGCAGAGGCGACGATGCGGGACGTGGACGTGTCGATGGCGAACAACAACGCAGGTGGGCGCGGTTCATCGGGGCGCTCGCTGGACGAACTGGTAGACCTTGAACTCGATCCTGAACGCAATCGTTACGAGTTGCCGCAGCAGGCCGGTGGTGCCGAGGGCGAAGCGCCGACCGATCCGAATTGGGAGCGCCTGTCTGAGCTTGCGGCGCGTCAGGAACGGTTGGACGAGCGACGTCGTGCGGGTGATGACACGCAGGCGTCGCGCTGGCAGCAGGAGCAATTGCGGCGCGAACTCGAAGAGTTCCGCGATCAGTTGGAGCAGGCAGCGAGTGAGCAGCAGCAGGCATCAAGCAGCCAGTCTCAGGCAGCGTCCGAGGCGAGCGAAGCATCGGGAGCGGCGCGCGGTGAAGACAGTCGCGAGCCGGAGGGGTCATGGCGTGGTGGGTCTCGGGACCAGCGCGCCCGCGTCCTGCAGCGTCTGGACCGGGCGATTACGTCCCTTGATGATGAAACCGGTGATGGCGCAGGAGAAAGGTCTCTCGAAGAAGCCGTCAATGAACTGCGCCAGGCGGAGATCGGCGATATCGAACGGGTATTAACAGATAACACGCGCACCATCGACAGGATGATCACGTCGCAGAATGCAGCGATCGGGCAATTGGATGAGCTGGCAAGGCAAATGCGTGAGGCGCACGAGAACGGTGACACCATTCCCTATTACAACTTTGATATGACGCCGCTGGCGGATCAGAAAGATCGCATGCTGCGTGAGTTGGCCACCGTGCAGGGTACGCTGCGAGAGGCTGCCGATAGGTTGGCAGAACAGCGCCCGCGTGTTGCGACGCAGCTTGATGAGGCGGCTGATGGCGTTGCGACGGATCGATTGGAAGGAAGGCTTTCCTATGCGTCCGCGCTGTATCAGGCAGGTCGTCCACTCCTGGCCGCGGGGTACGAGTTGTCTGCGCAAGAGTCGTTGTCGCGCTTGCGGGAAGCGGTTGATGAGGCGCGCAGTCAACTGGGTCTGGGCACGGCACCCCGTTTGTCGCCGGGCGAGCAGATCAGAGATTTGCGTCAAGCCCTAGCCAATGCCGGCGCGCGCAACAGTTCGCGTGGCGTTGAAGCCGTGGCCGGTCGCGTTGACAGTCTGATTGCGGGTCTGGGTGAGCGTCTGGACACGCGGTTGTCGCGAGAGAACTACCTTCCGCTTGGAACGGGGCAAGACAATACGGCGGCATTGATGAAGTTGACGCGCGAGCGGCTTGATCTCGTTGAGGCAGCCCTTTTGTATCCGGCGACAGACGCTGTGCGCGCGCAGGAACCAAGGGATGAGGCGAGGAATCGGGGACAGACGGCGCGGTACTTTACCGACCTTGCCCGCGAATCCGGCCCGAGCGAAAGCTCGGGCCAATGATGGCCCTCGCCCCGATCAGGCGGCATCGATGTAACGGCGGCGCCTTGAACTGACGGTGCGTTGTGCAGCACGGGGTTTCCGATCTCGGCCCGGGTTCTCGGACAGCACCAACCAGGTATGCATCATGCGCCGGCACACGAAAAGCGAGGAGACAGCGGTAGCGATGACGCGTGAACTGAGTGACGACGAGATCGGCTTTTTCAAAGACAACGGCTATTTGCTGCTCTCCGGCATGCTGGATGACACGCTTTGTGCGGCGGCGCGGGATCGAATGTGGGCGTCGATGCCCGACCGTAGCCGCATGAAGCGCGATCAGCCGGCGTCCCACGTGGGTCCGTTCTCGGCGGAGGACGAAGATGACAACACGATGCACCTGCGCAAGGACTATCGCTGGCAGATCCGCGATGTTGGCACCGAACCCCTGCTCATTGATCTCGTCTGGAATGACCGGTTGCGCGGTGTCGCTGAGACGCTGCTCGGGGAAGGCATGCTGCAACCCCCGGTTGTTGGGGGCAGACCCATGGGGTCTGAGGGCGCCGCGTGGCCCGGCGGACCCGTAGATCCGGCTGTCAACGAGGGGATTCGCGGCATTTACTGCACGCTGCCGCACGGGGATGCCCCGCGCCAATCGATCGGCGGTCATACGGACGGCCATCCGTTCAATTTGGGCATTGTGGGTCTGATCGATGAGGTGTTGCCTGAAGGTGGCGGTTTCCGCATCTGGCCCGGTTCGCACAAGCGGCTCTATCCGACGTTTCAAATGCAGTACGACCAGCCGCGGATTCCGTATTATGCACACCTGCCAAGCTACAAAGGCATCATCCACTCGCCCGCTTACTTAGCTGAACTCGCCGATATCATGGCGGACACTAAACCCGTGGATTGTTGGGGCCAGACGGGCGACGTGGTGTTGTGGCATCACCGGCTGGTGCACGCAGCGCCGCCGAATTACACGCAGCAGATGCGCCAGGCCGTGCTCAATGATTTCTCGCGGACCGATCTCGATCGATGTCGGCTTGACCCGCCGCAGGCGAACATGTGGCGGGACTGGTCTGATCGTACCCAACAGGTTTCGGTCGCGTACTCCGAGGCATTTGCAGTGGCGCAGCGATTGCCGACGGCGACTGGCGAGTCGGCAGGCATGCAGGATCAGCGAGGTTGATGTCAGTCTGGATACAGGTCCAGGAAGTTTCGATGAAAGAACCGATCCTTGTCTGAAGCGGACAATCCTTCGGTTGATCGCGTGAAGCGGCCGATGGGATCACGACCACCCTCGGCGTGTGGATAGTCAGACGAGAACATATACAACAAGGGTGACGACTCGGAGACAAGCTGACCCACGTCCTCGAAGGGGTAGGGCGTGAACCGCAGTTGATCATTGATCTGCTCCGACGGGCGTCGCTGCATCTCGGCGAGATGCGGTTCAGAGCGGGCCCAGATCTCGGCGGCATGATCGAGCCGCCTCACCATGTCCGGGACCCAACCAGCGCCGACTTCGATGACGCCGCCGCGTAGCGTGCGATGGCGTTCGAGTACGCCGTCAAGAATCAGTGTCGAGATGAACTTGACCGATGCATGGTGAATCACCGTCAGATCTTTGGAGCCGATCACCTCGGCGCCCCCTCGTGCGGTTGTCCGGTCCGGGCGGCCATCGTTCATCCATTCATCTTCAATCGAGAGCGGGGCGCTGCCAACGTGCAGGATGAAGGGCACGCCGCGCTCGGCGAGCGTCGCCCAGATGCGCTCGTGGTCCGGGTGGCCCGGCGAGCGGTTGCCTGGGGCATCCGCACTGATCCAGACCGCGCCGAGTCCCCTATCGAGCGCGCGATCGATTTCGTTGAGTGCGCGCTCCGGGTCATCAAGCGGCACCATCGCGACGCCGATCAGGCGGTCGTCCGCAGACGTAAAGTCAGCCATTGACCGGTTTTGTGCAGCGGCAGCGCCGTACGCAAGGTCGAGATCGGGCTCGCCAAAGATGATGCGCGCGCAAAACGACGAGAACACTACCTGCCGGCGAAAGCCCAGCAGATCGAGGACCGTGGCGCGCTCGCGACCGTTGAAGGAACCCAGCGCTTCGTGCCACTTGGGCCCCCGCGTGATGTCGTCACCGAGGGCGGTTAGTTGCGCCACGTTTTGAGGCGTGTGCGACCGGGTGGCGAGATAGTCAGCCGGATCGAAAATCGCGGTCGACGAAGCACCAATCACCGGCAGTTTTTCGCGGATGCCGGGATCTGCGTAGGCCGAGAGATAATCGGGCAACTCCATCAAGTGACTATCAGCGTCGTAGATAACCCGATCGCCTGCGTAGGTCATGATGTCTCCCATATTGTCAGCGTATCGACCGCCCATATTTTTTTGTCGTTTTGTCGAGAGGGGGCGGCCCCTCAGCATACACCAGCGATGCAGGCGAACCGCCCGGGACCTTGCGGCGTGGAGAGGGCGCTGGGGAGTGGGGATGGGGAGTTGGGATGGAGAGTTGGGATGGAGAGTTGGGAGTGGGGGAGGTAGAGAGGGCGGGACGAGGCGAGCCTTGCGATTAGTCATCACGCGTCTGATTTGACATATTAGCGCCCCGAAACAAGGCAAACAGCAAAGGGAGACGTGACGATGGGACTCAAAGGCGAAGCGGTGATCGTCGGCGTGGCGGACTACCCAAACGAGCGCCGCTACACCGGCAAGCGCAAGTTCTATCTGGAACAGTGGGCGGAACTGACCCACCTGGCACTCGCGGATGCGGGGCTTGCCAAAGGCGATGTTGACGGCATCTGCTGCTCATCGATACCGGAAACCGGGATGTTTGCGCCCGCGACCATTGCCGAATACCTCGGGTTGCACGTGAATTTTGCGGAAACCGTTGATCTCGGTGGCGCCTCTTCCGTCAGCATGATCTGGCGTGCTGCGGCCGCTATTGAACTCGGCATCTGCCAGGCCGTGGTGTGCGCTGCCCCCGGATTGCCCATGCCGTCCAACCCCACGCCACGCCAGCCTGACCCGACCCGCGTCTTTGGCTCAACGAGCGCGAACTGGGGTTCGCCCCAGGCGGAGTTTGATGTGCCGTACGGCAACGTGGCCCAGAACGCCGGTTACGCGCTGATCGCCCAGCGGTACGGAGCGGAATATGGCTATGACGAGCGCGCGCTTGCGAAGATTGCGGCGGACCAGCGAACCAACGCACAGGGCAATCCGCAGGCTGTTTTCTGCGGCCAGCCCATCACCATTGACGACGTCCTCGCCAGCAAGATGATCGCCGAACCCCTCCACATCCTCGAGATAGTCATGCCGTGTGCTGGCGGCAGCGTGGTCGTTGTCGCAAGCAGGGAACTGGCGGCGCGATGCCGTCATCGGAGCGTCGCTGTCACAGGTTTCGGTGAACGACTGACCACGAAGTCGACGACGTACGCTGATGACATGACTGTTACCCCCGTTGGCCCAGCGGCCGCAAGTGCGTTCGCCATGTCAGGCAAGACCTGTGGCGATATCAATGTGCTTGAAGCCTATGACTGCTACACCATCACGGTATTGCTGACCATCGAGGACTCGGGCTTTTGCGGCAAGGGCGAGGGCGCCGCGTTCATCAATGACAATGACCTGACCTTTGCTGGCAGCTTTCCGGTCAATACCCATGGCGGTCAACTGGGTGCTGGCCAGGCGGGTATGGCGGGTGGCATGTCCCAACCGGTTGAAGCTGTGCGCCAGATCATGGGTCGAGCCGATGGTCGCCAGGTCAAAAGCTGTGATGTTGCCCTCGTCACCGGTACGGGCGGCATCATGAGTGAGCAATCTGCCATCGTTCTGGAGGGAGCATGACCATGGACTTCCCCCGTCCGCTACCGCGCCCGACACCAACCAGTCAGCCGTTCTGGGATGCGCTGGCGAATCACGAGGTCAGCATTCAGCAATGCGAGGACTGTGATGGCTGGGTTTTTTATCCGCGTACGCACTGTTCGCACTGTCTGTCCCCGGCGCTGGTCTGGCGGCTGATTGTGGGTACCGGGCACATCTACACTTACACGGTCGCGCGGCGCCCGACTGCGCCCCAGTTCGCGGATGACCTGCCGCAACTCATTGCGGTCATCGAACTGGACGAAGGTGTCCGGCTCAACACGGTCATGGTAAATGTCGAGATCGATGACCTCGCGGTGGGTATGCGCGTGAAGCCGGTCTTTCACGCCGTGAGACCGGAGGCGGACCTTGGGGGCAGTGTTCTGCTCTATTTTGAACCCGCCTGACATCCTGCCGTGCTGGCAATGACTGGGCCTTGACGATCTGAATGTTGGTTCCTGAGGTCATTTTGATAACT
>CAVOBC010000200.1:0-8621 GCA_963693635.1 Gammaproteobacteria bacterium | reverse complement strand
ATTTTCGACGGCCGTGACCACCGGGGCTTCATCAGGCGAATCCGCCCCCGAATCAACCCAACCGGAAGCATTGGGCGGAGCCGCGACGAGGCTGACCAGGGCTGCAACAAACGGCGCTGCCGGGGCCTTCGCCCGGCGCAAGTGGCGGTATCGGGGGCTCGACCGACCCTCGTTCGCAGACCGCTGTCGCCCCGGTCAGACCTCGGTCTGGGACTTTCCCCGGCCTCCGCAGATGCGTCCCGAGCGGCGGCAGGCCATCGTTCAGTGGGGCGCAACCCAACTCGCGACGTCGGACAAGGCGCTGGTTGTTGCAGAGACCGCCGGCGCGCCCACTGTTTACTTTCCGACCAGAGACGTCCGCACCAACCTCCTTGTACGCGTGAGCGACACAAGCGTCTGTGAGTGGAAGGGCGTCGCGACCAGCTATGCCTTGAATGGATCGCTGCACGACGAAGAATCGCCGTCTGCCGGCTCCGAGGCGGACCAATCTGCCAGGATCAGCGCCTGGTCCTACGATGATCCCCGCGACGGCTACGAAATACTGGTCGGGCACATCGCATTCCACCCGCGCGCACCGCTCATCTGCATGCTGGGCGGGATCGTGGTATCCGCGCAGGCAGGCGGCCTTTATGGTGGCTGGGTCACACCGGACCTCGCGGGTCCGATAAAGGGCGCGGACAGAACCAGCTGGTGGTAGTTGGACGTTCACCGACGATCCGTATAATTCGCCAATCTCCTGGTCGGGACCCGGCATGTTGCACGCAGGTTGGAAATCGCTGAGCGGATTCAGCAGACGCGGTGCCCGTCGGGCGGCGCGCCCCCTCGTCACTCTTGCTCAGGGATCAGCGCCTGGACTCTTTCTAATCGGCCTGTCTATCAGAAAGCGCTTTAGTACTCAGGCGCTCAGCAAGTTCATCAACACATTGTCCGCCATCGCGCTCGCAACCCTGCTGTACGCTCCTAGCGCCGCGGCTGAAGCGTTCGAGCAAGCCGCGGAAGCTTATCGAACCCGCAACTACGCACTCGCATTTCAACTCTTCTCGGACCTCGCCGAGGAGAACGACACCCGATCTCAAACCGTTCTCGCCCTGATGTACAAATTCGGCGAAGGCGTGCAGGAAGATCTTTCCGATGCGGCAAAATGGTACCGCCGCGCGGCCGAGTCTGGATACGCCCCGGCGCAGTACAATCTCGGCGTGATGCTCGCAAAGGGCCAGGGCGTGCCAGTTGATCGCCGTGAGGCGCGGCGCTGGCTCATCGCCGCAAACGATGCTGGATTCGAACGGGCCGCAGCGGACCTTGCCGCGATCGACGGCGACCCGCTGCCACTCGCTCATCCCGAGCGGCGCGACCCGGTCGAATGGTCCAAGGCCTGGAACCTCCGGCTGCCGGTCACCGTACCCCGCTTTGCAGGGCGTGACGACACCATCACTGGCACCTCTGGCGAAGGCAGCTCCGCGCTATCCACCCATCGTACTCAACCCAAGAAGTTCACTCGATACAGAGTCCAACTCGGTTCGATGGGATCCGAGAAGGCGGCGCTGCGGCTATGGCAGATTCTGTCCGACGCAAACCCGGTCCTGTTCGACAACCTGACCCGGGAGGTCAGCGTCGGGTCCGTCAACGGACAAACTATCTTTCGGCTGCGGGCAAGCGTGTTTGCATCCCTCGATGCCGCGAAGGCGTTTTGTGCAAAGCTCACGGGACGAACCGAAACGGGTTGCATGGCACTACGCTAGGTGAACAAGCGCTTTCCTGGACTTTTCTAGTCGCGGGCCTCAGCCCGCGCGCGCAAAGCGAACGTGAAATTCATGCATCGATCTATCAGCATTTCACGATGCTGTTCTAGTAGTCCACGTCCGTCTTGGAGGCGATCAGCACCAGTTCGCTGACCCCTTCAACGTCACGCAACGCCCCCACCAGTGACTCGGGTACGACGTCTTCAGCGAGCGTGACATCAAGCGTTAGCCTGATGAGACCGGGGTCGCCAGTTGGTTCGATGTGCAGCAGGTGATGTTCGCGCGCAAGAGCGTCGAGCGGTTCGAGATATGACGCACGGTCGCCATCTGCGGTGTACAGGAAACGAAGCACAAACTCGCTCTTGTAGAGCACCCCATAGTTGTACTTGTGCACAATCACCGCAAGGGCGGCAATCATAAAGGTTGAGATCACGGCGAGAAAATAGTTGGACGTGCCTGCGGCCATCCCCACCGCAAGTGCCAGGAAAACATAGGCAGTGTCTTTGGTGTCTTTGATCACCGTCCGGAAACGAATGATCGAGAGCGCGCCCACCAGCGCAAACGCGCGGGCCAGACTGCCACCGATCACCATCATAACGACGGCGACAATGACCGTGACGTACAGGATCGTCAGCGTAAAGGACTGGGAGTACGAGAGCCCGCGATGGGTCTGACGATAGAGCGTTGAAATGACGAAACCGAGCCCGATCGCAACCAGAATGTTGACCACCATCTCGACGGACGTATAGGCAAAGAGATTGCCTTCCGGATTCAGTATCTGCTCTTCCATATGCTGACTCTCAAATCAAACGCCACCCTTCCGGCAGCCTTTCACGGAACTAAAGCAAGGTGCCGCGGTGTTCCCTGCGCGACAGCGCGGTGATCTGGCACCGTGAGATGCTGCTATTGCAAATCGATGGCCAATCCCAGCCGTTCCATGCCGGTACAAATCTTCGAGATCGAGACCCGTCGCAGTTCATACGACTGAATGATGCGGTGAAACCAGGCTGGAAGATGATCGCGAAACTTGACCTCCATCACCGTGAAGCCCGGTATCAGTCGCCTGGGCGACTGCCAGGCAGGCGGGAACAAATGACCGGTTTCAGTTGCGCTCAGTTGCTCATCGAACGTGATTCGGAGATCCGGATCATATCGACTGACGTAAGGGCGCCGCAAATAGTCGACCAGCGCCACCGGGCGAATCTGCTTCCGGTGCCAGTTGTAGCGAAAACGCTGGACAACATCGTCAGCAGGCCCGTCCTCGACCAACCGCGCGAGCGCGTCGCATGCACCCGACGCCGTGAAGGGGTGGGTAATCACGGCCCGATGTTTGAAAACGCGGTTGTCGTGGCGCCCCTTCTCCTCTATAAATTGCGGCACGATCAGACCGTCGGATGATGTGCCCGCGCCGCCCATGACCGTTGTTGCTGCGCCACCGTCTGGCGTGCAGGGCACTGACGTGCCAGATTCTGAGGCGCCAGATTCTGATGTGGCAGATTCTGAGGTATACGTGCGGACCCGGAATTTGGACCTCGACTTCAAACCATCAATCTTGTCGTAAAACGCGGTGTGATGAGGGTCGTCGAAATACAAGCTGCGCACCATGTATTTGTGCGACTCAGAGTCCGAGACAAAGGGATCCAGCTGCAAAAAGTGCTGCAACTCGGCTTCTACCTCACGGCGACGCCGAATGCTGAGCACATACTTGAATTCGAAGCGCAAGAAATCGAGCTTTAGGGGGATCATCGGGATCTCAACCGGACGCGGGCGTCCACTATGATCTTTGACACCCGATCGTCTGACAGGTCCGCGCCAGAATCGAGCACCCCGCAGGGCCGAGCTTGCATCTCGACGGCTGACGACTTGTCTGCCCGACTCGTCAGCGCGGCGTTTTGCCCGCAGCCCCAGATACTGCCGCCCGTTTCATAGCGCCAGTTCTTGCGGTAGGCATCCAGGTCGACGCCGTTTTCCCCAAAGCGTGTTGAACGAATCACAGCCACTGAGTCATCTTTGGCTTGCACCCCAACAACATTCCCGTTGAGCGTCGAGTCAGTAAGGAGCAGGTCGCTACGCTCACCAACCGATATTCCCTTGTCACCGTTGTCCCGGAAAACCGCACCGTCGACCGTCACGGCAGAGCCCATCAGGTCCAGCCCATCGTTGCCACTGCCGATAAAGCGAGACCGGCTGATTTGTGCGACAGTCATGTCCAGATCCACCGCGTCAAACTTCGCACCATTGAAGTCGCAGTTGTCGATCTCAATACTGCCGTAGACGACATGTAACATATCATCCACCCGCGCGTTGTCGCTCATCGAACAATCCGTCAATCGCACCCCAGGCACACCATGCACCGATAGCATCGCCGTCGCTTCATCAAGGTCACGCCGGAAACCGCTGCCACCACGAATGTCGACGCCGGTCATCACCGACCCGCGTGCCCCCGGTCCTTCAAGGACCAAAGCCCCCCAGGGGGAAGTGTCTGCGCCCTCAATAGTCACACGCGCGCGATCGGCTCCCTCGATCACCAGACGTCGACGAAATGTCAGCGAGACGTCGGCGCCGAGGAGCAGGTGCGCACCACCTTCGATGACGACCGGTTGATCGAACACCCGCGATTCGGCAAACGTGATTCTGCCAGCAAGCCGTACCGGTTTGGGCGACCGTGGCAAGGTCGCGATCTGATGCATGAACGCGAACCGCTGGACGGGCGCCGCGCCTGCTTCAATACGTGCGGGCACCCACTTTCCGCCATAGCGAACGTCCACGCCGACGATGTCGGCGCCCGGAACACGCAGTCGATAAATCGCAGGGTGCAGGCGCGCGAGGTCGCCGAAAGCGCGGGGCGCGTGCCCCCAGTGCAAGTCTGAGGTCAACGCCAGATCCAGGAGAACCGAGTGCGCCCCCAAAAGGTCCGGGGACGCCAAACGACTGACATCAATTTCCTTCAAACCCTGCGCGTCCTCATAGGCGAGGACTACGCGCGGGGTCTTGCTTGAACTTAACCTCGCGCCTTCGTTTCGGCTGTCGTTGGGGCTTTCACCGGGATTTTCGATCGGGCCTGCAAGCGTGATGCGCAGGCCTCGGGTCGCGCGGTGGTTGCGCAGCGACAGGGTGACCTCGTCGTCCCCGCGCCACATGCGTGCGCCACCCGCGTCCCGCACATAGTAGTTACGCAAGGTATCGACCATTTGCGCTGCAATGCGCTCGGTTTCGAGCATCGCCTGATAGGCTTCTTCAGACGATATTAACCTGAGATCTTCAGACAACATCGCAGGGTCTTTAGCGACGACAGGTTTGAGCCGCGCTCGAAGCCGAGGCAAGGACTCGAGCAACCGATCCGGCCCTTCACCTGCCAGATAGTCCTCAAACACAGCCGCGCGCCGCGCGAGGTAGACCGCATTCCGGTGCAGGGCCTGGGTCAGGGGACTCGCAATCACGTAAGGCGGCGGCTCGTCAGGGGCAAACCACGCATCCTGATCGGCGCCAGGCCGCCACACCGGCAGCCACGCAAGTGGATCCCAGATGACCGGCATGAATCGCTTTCGCCAGGGATCGTAGTACAGCCGCCAGTTGTGCTGAGTATCGTAATGATAGCTGCCAAGCAGCACCTCCAGCAGGTTCATTCGCACAAAAGCGTCGAGGTCGATCAGCTCGATCAGTCGCGCGGAACCCGCCGGTGTGCCCGACTCGGCGAGCGCTCTCAGCAACGCCTCTATTGGCGCCCGATGCGACTCCGGGTAGTGATTGTTGTAGGCCAGTTTCTCCCACAGGCCCGGGTGCTCGAAGATGGCCGGGAAAACCCCGCTCACCTTGTTACGCCCAAAGACCTGATCCCCCGAATAAAGATCGCCAGGCATGTAACCGAGATGCCTCAGGGTCGATTCATCCTGCTGCTCGGCCAAGAGATAAAGGCCCTCGGCATCACCGTTGACGAACACGCGCACGAGATCGTGGCGCGGTGCTATCAGTCCAAATTCCGTCGCCAGATTGTAGCCAACGTGATTGCTGTACTGGAAGGCCGTCTTCGGCTTGATGAGGTTGAACCGGCGCATGCCGCGATAGAAGCGCTTCTTCTTCGTCTTGATGCGCATCGACTTCTTATAAAAACCCCAGTGCATGTGGAAGTCGCCACGATACCTGAGCCGCACCTTGCGCAGATTGCCCGCATCTGTGAGCCCGGCATCCACATACTCAAAGCCACTTCGGGGCAAATCCGATGCCAGTTTGTTGAGGTGGGCTTCGCTCACAAAGAGGCGCACCTGCGGCAGGTCATCCGGCGGCAGTCCTGCAAAGGCCCCCGTGAAGTCGAGTTTCGCCCGCCGCCAGAGGTGGGTCGCCTCCAGCCTGCCGATGTCAACTAATCGCAAACCGCCAAGATACCGGTCACCCAGTTGATCGACGGCAAGATTGAGGTAGCGTTCGCCCGCACCGATTGCCAACACCCCAAAG
Source organism: Gammaproteobacteria bacterium (assembly GCA_963693635.1). Taxonomy (GTDB): domain Bacteria; phylum Pseudomonadota; class Gammaproteobacteria; order Pseudomonadales; family Azotimanducaceae; genus CAVOBC01. The sequence continues at coordinate 2,430 of CAVOBC010000200.1, read as the reverse complement.
AGTCCAAGAAACGGAATGACCGGTATCCAACTGAGACGCCACAGGCGCCGCAATTCAGTTCTGACGCGAGATCGCCTCATCGCTGCAGGTGGGCTTCGAGGCGCTCGAGCGATTCGTCCGCACCCGCCGCGGCAACGTGCCTGCGCAATTCTGGCGCCAACAAGCGTTGCAGCGTACCCGGCACGCCGTAGCGGAGGTTGACGATTAGCGAGTACCGACCCGACTCCTGATCTGAGTCCTCGCCGTGTGGGCGCCCGCCCTGGGGTTCTGATGTGCCCCCTGACAACGTCTGAATCGCAAATGTGAGGGTGGCGGAATGGCGCGCCGGCTTGCGCAACCATCCGTCGCCGTCCGCCTCCCAACCGGTCACCCGCGGCGCACGGCTGTCAAAGCCCCTCCGCTCCACAACCAGTAACTCAAGCGGGTGTTCGAGCGGGAATGCGAGTCGCAGACTTTCGACCCCGGGACAACGCATGAAAGTGAGCTCCCACAAGCGACCGTCAAAGCGCCAGTGATGCTCGCAGCTGCCCGCGTCCCCAGCGACCTCGAAGGTCGTCGCAATGGGGATCGCGTAGGGGCTTCGAAGGACGGGTGTCAGCGCATCGCCGCCGGGCAGAAAGCGGGTGAAGCGAGACAAGGCACCCGCGAGGTCTCCGGTCCGCGCAAGTGCGGTTGCATGCGTGTCGGCGAGGAGCAGCGACTCCGGGTACTTCGTATTCAGCTGGATGAACGTCGCCTCGCCCAAGGCCCGCGTCTTGGGTGCAAGCATCTGCACGCCGGCCAGTTCCGCCGCTGCTTCAAGATCATCGTCGTCAAACTCAACCCACGTACGCGCGATCCGTTCGGAAGACGCAAAGTCACCGGCTTGCTGATAGGCCCAGACAAGCTGGCCAAAGACGGTCCGCTTCAGGTCATGCAGTGCATCGTTCTTTTGCACGTGGGCAATCTGCGCGTTGAGTCGGATCAGTTCGTCGATCGTTCTGGCAATATCGGTCTGCGCCTGACCGTCGACGATCGCTCGATAGCCCGAACGCGGACCGTCGATACGAACCGCCCTGACAGCATCATCCAGCGCGCTGATCCAACCGGCATTCATCGAGAAACTCAACATCACTGCGATCGCGACCGCTGAGACAAACCACAGCAGGGCGAGCGCTCCATCGATGAGTGTGGCAACCTTCATCGTGCGATTTTAACCGGCAATCGAGCGAGACACCGCACGGTACCAGGCGGACTCATCCGACATGACCGACTCCATCACCGCAACATCGAGGTCCAAGGGCTGTCCATGACTGCTGAGGGCGCTGAGCAATCGACCTGTCTCAACTGTGGCACCGCGCTGCAGGGGCCTTTTTGCGCACGTTGTGGACAGAATCAGCGAACGCTCAATCGATTTTTCTGGACCCTCGTGAGCGAGACCTTCGAGGACATCGTTTCCCTCAACTCCCGCACGGTGCGGACAATGACCGCCCTCATGATTCATCCCGGGCGACTGACGAAAGAGTACTTCGACGGACGCCGGGCGAGCTATCTGCCACCCCTGCGGCTCTACATCATTGCCAGCTTCGCGTTCTTTTTCTACCTCTCTGTCGACATCATGTTTGGCTTTAGGCCGCAACCCCAGAAGAGCGACGAACCGACCGCGCAAGAGTTAGAGAACATGCGCAGCGGGTCCCGGGAAGCGATCGACAGCATGCAAATTGACAGCCTTTCAGATGAAGACAACGCGGCCATCCGCCAATACCTCACGACGCAGTCGGAAAAGGTCAGCCGCGTGATCCAGGAAGATCCGACCGATCTCTTTAAAGAAGCCCTCGACATTGTGCCCGCGATGGCCATCATCCTCTTGCCGCTCTTCGCCCTCGCCTTCAAGCTCTGCTACCTCGGTGGCAACCGCTATTACGCTGAGCATCTCCTCCTCGCGCTGCACAACCACTCCTTTCTGTTCTTCGCGCTCATCCTGAACCGGATGCTGGAGCACGGCTTTCTGGCAGTCGACCTTGAGGTCGCGACCAACATCGTTCCCCTCGCGATCGTCCTCTACCTCTTTGTCTCCATGCGTGTCTATTACGGCGAGGGGATCGCCAAAACACTGGCCAAGTTCTCTTTCTTATCCGCCTGCTACTTCGTGCTCGCGACGATCACAATGATTGTCGCGTTCGCCCTCGGGGTACTCACGTTGTGAGTGAGCTTGAGCAGATGCACCAGCGCCTCGGGATTGACCCGCAGCTTATCGCTGGCCGTGCCCTTACCCAATTCGCCATGCCACAGACTCTGGTCGACGCCGGGACCGACCTGTATGGGCGCGCCCAACAGATGACGCCACAAACGCTCGGCGCATGGCGGGCGATGCTGGACGCCGCCGCCGCGGACGACATCCAACTGCTCCTTGTGTCCGCGTTCAGGACACTTGAGTATCAGGCCCGGATC
>CAVOBC010000199.1:0-8631 GCA_963693635.1 Gammaproteobacteria bacterium | reverse complement strand
TTTTGCCTCGGAGCCTTCGAACTCTGGAGTACGCAGGATCGACATTATTCCAGTATCGTTCGTGGGATGCAGGTGACGTACGGTCTCATCTGCACGTTGCGAAACTTCGCGAGCCAGACGGAACTGGACGCGCCCGTCGGTGAACTGGCGCCGCGCCTGGAGGAGATGCGCGTCCTTCTCGCCCGCCCCTGTTCGCCCGCATCCCGGAAGGTGACGTCGGCAGTTGGACGTTTCGGATTCTTCGTCTGGATCAGATTTTTCGATTGCTCGAGAAAGAATCGATCGCCCGACTACTGCAACTCGTCTACGAGATCGACGCGCTGGTGTCACTCGCTGAGGTGACCCGCAAATACGACTTTGTGCTGCCAGACATCGAGGAGGGACCGCTACGCGTACGCGCAGAAGGACTCGCTCACCCCCTTGTAAGCGACGCTATCGCCAATCCAGTGGACCTCAACCAGAACCATCGCATGCTCTTTCTGACCGGACCCAACATGGCGGGCAAGACCACCTACCTGCGTGCCTGCGCGACGGCCGTTTACCTCGCACACCTCGGCATGGGTGTTCCCGCACGCCGATTTCATTTCGTTCCTGCCCGCTGGCTATTCAGTTCCATCTCACTCAGCGATGAGCTGCGCGGCGGCATCAGCTATTTCCGTGCCGAAGCACTGCGGGTGAAAGCCGTTGCCCAAGCGCTCGCCGACGGTGGCTCCGTAATATCGATCATGGACGAACCGTTCAAGGGCACCAACGTGCTCGATGCCCTCGACGCGGCGCGCGCAATCATGGAGCGGTTCGCTGCACGCGCCGACTGCCTCTTCATCTTCTCGTCGCACCTGATCGAACTGAACGAGCAACTGGCCCACAACGACCGTATCGACTGCCGTTACTTTAAGGCCGACGAGAGCGAGGGGCATCTGCGCTTTGATTACGTGTTGCGATCCGGCGTGTCGAGCCAGCGTCTCGGCATGCGCGTGTTGCGCGAGGAAGGCGTTCCCGAGCCTTTAGACGCGAACGCCGACGACGTGTGAGGCCGCGTTTTAGTCACGCGCTACGGCCACATTGTCAGGTTTTCGCGACCCCTTTACACGTCGCTTACCGGCACACTCACATCGGCCTTGCCATCACGCCATTCGTCAAACTTGATAAGGAGTGGCGGCAGGAACAGCAGGTCGAGCAGCCACGCCATGATGATGATGGGTGTCAGCAACAGCGCGACATTCTGAAAGTGAAACGTGTTGGAGAAGACCAGCACGAAGGTGCCGACGGCGAGCGACACGGTGGTTATCGTGATCGCTGAGCCCGCCTTGTTTAGTGAGTAATCCACCGCATCCGCCGGTGCCTCACCCTGGCGTCGCGCGGTGATGTACTTGCTGAGAATATGCACGGAATCGTCAACAACGAGGCCAATGCTGATCGAGAACAGCATCAGAATATAGGGGCTGAGTTCGCCCACAAAGAGTCCCCAGAAGCCGAACACGATCGTCGCCGGAAACACGTTGGGCATGATGCTGAGGAGGCCATACCTCACACTTTTAAGCCCTACCATCAAGGTGCCCGTGATGAGCAGGAAGCTGAGCGAGAAGCCCTTCAGCAACTCTTCCGTGATCGCCCGGTCGAGCCGCGCGAAAAGAATACTGTTGTCGCCATGCAGCACCTCAAACTTTGGATCTACGTTGTCCACAATCCAGCCGTCGATTCGATCGTTGAACCTGATGAACTCGGCATTCGAGAGGTTCGACGTGCCGATAATGAGCCGAATCGCCGAATAGTCGGCGTTGAATATCTGTTCGAGATTGGGCTCGATTTCCTGCACGAGTTGATAGGTGACCAAGTAGTCGATGATCTGCAGCTTGTCGTCCGGCAGCCTGTCGAACGCCGGATCATCGTCGTTTTCTGACTTGTTGAGGCTGCGCAGGAGGTCGGTGTAACTCGACACGAAGCTTGCCTCGGGCTGGGACTCAACCCAGCGTGAAAAGTCGTCGACCTGCTGCAGGAATTCGGGCTCGGTGATACCGTAGTAATCCCCGCTCTGGATACTGTAGACCAGACTCTGGTCGTTGCCGATCTTCTCGGCGAGTGCCGTCATGATCAGATACAGATCCGAGTCCTGGTCCACCATGCTGTAGCGATTGAAATCGAGCCGGTTGAGCGGCAGCAACGCGAAGGTGGTGGCAATCAGCGCGGTGCCACCCCAAAAGAGCAGGTTGCCCCGGGTGCGAACCAGTTTGCTGACGTTGTCGATGAATCCACTGACACCGAGCGGACGCGGCACCCTGTTGGTGGGCAACCACAGGATGAGCGCCGGCAACGCAGCGAGCGTCATGAGATGGGCCCACACGACGCCGATGGCGACGATGTTGCCAAACCCGTAGATACCCGGCGACGACGAGTAGTTCAGGCACAAAAAGCCCATGGCCGTGGTGACGCTCGCGAGCGTCACGGGTTGCAGGTTGGTGCTGAGGCTTTCACGCATCGCGGCGTGTTTGTCCAGCTTGTTGTGCAGTCCCTGGCCGTAGATGGCGACGATATGAATGCCATGCGCCATCGCGATCACGAGGACGACCAGCGGGCCGAGCGCAGAGATCTGATTGAATGCAACGCCCAGCCAGCCGAAGCTGCCGACCGCCATCGCGATGGCGGTAAACGACACCGCGAACAAACACAGCGCGTACGGGAGCGACTTGAGACAGAACCAGAGCAAGCCGACGGAGATGAAGATGACGAGCGGGAATAGCATGGTACGGTCTTTAACCGTGGCGTTGTAGCCATCCAGCTCAAACAGCACATTGCCAAGTGTGTAGATCTGGACGGTCGGGTATTTCTCGCGAAGCGAGTCACGCAGTGCGTACACTGATCGTGCGACACCCAGCCGCGCCGATTGCTCATCGGTCGCGGTGTAAGTCACCACCGCGAGGGCCATGTCGCCGGTTGGGGACAGCAGTCGCTTCGTGATATCAGCGTCGCCGAGCGCCAGACGCCTGATCTCCGCCAGGTCCGCCGCGGACACCGATTCGAGCAGCGGCACCAGGTAGTCGCGTCCGTAACGTTCCGCATCGATCTCGTTCAGCCGGCGGCTCATCAACGAGCCAATGGAGATCGCGCCGCTGACCTCGAAGTAACGGGACTCAAGCTCGTCCATCGCGCGCAGCGCTTCCAGCTTGAATACATCCGTGTCGGTCTGGAACGCAAACAGCACGCGCGTTGTCGGTGGAAAGTCTGCGCGGGTGCGCTCGACTTCGGCCCGAAACGGATCGCCTTCGCTCAGGATTGAATCAACGGTCGTGATCGTCGACGTCAGGGTGATCCCGTAGCCCGCGGCAAGGGCAACGATTGCAGCGAGGACCAGAAGGACGTGACGTTGTTCGACAAGAATGCGAATCAGCAATTGCATGGTTAGTGGTCGCACGAGGTTTGCTTGCAGTAGCGGCGTATCCTAAAGTGAAGTCGAATTCGGTTCACGTGACATATGATGAAATCAGCAGTCTTTTCCAGTCTTCTTCTGGTCAGTCTCTCTCTGGCGGCAAGCGGCGCGTACGCGTCCGGGGAGCGCGCCGGCGACTTTGCCCTGCTGGATCACCGGGGAACGTTCCACCAGCTGTCTTACTACGGAGATCAAGCCGCGGTGGTGCTGGTCGCGCACAGCCAGAAAGCCGATGCCGCACAACTCGCGCCGCCGGATTTTCTATTGGATGTTCTTAACGGCGCATCGGACGTCGTTTTCCTCTATATCAATGCGATGGCAGATGAGACCCGCCTCTCGCTCGCCGACGACCCATCGGCGGCAGCCATCCTGGTCGATGAGTCGCAGATGGTGGCCACATCCCTTGGCCTGACACGGGTGGGCGAAACCATCATCATCGACCCCGAAACAATGTCAATCAAGTATCGCGGACAGGCGAGTGAGCTGAGTGTTGTATTACCAAAGATACTCAGTGGCGAGCCCGTTGCCGGCGGTGCCATCGGCACCGGAACTGCGATCGCGTACTCGGCACCCCCGCAGCACATTTCCTACAGTCGGGACATCGCGCCCATTCTGGTCGAAAACTGCGTGTCATGTCATCGCGCTGAGGGCATCGCTCCCTGGTCCATGTCCAGCCACGCGATGGTCAAGGGCTGGTCGCCGATGATGCGCGAGGTCGTGCAGACGCGCCGCATGCCGCCAGGGCAGGTCGACATGCACGTCGGCAAACCCTTGCTGGAGGTCGCGGGCCTGACTGCGGATGAACACCGCAAGCTCATCCGCTGGATTGATGCAGGTGCGCCGTTCGACGACGATGCGGGCGCCGTCGATCCGCTGGCAAAATTGGAATTCCCATCACGCCGATTTGCGCTGGGCGAACCAGACCTTGTCTACCGCGTCACCGCGCAACAGATTCCAGAAACGGGCGTGCTCGACTATCGCTACGTGCCCTTGAACCTGAAGCTTGACCGGGACGTCTGGGTGCGTGCAATCGAGTTCTTGCCCGGTGACCCGGAGGTGCTGCATCACGTCATCGCTTATGTCTCGAGTCCGGCCGACAAATCGGTACGTGGTCGTCAGACCGGCGCCGGACGCGGCGAGAGTGTTGGCGGTTTCGCCCCCGGGCGCCAACCTGATCAGTTTCGTGACAACAGCGGCCGGCTGGTCAGGAAGGGTTCCAGCCTGCTGCTGCAGATGCATTACACGACGGCTGGCCGGGTAACCGTGGACAAGACCGAGATCGGCATTTATTTGCACGACCGCCCACCCGCATACGTCATGTCAGGCGGGGTGGCCGGGGAGCGGCGCTTTATGGTGCCGCCGCACGCCAGGGAGCACAAACTCGAAGGCGTGCAGGAAATCAAGCGGGATGCCTGGCTGTATGGGATGAACCCGCACATGCACTCGCGTGGCAAGTACATGAACTACACGGCCGTATTCCCGGATGGCCGCAGCGAGATGCTGTTGTCGGTGCCGAAATACGACTTTAACTGGCAATTCAGCTACGACCTGCAGGAACCGTTGTTCTTGCCCGCCGGAACGCGCCTGATCGCGCGCGGCGCAATGGACAATTCCGCTCGGAACGCTGGCAACCCCGACCCCTCGATGCCCGTCCATTTCGGCCTGCAGACGAAACACGAAATGTTTTTCGGGTTCACCACGTTGCGCTACGTCGGCGATAAACCACACGATCTGGCTGCAACGAAACCGGCGCCGCACAACCTGGCGGCCACCCGCCAGTAGCGGCTTTGGGTCCCCTGCTGACAGGCAGTCCAGAACCTCACCTCAGGCAGTTGCCGGCGGATCGGGCACGTCAGATGACCTGAACCCGCCCCCGCGAGGTCACATTGCCGATGTCGTCAACCGCATAAGTCCGAATACCGCCAGTAACGACGAGCACCCGCCCGTCGGCGTCAAGGCACGTGCGCAACGTGTCACTGCTTAGTAAGCCCTCAAGCTCCTCTGGCTGGTACGCGTCGAGGTAGGCGTTCGAGAAACTCAACCACGCGGCGCCTCCTCCAGTCCTGCCAGCTTCGATCCTGCCACCGCCACCCTCCAGTCGAAAGGTCACACCGCTCACACGCGTGTCGTCGAAATACCGAACGACTTCCGTCTGCAATTGGCGGGCGAGCGTCGCCGCAATCTCGGTGAGGATGGATTCCCGCTCAGTCATGCCGCGAAGCTTGTGTTGACCACCGCACAAAGACAGGGCGCTTCTGACTCACCGCGCTGGCGCATTGCGACGCCGCACGCTGAATCAATGCCTGCTCGCCAGCGTGTAGCCCGCCCAGAAGAGCGGCGCCCGGGTCCTGGGCGCGCGAGGCAGCAGACGGCGTGCGGAATGCAGCGCCGGCGCCGGTGGCTCGCCGTCTCTCTTCATTGCCGCATAGAAAAGGTGCATGAAGTCGGCTGATGCCGAGTCGGAGACTGGCCATAGGGTCGCGACCACATTGTGTGCACCGCGCGCAAGAAAGCTTCGTCCGACACTCAGCATGCCCTCGCCTCCCTGCGGCAGCCCAAGCCCAGTCTCGCAACCGGACACGACAACCAACTCCGCCGCAAAATCGTAAGATTCCAGTTCGGTAGCGGTCACAAAGCCGAATGGCTGCCCCGCCTCCGCCTCCGCCTCCGCCGCCGTCGCGATTCCGACCATGTCTGGCGTGACTGCACTAAAGTAGCCATGTGACGCGATGTGGATGATTCGTGCGGACCGGGTCTCCGCCGACAGCAGGTTTACCCGGGTTGCGTCCGGTCCTGAGTAAAGGCGCGTCGACGAATCCGCGAAAAGCTTGAGGATGGCTTCGGCCTCGCGCTGGGTGCCAGGCAGCGGCCTGAGCGATTTCTGAGCCCACGGGCGAAACGAGTCATCCGTGTGGTCAACCTGGTTGGGGTCCTGACCGAACGTCGGATTGGCAACGATGACCAACTCGGGTCCCAGGCCCAAACTGGACGGCGTCGAACCAACCGCTGCCAGCGTCGGTATCCTCCTGACTGAGGATACCCCTTGAAGCTGCGGGCGACGGCTGAGCAAAATCATCGCCTCGACCGGCAGACTTGCCATCACACCGGAATTCACAACAAGCACGTCGCGGGCACCTGACGACAAGCGTACCAGAATCGAGTTAGCGAGTTCGATCAGGCGGCTTGTTGCATCTCCGCTTTGGGTGCGAATGGCAGAGACCGCGTCACTCACCCCGCGCTGGATCGATACCTGATCGCCAATCCGGTCGGCGCGCACCGCGCTGCCCGTAATTTGCTTGAGATTGCACTCATGGCCCGCAACGCAGATCACGTCAAGCGCCACGGCGCCATCCCCCAGCGAGTTTTGCAGGCTGTACAGATCGAACTCACGATTTGCTGCTGGCGATCGGCCGCCAACGCGTGCCTGAGCACGCTCAAGTTGTCGATAGTACTCAAGGTCTGCAACCTCGCCAGCGGTGGAGAGTCGATCTGCCATCACGCACGTCTGGGCCGCGCGAGCCAGCGCCTTGCACCCTGCAACGGTCGGCTCGTCGATCCCCGCCAACTTCGTCCGCGCAAGCTGGCGGAAGTGCAGCCCACGGGTGCGCTCAATTGCCGTCAACGCCGCCTCGTGCCGCCCCGGCAGCGTGAAGCGCAGATGCGCTATGGCCACCCGATTCGCGGTCTCTGCGGTCTTCTGGCTCCAGGCCGGACCGAGGCGCCGAGACTCAAGCTGGCCATGCACTTCGCCGATCAGGTCGAGCGCTGCGTGCCCATAGGTGACAGCTGATTGCAGTTGACCATCATTGAGTGCGAGTTCCGTCGCGAGCGACAAAATGTCGATATCAATTGCCGCAGCACCTCGATCACCCGCACCTCTCAACCGATCCAATATCGCTCGCGCCGACGCGGGTTCGCCAGAGGCAGAATCCAGCCGCGCTGCAACGATCAACAATTGATCATTCTCTTTACCGCCGGCGTCACCCCCCCTCGCGTCACTACCCTCGGCCCGGGCACGTTGCAACGCACTGCGCGCAAGCTCTAATTCGCCCAGATGGAGGTGGGCCGGTGCCTTGGCGACCAAGCCGCCGACGTATCGGCTGTGCTCCTGTGCCGCGGTGTTCCCTGCGCGACAGCGCGATGATCCGGCACCGTGAGAGCTGCTAGGTCGCCCACCAATCCAGCGCCTTGACCGTGCACCATTCCACGCCACGCAGCGTGGTCGAGTCAAAGAATTCCCTGGAGGTGCCAGGCAAGATGGGGTTGTCCACAGCAACGTAGGCGAGGCTTGTATCGATCACGCCACGCTCGCCCTTCCAGATGACCTGCAACGTGACGGATGAGAGCACGGTAGCACCGCGGTTCTCGACGATGCCTTTGAGATGCACACGTTTGCCGCGTTGCCGGCATTCGGTGGCGCGCGCCTTGATCACCGTGACGGGCTTGCTCTCAACTTCCGGAGCCTCGGCAATCTGCGACGGGCCAGGCTTCTGGAGGTCAATGCGGTAAAACAGAACGCCCAACACAAGGACGACGGTTATGCCGATCGCAAAGGTGAGTAAACGATCACTCAACTGTCATGATTTCCTGGACCATGTAACATGGTCGCATACAAGCGCAGCCAATGTACGTAGCCTCGCGGTCGTGAGGACATCATTGCGCCACGAATGAGTCAGACAGATGACGCCGATCAGGTCCCTGGCGGCTTTTAACGAGCGGGTAAACAAGACCCGGCAACAAGACGGGACACAAAAAAAGGGGGCACACATGCCCCCTGCCTGACCCGGATGCCCGTTTATCGACGTTTCATTCGCACCAGACCCGCAAGGCCAATCACAAGTAGTGCGACTGACGCCGGCCCCGGAACCGACGCGCTACCGGCAATGGCCATCTCACGGACGCTGATCTGGCTGCGCTCCAGGTCAGACGGAATTCATCGGCAAGAACACCGCCCAGGCTGAGCGTGTACGGATTAAGTGAGCCCCGTAATGATGCCCAGCGCGCCAGACGTGGTCGACACGACGTTAGTCCACCCGCCGCCACCTGAACGAACGTCAACCTCAACGATTGTCCCGCCGCTGTAGCTACGGCTGCTGTGAAAGGTGAGCGAATCGAGCGTCAGGGTTCCAACGCCGGACGCGAACTCAAGCCCTCCCGCCGCGTTGCCGTCGCCGTCGTATACACCGTGCGTGTTGTTGGGCCCGGGC
>CAVOBC010000198.1:0-8638 GCA_963693635.1 Gammaproteobacteria bacterium | reverse complement strand
GCGGACATCGAATGGGTTTGCCCGGACACATAGATGGCCGCCCCGGCATTCAGCGCAACAATGTCCATTGCACCGACATTGCTCCCGTCGAGCGCCGCGGTCACCAGCTTCAAACTGTCTGCCGGGCCACCGACTTTAAGTCCATTGAGGTCGGCGATTGGCATGCCAAATTGATCGGGCGACACTTCATACTCGCGGATGTCACCGTCTTTCAGTTCCGCAACAAACGTCGGTGCAGAAATACTGATCTCATCCAACCCGTCAGCCGAATGCACCACGAGCACATGCTCACTGCCAAGCTTCCGCAAAACCTCGGCGATCGGTTTGACCCATGCTCTGGCGTAAACGCCCAGAAGCTGACGGCGCGCCCCGGCAGGATTGGTCAGCGGACCGAGAATGTTGAAGATGGTCCGCACGATCATTTCCCGCCGCGGTCCGATCGCGTGCTTCATCGCACTGTGATGGCTGACCGCGAAGAGGAAACCGAGTCCCACCTCATCGATGCAGCGTCCAACATTTTCAGGGGTCATCATGATGTTGGCGCCCGCTTCCTCCAGCAAGTCCGCACTACCACTCTTGCTCGACGCCCCGCGGTTGCCGTGTTTGGCAACTCGCGCACCCGCAGCCGCCGCAACGAATGCGCTCCCCGTCGACACGTTAAACTTGTTGGAACCGCTGCCACCGGTACCACACGTATCTACGAGCCCCGCCTGCGCGGCTGCGACCGGCGTCGCGAGTTCACGCATCACTGTCGCCGCCGAAACAATCTCGTCGACAGTTTCTCCTTTCAGGCGCAGGCCGACCAGAAATCCGCCGATTTGAGCATCGGTGGCATCGCCACCCATGATGAGACGCATGACCGCAAGCATGGAATCCGGGTCCAGATCCCGCTTCTCAATGACCGCTTCTATCGCTTGAGGCATATCCATCAGATTCTTCTCCGTGGGTTGGAGGACCGCATACAGACGGCCACCAAATCAGTTCGCCAGAAAGTTCCGCAGCAGGTCGTGGCCACATTCGGAAACGATGGACTCGGGATGAAACTGAACACCCTCGACGCCGTACTCACGGTGGCGCACACCCATGATCTCATCTCGCTCGCCCGCTTCGGTCTCGGTCCAGGCCGTCACCTCGAGGCATGACGGCATCGACTCCGGCCGTACCACGAGCGAGTGATATCGCGTGGCTGTGAAGCCGTTGGCAACGTCCGAGAAAATACCAACACCCGCGTGATGAATCGCCGAAGTTTTGCCGTGCATTACACGTCTTGCGCGCACAATCTCGCCGCCGAAGACCTGCGCGATGCTCTGATGGCCGAGGCACACACCAAGTATTGGCACCTGACCGGCGAACCGTGAAACCACGTCCATCGATATCCCCGCTTCATCCGGCGTGCAGGGACCTGGCGATATCACAATGTGCGCTGGCGCCAGCTCGCTGATCTCACTAAGAGTGATCTCATCGTTGCGGTACACCACGCAAGCGTGGCCCAGCTCACCACAATACTGCACCAGGTTGTAGGTAAAGGAGTCGTAGTTGTCGATCATGAGCAACATCAGACTGTTTCCTTCCGTGCCGCAACAGCGGGACGATTGGCAGCACTACTGTCGACCCCGGTCTTCAGGCCGGACTCAGCGAGAGTCGCCGCGCGAAAGATCGCGCGCGCCTTGTTGACCGTTTCTTTCCATTCAAGCGCAGGCTGCGAGTCCGCCACAATCCCCGCACCCGCCTCAATATACAGGCGGCCGTCTTTGATGATTGCGGTGCGGATTGCGATCGCTGTGTCCATATTACCATTCCAGGACAGGTACCCGACCGCACCACCAAAGATGCCGCGCTTGTGGGGCTCCAGTTCGTCGATGATCTCCATCGCCCGAATCTTGGGGGCACCACTCAGCGTACCGACCGGCAGAGTCGCCCTCAGCACATCCATTGCCGTACATCCTTCGGCGATCTCGCCCTGAACATTCGACGCAATGTGCATGACGTGGGAGTACCGCTCTACGACAAAACGCTCGGTTACTTTTACGCTGCCGATCCGGCAGACCCGGCCAATGTCATTGCGACCAAGGTCGATCAGCATGAGATGCTCGGCAATCTCCTTCGGGTCCGCCAGAAGTTCCTGCTCCATTGCAAGATCGTCAGCCTCATCGTGACCACGTCGCCGGGTACCAGCAAGTGGCCGAACCGTCACCTGGGTGCCATCAACGCGCGCCAAAATCTCGGGCGACGAGCTAACGATGTGGAAGTCCTTCAGATTGAGGTAGTACATGTAGGGCGATGGATTCAGCGAGCGCAACGCTCGATAGAGATTCACCGGCTCACACTCGAGCGAGATCGACATGCGTTGCGCCAACACCACCTGCATCACGTCGCCCGCAACGATGTATTCCTTGATGCGCTCGACATCCCTCTTGAACTTTTCTTCCCCGTACGCTGATACAAAATCCGCTTCCAGGACTTCCGGTCCGATTCCCGGATCACGCGCGGTAGCGGGAATGGATGCGGTCATCCTGGCGATCATCTCGTCGAGACGGTCATTCGCCTCGTCGTATGCGCCGGGCACGCGCGGGTCGGCATGACTGATGACATGAATGACACCTCGCACGTTGTCAAAGACCATGACCTCATTGGACACCATCAACAGAATGTCAGGCGTTCCAAGATCATCGGGCGGCATGCTGTCTTTAACCCGCCGCTCGACAAAGCGGACCGTGTCGTACCCAAAGTAGCCCACCAGACCGCCGGTGTAGATCGGCAGGTCATCAATCAGCGGATAGTGAAACTCGCGTGTAACCTCTTCAACATAGGCGAGCGGGTCATCGCAGGTAAATTGAGAGATCTCTCCCGCACGGTCGCGTGTGACGCGCTCACCGTGCACCTGGATGATGTCATTGGACGGCAGACCGACGACCGAATAACGGGACCATTTCTCACCGCCCTGGGCCGCACTCTCAAGCAAGTAGGAGTAGTTGCCGGCGGCAACTTTGAGGTAGGTGGACAACGGCGTGTCGAGATCTGCGAAGATCTCACGAGTTACAGGAATGTGGTTGTAACCCTGATCTGCCAGGGTTGAGAACTGTTCAGGAGTCATATGCCTCTCCAACGAATTGGGAACCGAAACGGGCGGCCGCGCGGGCCACAGACAAGTCGATTACCCTCGCCAGGGTTGGCAGGAAATGCTCCGTTTCTTCAGTTCTCGCATTGGATGACGGACCCGGTAGTCAGTGACAAAACGCGGCAAGCTTAATAGACAGGTTTTGCGGAATCAAGATTGGTGCCTGACCGCAGCCGGCAGGTCCGCCAGCTCAGACCTCATGGCTTTGATCACCGAAGCGTAGTCGGGCGCACCGAAGATCGCAGAACCCGCAACGAATGTGTCTGCACCCGACTCGGCGATGGCTCGTATGTTGTCGGTCTTTACGCCACCATCAATCTCAAGCCGGATGTCCCTGCCTGAGTCCTGAATCAACCGTCTCGCCTCGCGCAGTTTCTGATGGGTCATGGGAATAAACGACTGTCCGCCGAATCCCGGGTTAATCGACATGATCAGAATCATGTCGATCTTGTCCATCACGAAATCCAGACACGCCAGCGAAGTCGTCGGGTTGAGGACCAGCCCGCACTTCAGCCCGGCGTCGCGAATGAGGCTGAGGCTGCGATCGACATGATCAGAGCCCTCCGGGTGGAACGTGATGTAGTCCGCACCCGCTTCAGCGAATTCACCGATGATCCGGTCTACAGGTCGTACCATAAGATGCACGTCGACCGGGGCCGAACAACCGTATTTGCGCAGCGACTTCAGCACCATCGGTCCAATCGTCAGGTTGGGAACGTAATGGTTGTCCATCACGTCAAAGTGAATCACGTCTGCACCCGCCTCAAGGACCGCATCAACCTCCGCGCCGAGGCGCGCAAAGTCGGCCGACAAAATCGAAGGGGCAATCAAGGGCTGCATGGCGTGACCTGTCTTGAGGATTGAGAATTGAGGGTTAGGAGTTTTGGGTTAGGAGTAGGTTGCGTTTTTCACGGTTGCCGGGCATCGCCATCCGGATCTCGCAAGGCTCAAACGCAGCGGATGATAGTTGATGCCTCTGCGATGCGACAGGGATCGAACAACGATCCCGCCTGCGCTTCCGACTCGCGTCAGGCCATGCATACCCACGCATATCAAAGTCGCGCGGCGCGAGTCCGCAGCGCCTCCAGCCGGTCCGCGGTGCCCACATCGGTCCAGTGGGACACAGGCAATCGCGAAGCGGCGAGACGACCTTCGTCAATGGCCCTGACAAAGACGTCCCGGAGTGGGAATCGCGGCACCGGTACACTCTCGAAAAGCGCGGGTCGAAAGATGCCGATGCCGGAATAGGTCAACCTGTCGCGACCCGCTGGCGTCAACCAGCCACCCGCAGCAGCATAGTCGCCACCCGGGTTATGCGCCGGGTTGTCCACCATCAGCAGACACCCGCTCGCGTGCGCAGGAAGCTTGACTCGTCGCAGCGCCGCCATGTCCATCTGGCAGTAGATATCCGCGCTGACCACGATGAACGGCGCATCGCCCAACTGTGGGAGCATGCGCCGAATGCCGCCGCCCGTCTCAAGTGCGCGGTCTTCCCGATGAAAATGGAAGCGGGCACCATAGCGAGCACCGTCGCCCATTCGGTCGACGATCATCTCGGCAAGATGACACACGTTAATGTGAAATTCAGAAACACCAGCGGCAACGAGCGCGCCGACATGCCGCTCGATCAGGGTCTCGCCACCAACCTCGATGAGGGGCTTCGGCAGCCGCCGGGTCAATGGCAGCAGGCGTCGGCCCTCGCCGGCCGCAAGCAGAACCGCTTTCAAGCACTGCTACCGTCGTTAGCACTGCGTTGTTGAAGCGCAAAGGCACCCGCGACCTCGCCCACCAGCGCACCGAATTCGTCAAACTCCGGATAGCGCGCCGACGCTTGCCGGAGGTAGTCGAGGGCCAGCGGGATGTCATTCAGATATGCCGGCTTGCCGTCACGCAGGGAAAGGCGCGCGAAGATGCCGGCACACTTGATGTGTCGCTGCATACCCATCAGGTCAAACCAGCGTCGAAACTCGGCTTGAGAGTCCCCTGCAACGCGGCCCGCACGGCGCAGACGATCACGAAAGCCCCGTACCATGTCGTCAACGCGGCCATCGTCGAACCGCCAGTAACAATCCTTCAGGAGGGAAACGAGGTCATAGGTGACCGGCCCGTGTACAGCGTCCTGAAAGTCGAGGATGCCAGGACTGGAGGGTCCTATGACCATGAGGTTGCGGCAATGGTAGTCACGGTGAACGAAGACAGCTGGCTGCACGAACGCGCTTGCTACAAGCGTGTCGAAGGTGAACGCCAACATCTGCTTTTGCGATTTGCTCAGCCCAAGCCCAAGCCAGCCAGTCAGAAGCCATGTTTCAAAGAGCCCCATTTCCCGTCGGAGCAGCGCGTCGTCGTAATCCGGAATCCCGGCGGTCGCGACAGACTGCATCCTTTCGAGCGCATCGAGTGCATCGTCGTACAGTCCCGCCTCGCCTGCAGTCCCCAGTCGATCTCGATACAGCGTTGTTCCAAAATCAGACAACATCATGAAGCCGAGCGTCAGATCATGCGCTATCACGACGGGTGGATTCAGGCCCCCGTCCAGCAGGATCCCGGCGATGCGGACGAATGGCTCGCTATTCTCACGCTCCGGTGGCGCGTCCACGAAAATACGGCTCTCGCGGCTGTTCTCTCCCCTACTCTCCCCCCTGCTGTTCCCCCTACACCGTGCGCGAAAATAACGGCGAAAACTCGCGTCATCCGATGCCGGAACAAGCTCCGTGTCCCGTGACCAGCCGCGTGCACGCAACGCAGAGTCAGCCCACTCGGTCAGTTGATCAAGGCGCAGATCAGCTTGCATACATTGAACTCGTCATGAAGTTTCAGGGGGGATGCATTATTATCCGCTGGCCTCGTGCACGAATGGAAGGACGTGGACCAATCCCTGTCAGCCGGGCACCACCTGCTATGTGTTTCATCCGACACGTTTTTGTACCCAAAGCCAGCCAATGTGGTGCGGTAGATGCCCATCCCGGTACCGCCTCGAACCTCGCAGCCCGATTGGTCGCCCTCGTCCTGAGCGTCAGTGGTGTCACTCATGCCTCACCGTCGCCGGTACCTCGAGATCCTGCAGCCGTGGTTCCAGCAACGGCACAAACCGTCAAGACGGCAGCCGAAACCGATTGGGTTCCCTACGAAAAAACCGGAGACAACGACGCATACTGCGACGGCAAATATATCGCGCCGCCCGGATTCGATGCCGCACCGCGGTCTGGCCCACAGCCGCTTGAGCTTGACGCCAACTCGGCACTTCACGTCAACGAACATTCAACCACCCTTGTTGGCAATGTTCAGGCGGACCAGCCGGGACGACGCCTGACCGCGCCGTTTCTAACGATCGACGACGCGTCGAACTATACGCACATCGAAGGACCGCTGACCCTGCGCGAGTCTGGCATCCTGATCACCGGTGATGCCGCGGACGGCAATCTGTTGGCCGGAACCGGGGTCATCGACAACGCCACCTTTCTGTTGCACGAAGCGCGATTTCGTGGCCGCGCGGGTGAGCTTCGTCGCGAGGACTCTGGCCATCTGGTGATCAAAGACAGCCACTTCACGCGCTGCGACCCGGGCAGCAACTCCTGGTCGATTCGCGGGCGGGACGTCGTGCTGGCCCCCGAGACCGGGTTCGGGACGGCCCGCAACGTGACCATTGCAATCAAGGATGTGCCAATCCTGTATTTGCCCTACCTGCGCTTCCCTATCGACGACGAGCGGCACACCGGCTTTCTCATGCCGAGTCTGTCGGTCGACGACGACAGTGGCGTCGACCTCGCTACCCCTTACTACCTCAATCTCGCTCCGAATCTGGATGCCACGGTGATCCCTCGCAGCCTCTGGAAACGCGGGCTGCACATGGAAGGTCAACTGCGCTACCGCAGCGTGCGAACCAACAACGAGGTCAACATCGGCTATCTGCCCCAGGACAAGCGATTTGACGACCGTGAACGAATCGACCGGTCGATCGGTCAGACCGGCATGGGTGACACGTTTGAACGGCAGGACCGCTGGCTTGCGAACATCCGTCACACCGGCGATTGGTCCCCGACACTCCAGTCTCAGTTGCGCTACAACGCGGCCAGCGACACCGACTACCTGCACGACTTCGGCGGCCCGGTCGACTCGGCCAGCGTTGGACGCTTTCTGAGCAGCGTCGACACCAGCGCCGGCAACGAGCGCAGCGCAGCACTCGAACGCTTCGGCCGGCTCTCCTACACCCGTGATGACTGGCGCGCCAGCATCGAAGTGCAACGCTTCCAGACCCTCGATCCCCTGGGGACCGAGCAGTACCGGCGGCTACCAACACTCCGCCTTGCAAACAACCGCAACCTTCGTCGTGTCGCTATTGCGAGCGAGGCTGAATTCAGCAGTTTTGACAAACCTGGCGCGGTGAGCGGGAATCGCAGCAACCTGCGGATCGATGCCCGGCTGCCAACGCGGAAACGGTGGGGTTTTCTTGTACCCTCCATCTTCGCCTCGCACCGCACCTACGATCTGAACGGCACGCCCAATGACCGGCCACGGTACACCATTCCCGGCGCCGCGCTCGACAGCGGCTTGATATTCGACCGGTTCTTCTCGATCCGCGGCCGTCCACTTCAGCAGACGCTTGAGCCACGTGCCTATTTTCTATATGTGGAGAGAGCCGATCAGACTGGCGCGCCGCTCTTCGACACGAACGTGTCGACGTCAAGTTTGGCGCAACTCTTTCGCACGAATCAGTTTGTCGGCGCTGATCGTATCAACGATGCCGGGCAGGTGACCCTCGCGGTGACAACGCAACTCATCCAACCCGAAACCGGCAGGCAACTGGCAACCCTTGCGCTCGCCCAGGTCCAATATGCGCGCGAGCGAACGGTGAACGCCAACAGGTTCGACAACCGCACAAGCCGTTCGCCCATATTCGCGGAGGCGGGCATCTCGCCGCATCCGTTCTGGCAGGTTCGGGCGAATCTCGTCTGGGAACCCGAAACCGGCCGAACCCACAACGGTGGCTTTACGCTTCGGTACAACAAGAACGACGACCGGTTATTCAACCTGTCCTACCGCCTGAACGAGGTTGCGCGAAGCCAGTTCGAGACGCTCGAACAATCCGATGTGAGCTTCATCTGGCCTATCAAAGGGCGCTGGAGCGCGATCGGGCGCTGGAACTTCGGCTGGGATCGTAACAAGACCATCGAGTCATTCTATGGCTTCGAGTACAATGATTGCTGCTGGAAGACCCGACTCGTTGTTCGCAAGATTCGCCTTCGGCCTCGACTGCGGACGATTGTGGACGATGATCCGACATCTCCCGGACAGCTCATGACCTCGACTTTTCTTGACGAGCGATCCGATACCGGTATCTTCTTCGAGTTCCAACTGAAAGGTCTCGCGAGCGCCGGACGGCGCGTTGACGCTTTGCTCGATGAGACAATTTTCGGATATCGCGCTCGAGAGGATCGAATTGCGCGCTGACGGGTCGAAACAACAGACGCCTGCTGAAATGCAGCCCCGTCAGACCGATACAGACTGCTGGTCAACCACCCG
>CAVOBC010000197.1:0-8645 GCA_963693635.1 Gammaproteobacteria bacterium | reverse complement strand
CATCACGTCGTCACGCGCAAGGATCTGTGTACCTTCAGTCATTAACTCTGCAACGGAACGTCCATCACGCGCTCCCTCCATGATCGCGGCTGAGATCAGAGCGATACTCTCAGGGTAATTCAGTTTGACGCCACGTTGGCGACGCTGCTCGGCGAGTTGTGCAGCGACGAATAGCAGCAGCTTGTCTTTGTCCCGCGGTGAAAGTTCCATTGTCGTTTCTCCTCATCGGTTTTATGCACCCTCTTTGATAGGCTGTCTACAGTGGCTGTCTACAGTGGCTGTCTACAGTGGCTGTCTACAGTGGCTGTCTACAGTGGCTGTCTACAGTGGCTGTCGACGCGGCCGGCGGCATGACTCATGTCAGCCATATTCTGGGCATGCAGGCACTCACACCAAACGCCTGCATATGGATGGAGTGCCAGGCGGTCGCGAGTGTCTGGCGCACCAAATGCGCGTCATCGGCAAGCCCCCTGACCAACAACAAGTCTTGGAGCAAGGTTGCTGCGAAACCATCGGGCAAACATTCGCGCACCGCGTTCACGAGATCCGCATCAGCAGGATAGGTAAGCCAGGTTGCCAGCACACGTCGACCAGCAAGGCCCCAGGCGGCATCCAGGATGGTTCTGTCATCGCTCCAGGCGAGGTGCTCGCGCAGACGCACGGCGCCGCCAACGGTGACCTGCATTCGCTGATCGAAGGCACCGACATCGTAGCCGTCGCCGCTGAGTGGACGGCCGAGCGACGTAATCTCCCAACCGCAGAACGATGCACTCGGATTGAGATCAATCTCGGTGTTCATAGCGTATTTGCTGCCGCCGAACAGGATCGTGTCCTGCGGCAACCATGCGAGCCGCGCACCTGCACTGACCTCGAGTCGCTGTGTCACCGTGCTAACCGCATTCGTGCTGCGGTAGACCTTGCTTGATGCTGGTGTCGTAACGAGACCGCTTGCGTCACGCGTCGCGCGCACAGTCGTCGCGAGTGTGTCGCCGCCGACGATACCTCCAGGTGGATGCAGCAGGTACACCTGACACTCACCGTTAGGCTGATTGAACGGTTTTTGAACAGCAAGCGGGCCGCGTTGCCGCACGCGCCGGACCGTCGTGCGGCCGCGGTCACGGGAGAACTCCAGTGCCATCTCTGCAGACCAGTTGCGCGATGTCGACGTCTTGGCACTCAGCACAATCGACCTGCCGCTGCAGCCATCCGTGACTGTGTCGTCGTATCAGGCAGTTCAGTCATACGGAAAGGTGTTTCTGAATGAGCGATTCATCAAGTTCTGCCATGGTACCGCTAGCGACAATAGACCCCTTGGTCATGATGAAAAACTCGCTGGCGACCCGCCGCACGAACGGCAACTTCTGTTCAACGACGAGAACGGTCATACCCAGTTCTTCGTTCAGTTGACGAATGACATCGCCGATTTGATGGACAATGTTGGGCTGAATGCCCTCGGTCGGCTCGTCGAGAATCAGAAATTCCGGGCCGAGGACAAGTGCGCGGCCAATCGCAAGTTGCTGCTGCTGGCCGCCCGACAGATCTCCACCCCGGCGGGCCAACATGTCCTTGAGCACGGGGAACAGTTCGTACACCAGCGACGGTATCCGGCGTTCCGCACGCGGCAGCGCACCGAAACCAATTTGCAGGTTTTCCTCGACCGTCAGTAACGGAAAGATCATCCGTCCCTGGGGGACATAGCCGATCCGCAGGGATGCACGGTCCTCCACGCTCAGACGCGTAAGTTCGCGACCCTCTTTTTGTAAGGGGTCTTGTAATGAGTCGTGTGATGAGTGTGAGGACTCCTGCAGCGAGTAACGCATGCTGCCTGAATCGACGGGTAACAGTCCCATAATGCACTCAAGCAAGGTCGTCTTGCCGACGCCGTTACGGCCTATCAGGCTGACACATGCACCGCGATCGATGGACATGTCAAGATCCCAGAGCGTGTGGCTCTGACCGTACGACTGGTTCAATGCGTTGATGGAAAGCATCATGTACCCAGGTATACCTCGATGACCTTGTCGTTGCTCTGAACCTCGTCGAAGGGCCCCTCAGCGAGAACAGCGCCTTCGTGGAGCACGGTGACGTGGCGCGCGATGGAACGCACGAATTCCATGTCGTGTTCGACAACCACAACCGAGTGGTCGCCGGCGAGGGAGGTCAGAAGCTCGGCAGTCGCCTCGGTCTCCTGGCGCGACATGCCCGCGACCGGTTCATCCACCAGCAGCATCCGCGGGTTCTGCATGAGGAGCATGCCAATCTCAAGCCACTGCTTTTGTCCGTGCGACAGCGAGCCCGCCAGGTTCCCGCGATGATCTGAAAGTCCGGTTATAACAAGCACCTCGTCAATGCGGTCCCGCTCTGCGCCTGTCAGCCGTTGGAACAAGGTGCTGAGGACCCGCTTGTCCCCCACCATCGCCAGCTCAAGGTTTTCGAATACCCTGTGGTTTTCAAACACCGTGGGCTTCTGAAACTTGCGGCCAATGCCGACGTTCGCAATCTCTGGCTCTGTGAGGCTGAGCAGGTCGATCGTTTGACCAAAAAAGGCGGTGCCGGCATCGGGCCGTGTCTTGCCCGTGATCACGTCCATCATGGTCGTCTTGCCGGCACCATTCGGACCGATAATGCATCGAAGCTCGCCCGTCTCAATGTAAAGCGTCAGTTCGTTCAACGCGCGGAATCCGTCGAAGCTGACCGTAATTTCCTCAAGGTAGAGAATGTAGCCACCCTCAGGGTCGATCAACCGCTCGCGCGTGGGCTCAGGCGCTGTCAGTATGTCGCTACTCACGCTGTGACCTCATTTTCATCAGTGACCGCCACAGGCCGACTATGCCATTGCGCATAACAAGGGTGACGAGCACAAAGAGTGAACCGAGGGCGAAGAGCCAGACTTCAGGCAACGCGCCCGTCAGGACTGTTTTCGAATAGTTGACAACGGCCGCCCCGAGCGCCGCCCCGAACAGCGTGCCCCGTCCACCCACGGCGACCCAGGCGACCAGTTCGATGGAGTTTAAGGGCTGAAATTCGCTCGGGTTAATGATGCCAACCTGAGGCACATACAGCGCGCCCGCCAGGCCCGCCAGTACGGCAGAGACCGTGAAGATCCAGACCTGAAAGTGCTCGACCCGATAGCCGATGAACCGTGATCGGCTCTCTGCATCTCTGATCGCCATGACAACTCGACCCAGTTTCGAGGTGACAATGAACCGGCACAAAAGATACGTTAAGGCCAGCGACAGCGCCGATATGACAAAAAGAACGACCCGGGTGACATCGGATTGCAGATTGGCCCCGAGAATCTCTTTGAAGTCGGTGAGCCCGTTGTTGCCCCCGAAGCCCATCTCATTGCGAAAGAACGCCAACATGAGGGCATAGGTCAGCGCCTGGGTCATGATCGAAAGATAAACCCCGGAGACTCTCGAGCGAAATGCCAGCCATCCGAACAGGAACGCGAGCAAGCCTGGAGCCACCGCAACCATCAACATGGCAAACCAGAACTGATCAAAGCCATACCAATACCATGGCAGCGAATCCCAGTCGAGAAAGACCATGAAGTCTGGCAACTCGGCGTTGCCATAGACGCCACGGTTGCCGATCTGGCGCATAAGATACATGCCCATGGCATAGCCGCCAAGCGCAAAGAACGCACCATGTCCCAGGCTGAGGATGCCGCAGTAACCCCACACAAGATCAAGCGAGATAGCGAGCATTGCGTAGCACAAGTACTTGCCGAGCAACGTCACCATGTAGGTTGAAATGTGGAAGGGTGATGACTCGAGCACGACCAGGTTCGCAACCGGCACAACCAGTACGAGCAGCACGACCACACCGAGCAGCATCCACCCGCCGCGTTCATGGTCTGTGAGTGCACGAACAAGCATGCTAGTTGTCCGCCGCCCGACCCTTCTGCGGAAAGAGTCCACGTGGCCGCTTTTGAATGAAGAGGATAATAAAGACAAGGACGAGGATCTTGGCGACGACGGCACCCGCCGCCGGTTCCAGAATCTTGTTGACCATACCCAGCGACAAGCCCGCAACGAGCGTGCCCCAGAGGTTTCCGACACCCCCGAAGACGACGACCATGAAGGAGTCAACGAGATAACCCTGACCGAGGTTCGGTCCCACGTTCGTCAACTGCGATAACGCGACTCCTGCCACTCCCGCAATCCCCGCACCGAGACCGAATGTGAGAATGTCGACACGCGTGCTGCGAATGCCCATAGCGCGTGCCATCGCTCTGTTTTGAGTAACAGCCCGGACCTCAAGCCCGAGCCTTGTACGTTGCAGCACGAGCTGTAGAAGCAGGAACACGATGCCAGCAAAAAGCAGAATGTAGAGCCGATTGTAGGTGATCGCGAGGCCCGACGTGATCTCAAGCGAACCGCTCATCCACTCCGGAGTCAACACTGAACGATTGAGCGGCGAGAAGATGCTGCGAACGGCCTGCTGCAATATCAGGCTGATTCCAAACGTAGCCAGCAACGTTTCAAGTGGTCGCCCATACAGAAAGCGGATGACTGAACGTTCTATGAGGATACCGACAGCGGCTGAAACGAGGAATGCTGCCGGAACCGCAACGAGCAATGACCAGCCGATTGCATTTGGCATAAGAAGCTGGACCACATAGGTGGTGTAGGCACCAATCATGATCAGCTCACCATGGGCCATGTTAATGACACCCATCACACCGAAGGTGATGGACAGGCCAATGGCAGCAAGGACGAGAATTGAACCAAGACTCAAGCCAAAGAAGAGGGTCTCGACCAACTGATATTGATTGACGCGGGTTTCGATCCGGTCGAGAGACAGGACCGCTGCATCGCGCAACGCGGGCGTGACTGTGTCGTCCCGTGCGATAGCGGTCAACTTCTCGCGAACCTGCGCGCTCAAGTTGCTGCTCGCGGTGTCGATTGCGTCGAGACGGACGTCAGGGTCGTCAGCATCGAGGTCGAATACCACGATGGCAGTCTGCACCGCAGCAACGACATCCGTATCGGTCTCGCCCTCAAGATGACGTTGCAGAATGTCACGCATGGCGGGATCCGCGGACTGGGTTATTGCTTTGATTGCATCAACCCGTGCCGACGGATCAGGGTCACCGAGGCTCAAGGCTGCGATCAGGCCTCGCAGCGCTTTCCTGAGCTGGTTGTTGACACCGATCTTCTTGACATCACGGCGCCCTGCCGACCCGAGATCATCGCCTGAGACAGCATCAATGAGGTGGAAGCCGCCACCGTTCAGTTTGTCGGCAAACACCACCTGCTCAGACCGGCGCCGAACATAGAGCTTGCCATCAAGCATCGTCTGAAGCACTAAAACCGTGCGTGGATGGTCGATCTCTGCGAGCGATACCGCCGCTGTATGTTTGTTGTCAAAACTGCGTGCATTTAGCGACTTAACGACAGCACCGAAATCGACCTCAGCCGCCGCGGCAGAGGTCGACAGCACCCCTGCGGCGACAATGACGACGGCAAACCAGATTGTTAGCCAGAGTGGCCTTGCATGGAACGCGATCAAAATAGCTACTCTTGGCGAGCAAATTGGGCAGCATCACGCTGCCCAATGCTCCCCGGACTGTTACTCGTAGTTCTGACCCGAACACTTGCCTGTCTTGATGTTGTAATTACCACAACCAAGGGGTGGCATCCAGTCGGCGGTGATGTCTCTTGACCCTGGAAGGAAGTCTGACCACGCGTCACCCACCACCGTCCCACGAGTCTGCCAGACAATGTCAAACTGACCGTCATCCTGGATCTCGCCAATCAGCACAGGCTTTGTGATGTGGTGATTGGGCATCATCGTCGCGATGCCACCAGAGAGATTGGGCACGGAGATGCCAACAATGGCATCTTGTACTGCGGTCGGGTCCGTTGATCCCGCTTTCTTCACTGCTTCGACCCACATCTTGAAGCCGATGTAGTGCGCTTCCATCGGATCATTGGTAACCCGATCGCTGTCGTCGATGAATTTCAGCCACTGGTCGATGAAGTCCTGGTTGATATCAGCATCAACGCTCATGAAATAATTCCACGCCGCGAGGTGGCCCACGAGTGGCCCGGTATCGATCCCTGAGAGCTCTTCCTCGCCGACTGAGAAAGCCATGACCGGAATGTCCTCGGCCGAGATTCCCTGGTTACCCAGTTCCTTGTAAAACGGCACATTGGCGTCACCGTTGATTGTCGAAACAACGGCGGTCTTCATCCCGGTACTACCGAACTTCTTGATATCAGAGACGATCGACTGCCAGTCCGAGTGACCGAATGGCGTGTAGTTGATCATGATGTCCTTGCTCTTCACACCTTTCGACCTGAGGTAGGCTTCCAGGATCTTGTTCGTGGTTCTCGGGTAGACGTAGTCGGTTCCGGCCAGTATCCAGCGCTTCGCACCAATTTCGTCCATCAGGTAGTCGACTGCCGGTATCGCCTGCTGGTTAGGAGCTGCGCCCGTGTAGAAGACGTTTTTGGAAGACTCCTCGCCTTCATATTGCACAGGATAGAAGAGAAGCCCGTTCAGTTCCTCAAATACAGGCAACACCGATTTTCGAGACACAGAGGTCCAGCAGCCGAAGACGACATCGACCTTCTTTTTTGAAATCAACTCGCGCGCCTTCTCCGCGAAGAGTGGCCAGTTGGATGCGGGGTCAACGACTACTGCTTCGAGTTGCTTGCCAAGCAAACCCCCCGCTTTATTTTGCTCGTCGACCATCATCAGGATGGTATCTTTGAGCGTTGTTTCACTGATGGCCATCGTACCTGACAGGGAATGCAGGACGCCAACCTTGATGGTGTCAGCACCGAGGGCGACGGGCGTCAGGATGAGTGTTGCGACGCTGAGGAGCGTCGCCGAATATCGTTTCAGGTTCATGCTTTACTCTCTGTTTAGATTTGAATCTGTACGCCGATTGAAATGCTATCAACGTCTGCACCCTTAAAACCGGTGAGGTTGGCATCGCCACTCGTCCAGTTCAGGTTCAGCCGCAAATTGTGGCCATCGATGATGTAGTTGACGCCGACCTCCGTCAGATCGCTGTCTGGCGCGCCGCCGCTTGGCTCATTGGAGGTCAGGCGAAAGTACGGTTGAAAACGACCCGCGCCGTTACCCGGCAGGAGCACGGCTGCAGTGACAAAGTAGGCGTCACCGTCGAATAGACAAAAGCAGGTAGGATCGGCCCTGGCGGTTGCAGTCAGGTCAGCGTCGAAGGTTTTGTATTCGCCTTCGATGGTGAGCACCGATTCGCCGAGCGTCTTCTCAAACAATGCATCAACAATCAGTCCACTGAAGTCAACGGCTTCGGTTGCCGTGCCGGTACCATCAGCCTGTGATTGATAGGACACACCCAGGGTCAGGATGTCATCCCCACCGCCAAAGTAAGTGCTGCTTGTGTAGTAACCCGGGTTCGACTCCATCGACAGCAAGTTCAGCGAAAAACGACTGGCAAACAGCAGACTATCATCGCTGTTGGGTCCACCATCGACACCGTCGAACAGGCCAACCGAGTACTGGAACTTGCCGAGATTACCCCAGGCGACAACGCCATCGTCACGTCCGAGCAGGCCAGCCATACCGAGTTGGTCCGAGGGCAAAAGCGGCACAGTGTATTGGTTCCACGAGAGCCCATAGTACGGTCCGTTCAGCTCTATGCGATCCGCCGGTGTCAGCATACGGCCAGCCCAGATATTGAACTCCGGATTGAATTCAAACCGTACGATGGCATCCAGTACGTCGATGTCGCCCGCTGCACCGACTGCGTCACCAGCGTCCTGACCGAAAACACAGCTCTCACACTCGGTATTAAAAGTGAAGCCGATCGTGTCGCTCACCGAGCCGTTGATATAGAGGCGAACGCTCTGAACATTGAAGTTGGACGAATCATCTTTGCCGCTGGGTGAGGCATCCTCCGTGGAGGTGTACGCGGCACGAAGGCCCGCACCAACGCTGACGCTCTTGCCGTCACCAAACTCGATGGTGCCGCCAGCATGGGCCAGACCGCTCATCGACAGGAGTGTGACTAACGAGAAGGAAGCGGCTGCGAAGAGCAACGGCCGTGGAAGTTGTGCACGCATTTGTATCTGATCTCCTTTAAGAGGAATAAGACGGGTCGCAGGTACGCGACTGTTCGAATGACTTGAGCTGAAGATGATCCTCAGAAACCGCGGCACGGGTTTGGGCCACGCGAATAATCAGAAGCAAGAGCCATGCCACAAATACCCACATCAATTGGACACTCTCGCTATGATAGCGCACTACCATGTAGCAAACGTTCGACTTCGACAGGAAACCGCACCAAAATTGAGCGTCGAATTAAGCAGCTGGCTGGTGTGCCATTTGGATGGGTCCGTCATCGAACCTGCGCTTCCCTACCAAGACTCTGCGTGTCAAACCCGCTTTGGTGGATTCACTCATGACCTCACATCGCCGGGCCGCTGTTAGTCGGGCCCCTGGTTGTCCTCGTTCGCCCTGGACTTGACAGAACCTGACAACCGGCATGTGGGACGTGGAAAGTCACGAAGATCCCGTCGCGCGACCGACCTATCGTCGATGTACGTTTTGGCGACGCGTATGTGCCGTGCTGCGCGACGCTCCATTCGTCCCTCGCTCTTCGCTAGGGGCCCGGGGGAAGGCATCTTCCCAGGGTCTTCACAAAC
>CAVOBC010000196.1:0-8646 GCA_963693635.1 Gammaproteobacteria bacterium | reverse complement strand
CCCAACAATTGTCAGGATGAGAATTTTGGGACAAGAACTAGCTCGCACTATGGCTTCAAATACAGCCAGTAGACGCCGATGCCCCCGAGGACGGAGCTGCCGAGTAGGATTTCGCCGCCTGCACCGAGTGACGCCACACTTACCACTCCCGCAAGCGCGATCGTCATCGCACCGCCCCCGAGGCGCGCATAGCGGGTGCGCTGTCGTTGCCGGTTCATGTCTTCAGTCAGCGAACGCAGCATCGCCGCCTGTTCGGCCTGATAGTTCCCGAGTTCGCCGAGTCGCGTGAGCGCCGCAAAAGCCAGCGCCGGCAGTTGTGGGACGAGCGGCAGCCATTTGGGGAGATCGTCGCTGAACGTGCGCCAGGCATTCACGGGTCCGACGCGCTTTGCCATCCATCGTTCCATGAAGGGTGCTGCGGTCTCCCAAAGATCGAGGTCCGGGTAAATCTGCCGACCCATGCCCTCAATGTTGAGGAGCGTTTTCTGGAGCAGCACGAGTTGTGGCTGCACCTCCATGTCGAATCTGCGCGCGGTCTGGAACAGGCTGAGCAGCACCTTGCCGAACGAGATCTCGCGGATCGGGCGCTGGAACACCGGTTCGCACACGCTGCGGATGATCGCCTCGAACTCGATCAGGTCGGTTTCTGCGGGAACCCAGCCGCTTGCAACGTGGAGCGAGGCGACTTCTGCGTAGTCGCGGTTGAAAAAGGCGAGCAGATTGCGCGCCAGGTAGTCTTTGTCGCGCTCGGTGAGCGATCCGATAATTGCGCAGTCGAGCGCGATATAGGTCGGATTCGCCGGGTCAGTGATGTCAACGAAGACGTTGCCGGGGTGCATGTCGGCGTGGAAAAAATTGTGGTCAAAGACCTGGGTGAAGAAGATTTCAACGCCCAGATGGGCGAGCTGGCGCATGTCTGTGCCAACACCCTGGATCGCGTCGAGGTTGGCGACGGTCTGGCCGTAGATCCGTTCCATCACCAGCACCTGACGACTCGACAGATCCCAGTGCACCGCTGGCACGTAGAGCATGTGCGATCCAGCCCAGTTGTCCCGCAGGCGTGCGGTGTTGGCAGCCTCGAGGGTGAGGTCCAGTTCACCGAGGATCGTGTGCTCGTAGTCGCGG
This sequence comes from Gammaproteobacteria bacterium, assembly GCA_963693635.1. Taxonomy (GTDB): domain Bacteria; phylum Pseudomonadota; class Gammaproteobacteria; order Pseudomonadales; family Azotimanducaceae; genus CAVOBC01. The sequence goes on along the minus strand of CAVOBC010000196.1, from coordinate 7,521 downwards.
ACGATGTCTGTCGGGTGGAAGCGCCGCGAGGCCGGGAGGATGGTCTCGATCGCCCTTGCAAGTTGGAACATCAGGCGCAAATCTGCCTGGATCACGGTCTCGATACCCGGCCTGATGACTTTAACGACGGCCTCGCTGCCATCGTGCAAAGTGGCGGTGTGCACCTGCGCGACAGATGCGGAGGCGAGTGGCACGTCATCGAAGGTTTTGAAGGCGGTCTCGATCGTCATACCTGTGCCGGCTTCGATGATGCGCCGCGCGTCGGCGATCGCAAAGGGTGGCACCTGATCCTGGAGTTTCTGCAATTCGTCCGCCGTCGACGTTTCGAAGAGATCCCTGCGGGTCGACAGAATTTGACCGAGTTTGACGAACACCGGCCCCAGTTGTTCGAGCGCGAGCCGCAGGGAGGCGGCGGGTGGGTTCACAGGTACAGGAATTAGCCGCAGACAGCCGCGGAGGAAACGCGCCCAGAGCGGCAGCGCGATTTGTGGCGGAATCAGCCGGTCCAGACGATGTCGGGCCAGAGCCCAGAGAATGCGGAGAGCCCGGATCACGCCTTCTCGCCGATGTGGACGGCGGCGACCCCATCAAGCAGATTCTGGTATCGACAACGCGTGAGCCCGGCGTCTTCAAACATCCCGAGCAGTTCTTCCTGGCCGGGATGCATATCGATGGATTCATTAAGATAACGGTAGCTGTCCTCGTCGCCTGCAAGGACTCGACCGATGTGCGGCCAGGTGCTGCGGAGGCTATCGTAGGCGCGCCGAAGCAGTCTGTTGCGTGGTTTCGAGAACTCCAGCACCACCAGGCGGCCGCCGGGGGCGAGGACCCGATGCGCCTCGGTGAGCGCAACTTCTTTGCGGGTGACGTTCCGCAGGCCGAAGCAGAGTGTGATGCGATCGAAGGTATCGTCTGGAAGGGGCAGGCTCTCGGCATCGGCTTGCAGATAGTCGATGCTGGCGATGCCGCGGTCGAGCAGTCGGTCGCGTCCGGTCTCGAGCATGGCGCCGTTGATGTCAGCGAGAACGACCTGACCGCCGGCCCCCACGAGAGGAACTAGCAATGCAGCAACGTCGCCCGTTCCGCCTGCTAAATCGAGCACCATGTGGCCTGGACGAATGGCAGCCGACTCGAGCGTGATGCGTTTGAGCAGGCGATGGCTGCCAACCGACATCACGTCGTTCATCAGGTCGTATCGGGACGCCACCGATCGAAAGACATCGCCGACGCGCCTAGCTTTCTCGCCGATGGGTACTTCCGTGAATCCGAAGTGGGTCGTCTTGTCTGATGTTTTCTCAGTCATCGACTCGGTCGCGCCGCGGTGTGTATGACAATCTTACCGTTTCTTGGCGGGCAGCAATGCGTGGCCGTTATCTGGAGCTTGCGATCACGACCGGATCGCGGCTTGCACCTGCGGCGGCGAGCGCATCCAGATACTCCTGCCAAACCGCATCGAGGTGTGTGCCCAGGTGGTGCAGATAGGTCCACGTGAAAATTCCCGTGTCGTGACCGTCCGAGAAGACGATGCGAATGGCGTAGTTGCCCTGGGGCTCAACCGCTGTGATTCGTACCGACCGTTTACCGGTCTGCAGCACGGCCTGGTCTGGAGAGTGGCCCTGAACTTCGGCTGACGGTGACCTCACTCGGAGAAGTTCACTGGGCAGCGAGAATTGGGTGCCGTCGGCCCATGCGACTTCGAGGTCGCCGGATTGGCGGTGCAGGACGATGTCGGTCGGTGTCATTCGGTGTCGGTCCCCTTTTGCGGCAGGTTGTCGGTAGAAGGTTGTCGGCGCCACCTTCCCGCGCCGATGGGAAGGTCGGTAAGAAGGCCATTACGCGGCGGCCGGAACAGGGTCAGAGGATGTAGCGACTCAGGTCTTCGTCCCGCGCGAGGGATGCGAGGTGGTCGTTGACGTAGGCCGCGTCGATCGACACAGTCAGTTCACCTGCCTGATCGCCTGCGTCGAAAGAGACGTCCTCCAGCAGTCGTTCCAGCACTGTATGCAAGCGGCGCGCGCCGATGTTCTCTGTGCTCTCATTCACTTGCCAGGCGACTTCCGCGATCCGGAGGATGCCATCCTCGGTGAACGCCAGTTTCACGTCTTCAGTCGACATCAGCGCCTGGTATTGCTCGGTGAGCGATGCGTCTGGTTCCGTGAGGATACGGATGAAGTCTGCTACCTCCAGCGCTCGCAGCTCAACGCGAATTGGCAAGCGACCCTGCAGCTCCGGGATGAGGTCCGATGGCTTGCTAAGGTGGAATGCGCCAGCGGCAATGAAGAGAATGTGATCGGTGCGGATCATGCCGTACTTGGTTGAGATGGTGCTGCCTTCGATGAGTGGCAAAAGATCCCTCTGCACGCCTTCGCGGGATACATCCGCGCCGCCTGTCTCCTGTCTCCTCGCCACCTTGTCCATTTCGTCCAGGAAGACAATGCCGGTTTGCTCGACCGCGGTTACAGCCTCGGCCTTCAACTCCTCTTCGTTGATGAGCTTGCCAGCCTCTTCGTCGATGATTCGTTTCATTGCGTCTCGAACTTTCAGCTTGCGTGGCTTGGCGAGTTCGGGATTCATGTTCGAGAACATATTCTGCAACTGGCTCGTCATCTCCTCCATGCCTGGGGGCGCCATGATCTCAACGCCGACTGACGGCTGCACGACGTCGATTTCGATTTCCTTGTCGTCAAGCTGGCCCTCGCGCAGTTTCTTGCGGAAGATCTGCCGTGTGTTGCTGTCCCGTGGCTCGTCATCGTCGTCGCCGCGGGCGGAGGGCAGGAGCGCGTCCAGTATCCGGTCTTCCGCCGCGTCTTTGGCGCGGGGCTTGACCGACTTGACACGGTCGTCGCGCAGCATGTTGATGGCGGCGTCGGTCAGGTCCCGGATGATCGACTCGACGTCGCGGCCGACATAGCCGACCTCGGTGAACTTGGTCGCCTCCACCTTGATGAAGGGCGCGCCGGCGAGGCGAGCGAGTCGCCGGGCGATCTCGGTCTTGCCAACACCGGTTGGGCCGATCATGAGAATGTTCTTCGGCGAGATCTCAGCCCGGAGATGAGGGTTCAGCTGCAGGCGTCGCCAGCGATTGCGCAGCGCAATCGCGACGGAGCGTTTGGCATCCGCCTGGCCAATGATGTGCTTGTCGAGTTCGTGAACGATCTCGCGAGGCGTCATGGTGGACATCAGTAGGTGATCTCTTCAATCGTTCGGTTGTGGTTGGTAAAAACGCAAATGTCTGCAGCGATGGCGAGGGACTTCTCGACGATGTCGCGCGCTGGCAGCTCCGATTCGTGCAGTAGCGCTTGTGCGGCGGATTGGGCATACGGTCCGCCCGAGCCGATGGCCATGATGCCATCCTCAGGTTCGATCACGTCGCCTGTGCCCGTGATGATCAGAGACGCCTCGGCATCGGCAACCGCGAGCATGGCTTCGAGACGACGCAGAGCCCGATCCGTTCGCCAGTCCTTGGCGAGTTCGACCGCCGCTCGCACCAGATGGCCCTGGTGTCGTTCCAGTTGACCCTCGAACCGTTCGAACAGGGTGAACGCATCGGCCGTGCCGCCGGCGAAACCGGCGATGATCTGGTCTTTGTAAAGGCGTCTGACCTTGCGTGCATTGCCTTTCATGACGGTGTTGCCCAGAGAAACCTGGCCGTCGCCCCCAATCACGACACTGTTGCCGCGCCTGACCGAGAGAATGGTAGTGCCTTCAAGTTGCATGGAATGTCTCGTTTCTTGCGCGGCCAAACCGCATAGATTGGGCCCCGGGGGGCGCTTTTCAAGAGCGTACGCTGTGCGCTACCGCAGAAACGGCCTGACCCGCCGCCGGTGACCCGGCTGGTTCAGGGGGTCACTCGAAGCCTGAGGGACTCGATGCTTGCCTCTGCGAGCATGTCCTGCGCGCGGTTCAGGTCGACCGCTGAGGTCAGTGGGCCAACGAGTACACGCGTCCATGTCCGCCCCTCGACGCTGATGTCCCGCGCGAAGACCGGCAGTCCCAGCAGAAGCAGGCGAGCGCGCAGACTGTCGGCGTCCGCGGGGTTCCGAAACGACCCTGCTTGCAGCAGATAGGCTGAGCGTTCCGGCAGCCGCACCCTTTCATCATTTAGATATTCCTCGATGATGGGTACTTCAGACTCCGGAAAGATCTCGTAGAAGGTGTAGTGCGTTTCCTCGACCGCTTTGTCTTCGACCGTCGCGGTTGGCGCGATGGGGGCGAGCGCGCTGTCGTCCGGGACCACGATGGTGAGGTAGACCAGAAACGAGGCGAGGACGCCCGTTAGCACGCCCGCGGTGAACCAGGCGATGCGGCCGGAACCCGTTTCGGGTGTTTGTACAGAAGCCATTGTGTTCGGCATGAAGCCTACGCAGTTACGCTGTCGATATGGTGCCGTGCAGTGAGGCCCGGCGCTGGCATTGTAATGCTTTCAACCGCCGGCCGTACTTTAGGCGACCCTTCCTTGAGCAGCCCCGATCGGCAGTTGCAGCGCGGCGTGCCTGTGCCGCCGCGGCGATGACGGTCGAGGTCATCAGAGGCCGCGATTGTAGCATGGGGGTTGGTACCGCTAGCCGTCGCCGTGTCGGGTGCATGCTCAAGAAAAAGTGACCGGACGGCACCTTTAGCACCCTCCGTCTGGTCGCTGAAAATTGGTCACATCTCGTCTGTTAGGTCACATCTCGTCGAGCGGATCGACATCGAGTGACCATCGCACGTTGCGGGACCGGGGCAGGGCCTCTGCGACTTGTACGGCGGCGGCCACGAGCGGGCGAAGCGTGGCTCGTCGGCTCGATCGCAGCAGCAGTTGTGCCCGGAAGCGATCCGCGCGTTTCTCCATCAACGCCGGGATTGGTCCCAGCACTGCGGCGTCGCCGGCCTTTGCGGCGGGAATGGTGGCCAGTTCGTCGGCGATCTGACCGAGAAACTCGGTGGGAGCCGCAGGGTCGGTCGCGTCGGCGCGCAACAACGCATGAAACGCAAAGGGTGGCAGTTCGTGGCGCTGGCGTTCCGCCAGCACATCCCGCGCGAACGCGGCGTAACCGTGCTGGATTAGCGTGGCGAGGCGCTCATCGTCGGGGAATCGGGTCTGCAGGGCAACCGTTCCCAGTCTCTCCTCCCGACCCGCGCGGCCGCCCACCTGCAGGATGAGCTGACCCATGCGTTCGATGGCTTTGAAGTCCGCACTGAAAAAGCCGCCGTCTGCGTCAAGAATCGCCACTAACGTAACGTTGGGGAAGTGGTGGCCCTTGGCCAGCATCTGGGTCCCGACGAGGATGGCCGGTTCGCCACTGTCGATATCGGCGAGCATCTGTTGCAAGGCGAACTTGCGCCGGGTGGTGTCCCGGTCAATACGTATCACCCGCGTGCCAGGGAAAGACGCGGCCAGGTGTTGCTCGACGCGTTCGGTGCCGATGCCCATGGGAACGAGGCCGGATTGAGAGCACTCAGGGCACGTCTGCGGGACGGGTTGCTCCGCGCCGCAGTGATGGCATACCAGTTTGCGCTCGGTCTGATGCACCGTGAAACGCGTGTCGCAGTGGCTGCAACTTGCCATCCACCGACATTCGCCACAAAACAGAACTGGCGCAAATCCTCGTCGATTGATGAAGGTGAGGACCTGACTGCCTGCAGTGAGGTGCGACTTGATCGTATTTGTGAGGGGCCCGGATATGCCCTCGGTGAGTCGAGCGTTGCTGATGTCAATAATCTGATACCGCGGCAGGCTCGCAGGACCGGCACGCTGCGGTAACGACAGCAGTTGATAGCGACCGCGCACCGAGTTTTGGAAGCTCTCCAGCGACGGCGTTGCCGACCCGAGAACAACGGGGACGCCGTCCATGTCACCGCGCAGTACCGCGAGGTCGCGCGCGGAGTAGCGCAAGCCGTCCTGCTGTTTGTAAGAGCCGTCGTGTTCCTCGTCGACGATGTAGATGCCGGGCTTCCTGAGCGGTGAGAAGATGGCCGAGCGGGTGCCGAGGACGATGGGTGATGCGCCGGCGGCGAGGCGGCGAGACGCATCCAGCCGCTGCGGATCGGTCTGTCGGGAATGCAGTATTTCTACCGGAACGTTGAAGCGTTCTGTGAATCGGCGGGTCGTCTGCGGTGTCAGGCTGATCTCCGGAATCAGGATCAACGCCTGCAAGCCGCGTCGCAGGCAGCGCTCGACCAGTTGCAGGTAGACTTCGGTCTTGCCGCTGCCGGTCACGCCGTACAGCAGATAGGTGCCGGCTGTGGTGATCCGGTCGAGGGCCATCTGCTGATCGTCGTTCAGGGCGAGCGAGTCCTCGCGCAGCAGTGGTTCGGACGGCTGGTACGGCGTGTGGATCCGTTTCCTGACCTCGGTTTCGATCAATCCGCGCGCGGTGAGAGATTTGAGGGCCGTGCGCGAGGTCTGGGCCGGCAACGTGCCCACTTGCTGCAGGTGCCGAAGGATCTCGCGCTGAGATGGTGCCCGGGTGAATGTTTCGGGGTCGGTGTCCTTGCCTGCCTGGGTGAGGACCGCGACGTTGAGTGTTTCGGTGAAAGGCAGCCCCCTTCGCAACGCCACCGTGAGGGCGGTGTCGAGCACCTCGCCGATGGGATGGTGATAGTACGTCGACAGCCATCGGCAGAGCGCGAGTAATGTATCGCCAAGAACCGGCAGGTCGTCGAGGACCGTGTCCACCGACTTGGCGCGTGACCGGTCAAAGCCGCTGGTTTCGACGTCATCCGGGGTCGCGTCGCCCAGAACGATGCCGATTAGTTGCCGGTTGCCAAACGGAATTCGGACCCGGCACCCGGCCATGACGGACGCGTGCTCGTCGATGCGGTAGAAGAACGTTTGGCGCAACGGTACCGGGACGGCAACCTCGACGTAGCGGGCGTCCGGCAGCGGGAATGCATCGGTCTGCCGACTCAGCGGGACGGCCCTGGGTACGCTGCCGAAAACCCGCGTGACCGGCGCACGCAGACGCGAGGTGCCACCCTCGTCCCACGAGCCTTGGCGCGACATCGCAAGTTGTGATTCGTCCACGGTCTGGTAAGATGCGCGACCTTCCCAGCCACCCTGAACTGCTGCCGATGAAGCCAGATATTCACCCACAGTACGAAGAGATCACCGCAACGTGCAGTTGTGGCAATGTGATCTCCACCCGCTCGACGAAGTGCGAGAACATTCACCTGGAAGTCTGTTCCAAGTGTCACCCGTTCTACACCGGAAAGCAGAAGATCCTCGACACGGCTGGACGCATCGATCGATTCAACAAGCGTTTCGGCAGCCGCGGCAAGAAAGCCTGAGCATGTGCTCGTGTCCGCGCTCGCGGGCACTTTGATGCATCGATAGTTAGCCGGGCGTCTTATCCCGCTGAGGGCTCTCCGCCCGCTGAAGGCTCTCTTTTGGCTGAAGGCTCTGAACCCGCTGAAGGCTCTACCACCAAAGCGTTGCGCGGTGGTCATCAGAAGATCTGCTGCAAAGACTGTTCGCCGGCATCGGTGACGACCGTGGATCCGGCTTTCGGCGCCAGCTCTTCTCTGAAGAATTCGAAGATT
>CAVOBC010000195.1:0-8701 GCA_963693635.1 Gammaproteobacteria bacterium | reverse complement strand
GGCATGACGCTTGCATCGCGGCGGGGTTTGATAGTTGTGCAGACGCCAATGCGCCGGGGACTCCGGGGGGCGTTGGGTCCCTCGCGCTAAACAACGTGAACCGCGTGCGCCAGAGCTCAGCGCTCACGTTCCTCGCGCAGGCGCGGGGCCGCTCGAACCTCGTCATTCGCGGCGAATCCGACGTCCTGCGGGTTCTCTTCAATGATGACCCAGACACGCCACGGGCGCTCGGTGTAGAGCTCAACGATGGCACGGTTCTCCGCGCGCGGGTGGAAGTGATTCTGTGTGGTGGCGCGATAGGCTCGCCCCACATGCTCTTGCGCTCCGGCGTGGGTCCGGCAGACGAATTGAGGGCAGCCGCTGTCGACACGAAGGTGGACCTGCCGGGTGTCGGCCGGAACTTCCGCGATCACATCGCGCTGCCTTTGAGCTTTCGGATGAGGGAGGACATCGCTGGGAACAACGTCGACGGCTCCGCGCACCCCATGCCGATGCATCTCCGCTACACCGCAGTCCCGCTGGAAGGTGAGCAGCCCGTGAGAAACGACATGCTGATTTACCTCGGCCCGATGCAGAGCCAGGTTGGCGAGGAGGAGCGCCTGAATGGGCACAACTCTGCCGGCAACCGGGTCTTCATCATGATCCCGAGTCTTATGCTCGAATTCAGCGCCGGCACGCTCAAGATGCCGCCGCCGAACATGGACGGCACGCCGGCTATGGAGGCGATGCCGGTGATTGAGATGGGTTGGCTGGAACACCCCGCTGATCGTGTCCGCCTGCGCGAGGCCGTGCGCCTGTCGTTGCGCCTCGCTGGCTCCAGGGAAATGGCGACCGTCCTCGAAGGTCCCATCGTGCCGGCTGCGGACGAGCTGACCGAAGACTCGTCGGACCAGGACGTGGACGTGTGGGTGGCGAGGCACGTCGCCACCTCGCACCACCAGAGCAGCTCCTGTCGAATGGGCGATCCGTCCGACCCTGCTGCCGTGTGCGACGAGGACGGGCGAGTGCTCGGCACGAGTGGCCTGCGGGTGGTGGACGCGAGCCTGATGCCGGATTGCCCCCGGGCCAACACGCAGGCGACGACCTATATGATGGCGGAGCGTATCGCGGGCATTATGAACCAGGGTTCGCTGGACGCGGCACTTGAAGCGGCGGACGAGAGTCAAAGCTAGTCCGCCGGTACGGTCAAGGTGCCGTGATGGCGCCGTGCCTATATGCGCCGGTTTGGTTGATTGGAGCTATTGTTGGTATTACGTTGGTAATACCTAGTCCCGTGTGGCGAACATGAACCCCGGCAAACGTGATGAACCTGGCAAGGTCCGACCGGTCCTCGTCGTACAGGGGATGCGCTGAATCAGGTGGAACATACGACGGTCGTGGTCCTGTCTTTGACAAACCTGTTGGTTGATCGGTCGTTTCCTTTGAGATATCGCGTGGCGGGCAGAGATCAATTGCACTACTCATCGGACATTTTTGTGTGACCCAATAAGGGCGATCTCGCTTATCTCGAATAACGTCCGATCAACTCACTTCGCTCCAATTTTCAGAGCCTCTGGAAATTGAACGGCAGGTGCTCGCGATCATCGATATTGAAGCGACCTGATTGCGTGAAAGAGGAAAATGTGCGGCGTGAGAAAAGGTCCTGCGCGAGCGGTCAGATAATAACGAGCGGTCAGATAATAACGGCGGTCAGATAATAAAGAGGTGCCCTCCAACGATGCCATGCACCATTTCCGTCGATATCTTCGTGTCGAAGGTTACGAACCTGCCGTTGTTCTGCACCGCCAGCGATAGTAGATAGATATCGGTCAATTGCCGCGGTCCAATCAAGAGATCCCAATTGACCGTAGCTGTAGCGAGAATGCTCGAGTCGTCTGGCCAGAATTGGTGAAACTGCTGATCCGTGGCCTCGCGGAGTCTCGCGGCAACTTCCCTCGTGTTGCGGCGGTTGGGGTAGGCGGGCGGAAACATGATACGCAGACAGCCATTTTCGGTAATGGGACAAGTTGCCCACCCGGATTCGATGTTGGACTCCATCCACTGCCAGGCCGAGTCATGAGCAATATGGTTCTGGTCCAAGAGCGCAATCAGAACGTTAACGTTCAACAGAGCACGCACTAGTCACCAGCCTCCTCACGAAGCTGTTCAATCATGTCGTTGGTAACGATGTCGGTGGACTTTGCGAATGGCTGAAAGCCATCTCTAGCTGGCTCCTCCCGGATTTCTTCGTCCTTACCATCAAGGGCATCGCGTAACAGCTTTGACGCCACCTCGCCCACGGGTCGGGCCTGACGCCGGGATATTTCCTTCACCGCGTTCAAGACATCGTCATCGATATTCATAGTCGTTCGCATCTTGGAGTACCCCTGCAAGCAAATGTCATGATGGGGCATCAAACATCAGATCCCGTTTTCCGTTGTGTTGCCAATGTCTGAGCTGGAACTTGCCGTAGCTTCCCGCGTGGGACGGGAGACCTGCCTACCCGGAAGAGGTTGCCGATGCGCTGGTAGCGCCAGTAACCCAGACCCTATTTTCAGTGATGCCGCCCATGGCACGGTTACGCGGACGACAAAAGAGCGGTCAGTCCGAGCCTGAAAAGACAGCCTTAAACCACTCGCTGTGCGGCCTGAATGGCCGGTCGCCGTTGAGCATTGAATCCATCCGGGTTGAAACCTCAAGACGGACGTATTCGGGGTCTGGCTCCGCTTCTACCATCACGTAGAAGGTCCCATCACGCATGGCATCGAAGACTTCACCGGCGCACTGTGATGGTGGAATGCCATGTTTTCTGAATTGTTCACCGATGTATTTTTGACGATCGCTGACTTCGCCCGGGCCACCCAGTCGATCAGGTCGGTAAGAAGCAGATGCGAGGATGTTGGTGGCAACGATATTGGGGCACAGGACGTGGCTGGTCAGTTTGCCCTGGAGTTCGCCGTGCAGTGTTTCCATGAGCGCCACACAAGCGTGTTTGGTGACGCCGTACAGGGAGGCGGAGGCGCAGAGGCCATCCTGCGAAGCGGTGGCCATCACGGAGCCAGCGGCGTTCTGCTTGAGCATGTCCGGTACGAAAGTGCGGATGCAGTTGAGCACGCCCTTGAGATTGACACTGTAGACAAACTCCCAGTCGTCCTCGGAGCCTTGCAGGACACTTCCGCCGCTACCGGTACCGGCGTTGCAAGCCAGCAGCGAAATCGGCCGGTCGGGAAAGCGCCGTTTCAATTCGGCAGCCAGCGCGTTGACGCTGGCTTTGTCTGACACGTCGACCTGGCACCCCATTACATCGACGCCCGTCTGGTCCGCACGCGCGGCCAGCTTATCAATGGCGACATCGATCGCGTCCTGCCGTACATCGGCGATCACCGGGTGCATGCCATGCGCTACGGCCGCTTCGGCCAACGCGAAACCGATGCCGGATGCGGAGCCGGTGATGATGGCCAATCCGCCTTTGAGAACGCTGAGATCCCCGTGGCCGTTGTCGCTCGTCGTGTAGGGATTCTTGCTTCTGTCTTTTTGTTCGCTCAAAACTCTTTGTATCCTTTTTTTACTCGCGATTTTGTTGGCCGGTGCTGTTGCCCGCTCTTGTCCCCTGTAACAAAGGGTTAACCATGTCGCAAATGACGTAAACCGGCAACTGCGCGTTCCGGTACAAGTCACCGAGGGCTGGACGATCGGATGGACCAGCCGGAGTTCGTAGCCGCAGAAACACCCGCTTAATCGATGTCGCCCCGGTTCTCAAAGATGTGAGTCCAGGAATTCGACATAGCCCTCAGAGGCGGCGACCTGATTCGCGCGCTTCGTGAAGCCATGACCTTCGTCGTCGAAGAACACGTAGGTTACGGATGCATCGTTGGCACGCATCGCGGCGACGATTTCGTCACTCTCGACCTGCAGCACTCGCGGATCATTGGCACCCTGGACTACCATAAATGGCACCTTGATGTTGCTCGCGTGAAAGAGCGGCGAGATCCGTTGCAGGCGTTCACGGTCCGTCGCCGAATCGCCCATCAGGTCATAGAGGCTGTCGCGTTGTGCACTCTACCAGGGCGGAATCGACTCGAGGGTGCGCAACCAGTTCATCACGCCGAAGATGTTGATCCCGAGCCTAAGACATCGGGACGGAAGGCGAGTGCGGCGCCAACCATGTAACCGCCGTATGAACCGCCAATAACGCCGATCTTCTCCTCGCTGATCCAGTCCAGTGAAGCGAGGTAGCTGGCCGCGCTGGCAATGTCGCCAAGATCTGCTTCGCCGTGCTGGCGATCCGCCATGTGGTAGGAGGTCTTGCCGTAACCGGATGAGCCCCGGTTGTTGGCGTCGAAGACGGCGTAGCCATGGTTGACAAGATGCTGAGTGGTGGCGCTATAGCCGCATCGGCTTTGCCCGCCTGGACCCCCTTGGACCATGACGAGCGCAGGGCAGGGATTGTCCGCGTCAGCAGCGTGAGGTCTGTACATGATGCCGGGGATGTCGAGTTCGTCGTAGCTCGGGTAACGATGTACGGCGCCTGGCACGAGGTACGTTTCATCAATGGCCGCGTTGAGCGCTGGTGTTAGGCGCTGCGACGAATCTGCGGCGATGTCGACGATGTAGAGATCAGCCGGCGAGGTGTCCGAAGTGACCATCACGGCCAGTTGCGACTCATCGCGCGAGAATCTGATGTTGCCGATGTCTGCAATTGTAAGTGATGTCAGGTCGATCTCCCGGCCCCGCCCGGCATCAACGATGGAGACGACGGATCGGGGGTCCGCATTGATCGAGCTGACGCGAAAACGACCACTCTCGGAGTGACTGACCGACGTCACGTCCCAGTCAGCCGCCAGGTCCGATCGCCGCTCGTAAGACCAGGCCTCCTGGTACTCACCGTGCTCATTGGTGGCGTATACGAGCTTTTCCCGGTCCCTCGTGAAGCAGAAGACGCCGTGGTTGATGTCCCCCTCGTGTTTGGTCACCACCTTCGGTGTTGTCTCGTTGCCCTGCCAATCGTGAATGAGGACGTCGCTGTCGCTGTTTGACCAGAGCTTGAGCAAGGCGAGCCGTCGCGTGCCGTCATGTGCAGCGAGGATGAGACCGTCGTCATTGCGAAAGATCAGGTCCGACTCGTAGGTGTCCGTGCAGTATTGGTAGAGATCGAAGGCCTGGGCATCGCGGACATTGGACGTCACGAAAAAGTGGCGCCGATCCCCGGACCAGCCGAAGAACGAGGCCTTCACGGCGTCGCCCGGTGTGAGATCGATGACCTCACCGCGCTCTTCACGCACAAAAAGGTGGCTCAACTCATCACCGCCATGGTCGGACGAATACAGAGTGCGCCCGTCTTCGGGGAATCCGCTCACCACATAGCAGACGTCCTGAACCGCCGTCGTCAGGGCTTCCTTCTCGCCAGTGGCGACGTCGACCCGGTATACGTTGAAGAGACCGGTTTCGTCGGCGCTCAGATACACGAAACGGTCGTCCGGGGACCAGGCGATGCCGTCGGCAATGACGAAGCTTGTGGAGTCGAAGAAGGCTTGTGCCGTGTAGCGTCCTGGTGACATCACCGCAACCTCGCGTGCATCAGTGGATCTGATCATCCTAGCGGATTGCTGGGTCCTGCGACGTGAGAAAAATGCAGGACAACTCTCTTTGCGCAACCTCGCCTGCATGCACCTGCGGGAATTGCGTTGATAGGTGTTGCGCTGTTGGGATTTGCCACCATCCGAAAGTCTCGCGCCTGAATTAGACGTCGATTCAAAAAACCGGTGTGATCTTTTTGATCACGCCGGTTTTTTCGTGTGGACTGGCAGCAATTGCCTGCCTGTGTGTCCTTGTTCATTCCCACAGGCGCCTGGTCTGGCCGATTGATCAGTCCTTTTGCGCGACAGAGCAGGAGCAAATGCGTTTGTTGCGGAGACGCCACCGTCGAAGCTGATGAGCATGCGACAAATGCTGGTCCTCTGGAGAGCCTTGTACTTATTCCCTAGACCCCCTCAGATTTTTGACATCTGATGCGATACCTCGTGTTCTACAATGAACGACGACCCTATAATTCACCGCCGGACAAAACACCGGACATTAGGAATTGAAAAACGCAGCAGATCGGATGCGTGACCGCGGCAGAGTCATTTAGATTACCCGTGAGGCCGGTAAGGAAGCGGGACCACCAGACATCACGGAGCAGTATATGAATGAGAAGGCGCGCACGGATAGTTCGGGTAATCAGCCTGCTGAGAAGCAGCGGGGGCCGCTACGTGTTCACGTAGTTTGTGGGGACGTGATGGTCGTGACCAACAGAATGGTCTTCGACCACGACGTTCAGTACGCGAATCGCAAGATTCTGCAGTGGATGGACGAGTATCAGGACTGCAAGCTGGTTGGCACGGTGGCGAGCGACTACAGCGACCTCGATAAATGGTTACAACACGCTCATGTTCTCATCAGTTACTGTTCGGGGCCTGTCGCGGACGACGCGAACACCGCTGTGCTGCAAAGGTGGTTGGAAGCCGGTGGCAAGATGATCGGCATCCATGGCACGTCGGGAGGCTACGCACGGCGAGTGAAGGATGGCGATTTCGAGAGCGCTTTGTATGAGGGGGAGGTCCACTCGGGCGGCAACGGCCCAAGGCAGTGGGTGAAGAAGAAGTTCCACGACACATTGGGTGCATTCTTCATGGCACATGCGCCTATCCACACATTTCCTGTGCGGGTTGAAGACCCGGAGCACCCGCTTAACAAGGGCATCCCGGCAGAGTTCCCGCTTGAGGACGAGTTGTACCTGTTTGAATTGCAGGGTGATCTGGCCGACTACAAGATTCTGCTGAGCACCGAGTACGACATCATGGGCGTGGACATGGTGCGATCGAACTATGCGTATACCCGAGGTTATCCCTGGGACCCCACCCGCGAGATCGACGAGTTGCAGGAACTGTACGCAAAGAACGCGTTGCCGAGGCAATCAGAAATGATGGTCGACCGCGACCCCGGCACAAGAAGTGCCGACCATCCCGCACTCGGAAGCGCCAACAAGCGGGTAGTGGCGTTTGAACGGAAAGTTGGCGACGGCGCAGTGTGTTACATGGGCCTTGGGCACTGTTCAGTTAACCTGCCGGGCAGGCCCGGCTACAAAGGTCCCTGGGCCAATCCCACTTTCGAGCAGTTGGTGAAAAATGCCATTGGCTGGGCTGCGTCGTAGAGGCACCTCGCTGATCTTCTGGACTCTACAGAGCGATCCCGCTGACCGCCGCTTTGAACGCGGGTTCGTTGGTTCTGAAAAGGTCGGGATCGATCGCCTTTAGCGTCGCCATCCGCCAGGCGAGCAACTGCATCGGCACCGTCGTCAAAATCGGGGACAGCGCCTCTACCGTGGCCGGTACGGTGAACGCCGGGGCATCGCTGCCGATGGCCTGACCGATGAGGCTGGTGCGAGTGCCAAGCGTGCGAAAGAGCTTGAGTGCGTCCGCGCTGCGATCGGTGGAGGCCCCATCGGCGTGGATCAGGACGACCTGGTCTTGCGGTTGTAGACAGATCATTGGACCGTGGATGAATTGCTCAAGCGCCATACCGTCCATGCGCACGTAGGCGGCCTCGCGGGCTTTGATGACGGCTTCGAGTGCCGAGCATTCACTGGGGCCGCCGCCCACCACGTAGAGGTGGGCATCGATGCCAGCTTCAGCGAGGGCGTTGATGTCATTTTCATGTTCGAGCATCTCTTCGATCTGCTCGGGCAGGGCTGCCAGTGCATTGCGCCACACGGGCGCGTCCGGGTGGCCGTTGCGTTCGCCGCAGGCGGCAGCGAGTTGTCCGAGGACCGTCATCGCGGTCGTGTGCGAAGAGGTGAAGGCGGCTGACCGCTCGGTCGGCGTGGTGCGCAGGATCAGTGATGAGCCGGGATGGTCCGCGTCGTCACCACCGACGGACATGAGGGTAGCACCTGCGTCCTTTGTGATACGCAGGGCAGCGGATGAGTACCGCCGTGCTCCTGAATGGGACAGCAGGACTACCGCATCGTCGTCGGCAAGGGAAAAGGTGTCGTTATAGTTGGCAAAATCAAAGGACGAGACCGCGCGTGCATCGAGACCTAACGATCGCAAACACCACGCGCCCATCAACGCCGCGTGATAGCTGGTGCCGATGCCGACCAGGAAGACGCGTCGTGCAGACATGAGCAAACTTGTGCCTGCGTCGATATCCTCATTGCGCCCAAGGACGCGTCTCAGGTCGTCCGGCTGGCGGTGGATGGTCTCGTACATCACGGAGTCTTTGCCGATGCCAGCCATAAGGTGCGCTTCCGAAACTTGCTGAGCGGTTAGTTTATCAGGCGGTGACCGGGTGCTTCATGACAAGCAACGATCCAAGAGATGGTTGGGCATAGTGTCCGTGGTCGGTTGCGGCCCGGACCTTCACTGCGCCTGTTGGCGCCGGGACTCGGCCGGTTCGCTGCGCAAGTGTGTAACGTCATCAATTGACGGCTGCGCACCACCCTGATTGTTCGCGTCAACCGCCCGCTGCGACTCATGGACAGTACGATCCAGAAACACTCCGGGTTTCAGTTGGATGAGCGACAGACCTCGCCCGGCGCCGCGCGAGCCGCGAGACAGTGGCGCCGCCCATCTCCGGGTTCCTGTGCAAAGGATGCCCGTATCTCAAGATGCTGAATCGTACACACTGGGGTGTTGCCGTCGCTACCAGAGCCGGATGCCGAGGAACTGGCGCGCTTGCGGTA
>CAVOBC010000194.1:0-8705 GCA_963693635.1 Gammaproteobacteria bacterium | reverse complement strand
TGATGTCGGAAGATGATGACGACACTGTAATCACAATTGACAACCGCCGCCGCCAGTTGATCGGGCTGGAAACGGGGCTTGCGATTCACCGTGACCTGGTGAAATCGATTCGAACTGTGGGACAGGTGACCTACGACGAACGCCTGCTGTCAGAGGTGAGCCTGAAGTTTGACGGCTACATTGGAGAACTTAGCGCCGACTACGTGGGCGCCGAGGTGCACAAGGGCCAGGTGCTCTTTACGGTGTACAGCCCGGCGGTGTTGGCGGCGCAGCGCGAGTATCTTGAGACCTGGAAGCGACGCGCCAACCTCGGCGCGGACGACACCTTGCTTGGTGCCGCACGAAAGCGACTGACGCTGTGGGACCTGTCCGCGGCAGCGATCGATGCGCTGGAACGTCGGGGTGTGCCGCAGGATTACATGGCAATCCATGCGTCGCGCAGGGGCATTGTGATCGAGCGACACATCGCTAATGGTAGCGCAGCGCCACGAGGTCAAACGCTGCTCAGCATTGCGGACCTGTCGCGCGTGTGGGTTGAAGCCGATGTGTACGAAGCTGATCTCGATCTGATCTCGATCGGTGCGAACGCCGTGGTCTCCTTGCCGTATCTGCCGGGTCGGCGTGTGGCTGCAGCCATCGAGTACGTTTACCCCTTTCTGCAGGGCAAGACCCGTACCGGCCGGGTCCGTCTGACGCTTGATAACGCGGCCGGTGATCTCAAACCGGGCATGTATGCCGAGGTGTCTTTACAGGCTGCCCTCGGGCATCGACTGAGCGTACCTGAAGAGGCCGTCATCGTCGCCGGTGAAAGTCGTGTGGTGTTTGTCGATCTTGGCCGCGGCCGCCTGAAACCCGTTCGTATCCAAAGCGGTCGACGCACACAAGGATTCATCGAAGTACTCGACGGACTCGCACACGGCGACAAAGTCGTGACCTCCGGCAATTTTCTGATCGCTGCCGAGACCCGACTTAAAACGGGGATGAAGCAATGGTAGACCCTTCCTTGCGCACCTCGCCGCTGCAGCGATTGATTGCATTCTGTGCGCACAATGCGCTGCTCACGATCCTGGTTGTCGCCGCGCTGGCGGCGTGGGGATATCGCTCGCTTGTTAATACGCCGCTCGATGCAATCCCCGATCTCTCTGATGTGCAGGTGATTGTCTTTACCGATTGGCCAGGACGCAGTCCCGATCTCGTTGAGGATCAGATCACCTATCCGCTCACGACAACCTTATTGGCAGCACCGGACGTCCGGTTTGTTCGCGGGCAGAGTTTCATGGGCCTGTCGTTTGTCTACGTCATTTTCGAAGACGGCACCGATATGTATTGGGCGCGTTCGCGGGTGCTGGAGTATTTGAATTCAGCCGCCCCCAAACTCCCGGACAGTGTCCGACCCACCCTGGGTCCGGACGCGACTGGCGTCGGGTGGGTTTATCAATACGCGCTGGTCGACAAAACCGGTCAGCAAAGTCTCGCAGACTTGCGCGCGTTTCAGGATTTCAATCTGCGCTATGCATTGGAGTCGGTTGAGGGTGTGGCGGAGGTTGCGGCTGTGGGTGGTTTCGTCAAGGAATACCAAATTAACATCGATCCCAATAAGCTTGCTTCCTACAAAATACCGTTGCGAAAAGTGACCGCAGCCGTGCGTGACTCAAACAATGATGTCGGGGGGCGAGTGCTGGAAATCGCCGGTCACGAACAGTTCATTCGTGGCCGGGGCTACGTGACCTCAATTGCGGATCTGGAAGAAGTCGTGATTGGCCTTGGCGACCGGGGGATTCCGGTGCGTGTCGCCGATGTGGCCACCGTCAGCCTGGGGCCCGCGTTACAACGTGGCCAGGCGGATCTTGACGGCGAAGGCATTACCGTTGGCGGCATCGTCATCATGCGCTATGGCGAGAATGCGCTGGCAGTCATTGACCGCGTGAAAGTCCGCATCGAGGAACTCAAACGCGGTCTGCCGACCGGTGTGGAGATTGTGCCGGTGTATGACCGTTCGAGCCTGATCGATCGAGCGATCGACACGCTACGGAATATCCTGATCGAGGAAATGCTGATCGTCGCCCTGGTGATTGGCGTCTTCTTGCTCCATGTGCGCTCGGCGTTGGTAGCGATTATGACGCTGCCCATCGCGATCCTGCTGTCGTTTATTCCGATGTTCTATCAAGGTCTAACGGCGAATATCATGTCGCTCGGCGGGATTGCTGTGGCGATTGGCGCGATGGTCGATGCGGCGATCGTCATCATCGATAACGTGCACAGACGGCTACACGGCGACCCGCTGACAGGGGAAGCGCGCATTCGGGTCGTGATTGCGGCGATGCAGGAAGTGGGACCCAGTATCTTCTTTTCACTGCTCATCATCACCGTTTCGTTCGTGCCGGTGTTTGCACTGGAAGGTACCGAAGGCCGTTTGTTCAAGCCGCTGGCGTTTACCAAGACCTATTCCATGTTTTTTGCAGCACTGTTGTCGGTAACGTTAATTCCGGCGCTCGCCGTGTTGCTGATTCGGGGACGAATCCGTGGCGAGGACAGTTGGCTCAACCGAAGCCTGGTAGCCGGCTATGCACCGCTCGTGCGCCTCGCGGTGCGTTGGCGTTGGCCGGTGGTCATTGCGGCATTGCTGGCAGTGGTCGCAACGGTGCCCGTGTATCGAAGTCTCGGCAACGAGTTTATGCCGCCACTCAATGAAGGGAGTCTGCTTTACATGCCGACAACGTTGCCGGGCATTTCCATCGAAGAGGCAACCCGAGTTCTGCAGACCATGGATCGGGAGCTGAAGAAATTTCCCGAAGTCGAACGCGTGTTCGGCAAAGTCGGACGCAGCAGCAGCCCGACCGATCCGGCACCGCTCTCGATGATCGAAGCCAATATCATGCTAAAGCCCGAAAGCGCGTGGCGCGATGGTATGACGTGGGACAAACTCATCGGTGAGATGGACAGCGCGATGCGTTTTCCCGGTATGCCGAACGTCTGGTGGATGCCGATTCAGACCCGCACAGAAATGCTGGCTACTGGCATCCGCTCGACACTGGGGATCAAGGTCTTCGGGCCGGACCTCGCCATCATCGAGCAAACGGCGATCGCCATCGAGCGTGCGCTGCAGGCTGACGAACGCACTGCACCGCATACGCGTAGTGCCTTCGCCGAGCGCGCCACCGGCGGCTACTTTCTTGACTTTGACATTGATCGTGCGGCCGCGGCCCGCTTTGGTCTGAACGTTGGCGACGTGCAGTCGGTGATCGAGGCCGCCATGGGCGGCGTCAACGTGGGTGAGACGGTCGAAGGGCGCGAACGCTACGGCATCCTTGTACGTTATGCCCGAGAGTACCGCGACAACCTCGAGGCACTGGAGCGGGTCTTTGTGACCACGTCCACGGGTGCACAGATTCCGATAACACAAGTGGCCGAGATCGTGTTTCGTACCGGTCCGCCAGCACTGCGTAACGAAGACGGGCAACTGGTCAGTTTTGTGTTTGTTGATGTGGACGATGAGATCGGTATCGCGGACTACGTTGACTCGGCGCGCCAGGTCGTCGCTGAGAGCGTTGAGATTCCGACAGGTTATCGGCTGGCCTGGGCGGGACAATTCACTTACTTCGAGCGCGCCAGGGACCGCCTCGCCATGCTGGTACCGCTAACGATCCTCGTAATCTTCATCATGCTCTACATGCACCGCAAGTCGCTGGCGGAAACCTTGATTGTCATGATGGCATTGCCGTTCTCTGCGATCGGCAGCATCTGGCTATTGGCAGCGCTCGATTACAATCTCAGTGTCGCGGTTGCGGTGGGCATGATTGCGGTCGCCGGTTTGGCGGTCGAACTGGGCTTGTTGATGATGTTGTATCTGGATCTGGCGTGGCGCGGCCACATCAGGGACGATTCGCTAGAAAACTACGCGGATCTGATCGACACAATTGCAGAGGGTGCCAGTCAACGCATTCGGCCCATGCTCATGACGTCGTTGACTCTCCTGATTGGTCTGATTCCGCTCATGCTAAGCAGCGGCAGTGGTGCGGATGTCATGAAGCGCATCGCAGCGCCCATGTTGGGCGGCGTGGGCTCGGCACTATTGCTGGTATTGATTGTAATTCCCGCTCTTTTCGCCTTTTGGCGAGGTCGCGAGGTGTACGACGGCTAAATGGATGATCGCTGATCGTTGTCTTTCAACGGGTCACACTGGTACTAAATTCGGGTTTAGCGGCGGACGTTTGCATTGTTCGTGCTGAGACGCCAGGCGGCGGTTGCACCGAGCAGGCCAAAGAGTGCAAGGCCGCTGAAGTAAATGGCGTAGCCAGTGTTGCCTGGAAAGCGGGTGAGTAATGCCCCATTGATCAATGGTAGGTAGATATCCGGCAGGTATGCAATGAGCGAGATAACGCCGATCGCGAGCCCCTTGCTGCGGGCGGGGACATCGCAGGTTTCAAGCGTTGCCCAGTAAATGCCCCGCACCCCGAACGTCAAGAGACCCGTCAACAGAACGATGCTGAGCGTAAGCGGTATGCCGGCTCCGGCAGGCAGGAGCAGTACGCCTGCGAGGGATAGCGACGCGCTGACGAGCAGCGCGGCGAGCACGCGTTCGCGTTGCAGGGCATCGCCCAGCCAACCGCTGGCAAGCGCGCCGAGGGGACGGGTCCAGAGACGGGCGACGGTGATGATGCCGACGGTGACGGCCGTCATGCCATGGACTTGCTGCAGGTAGGCCGAAAACGAGTAACTCGCCCAGAAGAGTTGATAGCCGCACAGGATGCAGAACGCCGCGAGCCAGAGTTGGCGCTTCGCGAACAGGTGTAAGAAGTCTTGCCAGGCACCTCGCGGCAACGAGCGGGTCGTGCTGTCGGCGTTATGGTTGTCCCGCAGGGCAAAGAACACGATGGGGGCCGTGGTGAGCATGGCGCCGACGTAGAAGTAGATGACGCGCCCTAGTGGAACTTGCAGATCGCCTGCCTTGTCCTCGAGGCACAGCGCGAAAATCGCGAGGGCAACGGAGGCGAGCGCCGCTTCAACGAGTCCGCGTCCGCCTTCGAGCACACCGAAAAAGCGGCCCTGTTCATGCGCTTCGCCGAGGACCGCAACGGCCTTGATGAGTGCGGACCAGAACGTCAGACCCGTGGTGATGCCCCACAGCATGAAGATCACGCGCAGGCTTGCGAGTTCCGGGAATGTCGCAAACCAAAGTCCTGTCGCGCCTGCGCCGGCGAGGGAGAATGCGATCAGCGTTCGCGGTGAAACGCGATCCGTGAGCCAGCCTGATGGCAAATAGGTTGCGACGAAGATGACGCCGAGCAGGGCGTAGCAGTCACTGAGTTCTGAAATTGTGATGCCAAAGGCATCGAGGATGGAGAGTTCAAAGTTCTGGCGCAAATATACGAGCGGATAGATGGCGCCACCCGCAATGACCAGAATCGAGAGCTGCACGTAGCGTTTCATGGGTAAACCGATTGCGTGACTGTGAGCGCGAGGTGTTGCAGGCAAATGGCAGTGGCAGATACCCGGAACAGGGACCGGCGAGTGCGCGCGCTTTGAATTCGGCGCCCCTTCGGCGAGGCGCCGTTTGAGGAAGCGAGCCAGTGCCCGCTCCAGAACGGAGTTCTGGGACAGGAACGAGCTATCTGATCAGGACATGTTGATCGCAGTTTGGAAGGCAGGCCGCGCGGTGACCCGCCCGACGTAGCCCTTCAGATTCGCCATCTCGTCGGGCACGCAACCCAGGCGGTTGCTCATAAAACAGGCGTGTCCGAGCATGATGTCTGCGGCTGAGAAATCACCGATCAGGTAGTCGCGACCGGCGAGTGCCTCGTCCACGGGCGAAAGCGCTTTTGCGAGCAACCGCTGGGCTTGGCCGAGGGCCGTCTCGTCCCGCCGCTCGGGCGGCAGCAGAATGGTTTGGACCACAATCGTGTTGACGGGAGGCATCACCATGCCCTCGCAATAGTGAAACCACTGCAGGAACTCGGGATAGGTGTCTGCGTCCACGTCGGGCTTCAGGCCGCCGTTCTTGTGCCGGGCAAGAACGTACTCAACGATGGCACCCGACTCGTAGATGCTGATGTCGCCGTCATCCAGTACCGGCACACGACCGAGCGGGTGGCGCGCGCGATGTTCATCGGACTTCAGGTCTTTCGGGTGAAAGGCCATCTTGTTGATGTCATAGGGCAGTCCGAGTTCTTCGAGCAGCCAGACGATGCGTCCGGCGCGGGAGTTCGGTGCGAAGTGCAGCTTGAGCATGGATGTCCTCGTTCGGTGCAGTGATCTTGTTGCATGATTTTGTTAAGTGATCTGGTTGAAGATCTGGTCGTTGGTCGGAGCGGGTCCTGATTGAACCGGATTATTGCATGGGCAGGCAGCGCAGAAGTTCTGTCTGGGTATCAGTCGCTCAGAATTTCGACGTGGTAATGAAGATGTCTGACCGCTGCCAACTCTTCGCGAGGTCGTCGTCCGCCGCCGGGTCGGTGCGGTGCTGCGCGGCGACGGCTGTCGTCAGGCCACGGAGCGACCAGCCATTGTGCGGATGATCGTCGAGTTCGTCGCGATACGTCTGCTCGGCCGCCGCGTAATCGCCGGCAGCGTGCAACGCGGCACCGAGCCAGTGACGTGCAGCGAACGGCAGCGCTTCGGGTTCTGCGTAGCCCATCGCATCCTCGCGCTCGACAGCGGCCTCGAACGAGTCAATTGCGCCGGTTAAATCACCGTCATGCCAGCGAATCTCGCCCTCAAGAATATGGGCGACCGTGCCGACAACCGGGGCCGCAGGCTGACTGTAGCGAAAGCTCAGATCGGTTTCTGCGGCAAAGGCGAGCAGTTCGTCGCGAGCGGTATTGGCGGGGCCCGGGTTGCCACTCCGAAGGCTGGCGTACCCCTTCGCGAACGTCCAGAGCGCCGCGAAAACCGGATTCTCTGGCTGGTCGTTCAGCAGTACGACCTCGTCAAAGCGGCCGAAGCGCAAAAGTGTCAGCGCCTCGTACATGGCGTTCCCGGTCACCTTGCGGTAATCCTTGCCGGCCTGGGTCGCGACGGCCCCCTGCCCGTCGTATGAGGCGGCATAGAGCAACATGTGCAGGTTGTGCGACTCGCCGTAGGAGAAGCCGGCGCCGAGTTCGGTTGCCCTGAGATCAGAGTGCTGGGCAGAAATGTTCGCGCGTACGGATCGTCCCCACAGGCCGACCTCGTTCCAGGTGTGTGATGGCATGTGCTGGATGTGGCTTGCGATTGGCACTGACTGGCCCAGAAACTCAGCGCATGGCAAAGCCCACTCGGGGTGCTGGCTGGATTCTGTCGCATGGATGAACAGATGGCAGGCACCGGTGTGCTTAACATCGTGGTCAAGCACGTCGGTCAGCACCTTGTGCAGACGTTTGACGTCCGGGTCGTTGACGTCGCGATAGCCGGCTCGGTCTTCCAGCAAGAAGAGCGCGACGGCATAGACCACAGCGACCTGGGCGTGGGTGGGGTGTTTGGCGTGGACGGCTGCCATCGCGTCGGCAAACGCCTGATCAACAGCGCGGCGCCCGGCCGGGTCGTAGCTCGCGGGATAGCGCACGCGGGCGGCGGCAATCAGGTCCTGCTCGACGGATGTGCCGAGGTGCGCAAGTCGGGCGGCATTTTCGATTGCCGTGTGCGCGTGCGCGGCTTTTTCAGCACTCATCGCACCGTTCAGGAACGAGCCGAGCGCAAAGGCCTCGCCCCAATAACATATGGCGCAATCAGGATCTGCGCGCCGCGCCGACGCCATTGATCGCGACGCTTCATTGACGTTGTAACTCCACCGCAGTTGCATGCCCTGATCGAATAGCTGTTGAGCGAGGGTAGACGATGTCGTTACGGGCCAGGTCAATGGCCCGAGTGCTTCGGGGACGTGCCCGATCGGTGACAGGTATTGCGGCTCGGCCGCAGCGGCGACCTTCTCGGTGACGGGCGGCGCAGTAACGCATCCACCGATGAAGATGAGAGGCAGACACAAAGACAGAAGCCGGGTCATGTGCAGGATCCTTGGTTGGGGCGGTAAATGGTTGCGGGGGTCAATAGTTGCGGGCGGTCAGTAGAGGCAGAATCTGGCGGGCCTGGCAACGGTCGGCCCATCGAGCACGGCCGCCTATGCGGTACTATACCGCCGTGAATCCCAACCTGAGATGACGCTCCATGTCCCAAGACGACTTTCGACTTGAAACCCGAGCCTGGCTCGAAGAAAACTGTCCGCCCGGCGCTCGGGGTCCGGGTGAAGTCTATAACGGCAGCACGAAGATCGAGATTCGGGATCCGGATACGCGGTTGTGGGTGGAGCGGATGGCAGAAAAGGGCTGGACCGTGCCCAGTTGGCCCAAAGAGTATGGCGGTGGCGGACTCAGCACCGCCGAGTACATGATCCTGGTCGAGGAAATGGGGCGCATTCGTGCCCGCCCGCCTTTGTCCGGTTTTGGTACATCCATGATCGGGCCGACCCTGCTTGAGTTCGGCACGGAAGAGCAAAAGCAGCGGCACCTGCCGCGCATCGCACGGGCCGAAGTGGAGTGGTGCCAGGGCTACAGTGAACCCGGTGCCGGCTCGGACCTTGCGAGTCTGCAGACGCATGCGGTCCTCGACGGCGATCACTACAACATTAATGGCTCTAAGATCTGGACGTCGGGCGCGCAGAACGCGGATTGGATGTTCATTCTCGTGCGCACCGACCGCGATGCGCCGAAACACGAGGGTATCAGTTTCATGCT
>CAVOBC010000193.1:0-8735 GCA_963693635.1 Gammaproteobacteria bacterium | reverse complement strand
CCGATGAAGCGCCTGCGGCCGATGAAGCGCCTGCGGCCAATGAAGCGCCTGCGGCCGATGAAGCGCCTGCGGCCGATGAAGCGCCTGCGGCCGATGAAGCGCCTGCGGCCGATGAAGCGCCTGCGGCCAATGAAGCGCCTGCGGCCAATGAAGCGCCTGCGGCCAATGAGGCGCCTGCGGCTAATGAAGCTGTGGCTAATGATGGCGCAGCGACTGCAGCTCCAGCTACTGAAGCCCCGGCGACTGAAGCCCCGGCGACTGAAGCTGCCGCCGAAGCAGCGCCTGCGGCGACTGAAGCGGTTACTACGGAAGCTGCGACCACCGAAACTGCGGCCGATGCGGCCCCTGCGGGTGAGACGCCGGCGGGCTAAAGAGCCAGCCAACCCGGCGGGAGCGTCCGTGTTACGCGCGCCTTGAAACGGCGTGTTTTGCTCGTCGATCGAAAGATGATCGACGAGCAAAGATTCCTGAGGCGTGACGCCGGATCAACAATCGATATTTCAAGACCACCCTCGGCCAGGCGCCGTGGGCATTGTGGAGATGAGACATGGCAGCAGTAAGCGCAGGGATGGTAAAGGAACTGAGGGACCGTACGGGCCTCGGTATGATGGATTGCAAGAAAGCGCTGGTCGAAGCTGACGGCGCGATGGACAAGGCGATCGAGACGCTTCGCAAGTCGAGCGGGCTCAAGGCGGCGAAGAAGGCCAGTCGAACCGCGAATGACGGGCTGGTTGGCATTCGTATATCTGACGACAGTCAGGTCGGTGTTCTGGTTGAAGTGAACTGCGAGACCGACTTTGCGGCGAAGGATGAGAACTTCCGCGATTTCGTGACTCACGCCCGCGATCTGGTGTTCGATTCACGGGAGTCCGACATCGCCAAATTGCTCGCTGATGGTCTGGAGGTCGAGCGTGAGGCGCTTGTCCAGAAGATCGGCGAGAATGTGTCAGTTCGCCGCGCGGAAGTCATAGAAGTGACCGAGGGGAGCCTCTGCAGTTATGTTCATACAAACGGCAAAATTGGCGTTTTGCTCGCGATGACCGGTGGCAGCGAGGACCTGGGCCGAGATCTCGCGATGCACATTGCTGCGACCGACCCGCTGGTGGTTGCAGCCACGGATGCACCCGCTGATCTCGTGGCCAAGGAGCGCGAGATATACACCGCGCAGGCAGAGGATAGTGGCAAACCGGCCGAGATTGTCGAGAAGATGATCGATGGCCGAATCCGTAAGTTCCTGGCTGAGATCAGTTTGCTCGAGCAGCCGTTTGTTAAAGATGACAAGGTCAAAGTCGCAAAGCTGCTGGACAAGGAAGGCGCCGCAGTGACCCGTTTCGCACGCTACCTGGTCGGTGATGGTATCGAGAAGGAAGAAGAAGACTTTGCCGCAGAAGTGCAAAACCAGTTGAAGGACAGCTAGTCCCCTCGTTCCCGCACCCGGGGAGGGAACGTGACTGAATCTGTCTACAAGCGGATCCTGCTGAAGCTGTCTGGCGAGGCGATGGCAGGCGGTACCGGTTTCGGCATCGCTCCCGACACGCTCGAGTATGTGCGCGAAGAAGTGCAGAGCGTCTTGCAACTCGGTGTGCAGATCGCCGTCGTGATTGGAGGCGGCAATTTGTTTCGGGGCGCAGCGCTCTCGGCAGGCGGCCTCAATCGCATGGTTGGCGATCAGATGGGCATGCTCGCGACCGTCATGAATGGGCTCGCGATTCAGGACACGCTCGCGCGCGCGGGTATGTCGGTGGAGTTGATGTCAGGCATCGCGATTGAAGGCGTGGTGCCAAAGTTCAATCATGCGTTGGCTGATCGCCATCTCAATGACGGGCGTGTGGTCATCTTCTGTGGCGGAACGGGCAATCCATTGCTGACGACTGACACCGCAGCTTGCCTTCGCGGGATCGAAATCGATGCGGATGTGGTCATCAAGTCAACCAACGTCGATGGCGTGTACTCTGCAGATCCTGCGATCGACCGGGCAGCGACACGATATTCCCGACTCACCTATGACGAGGTGCTTGACCGGGGTCTTGCAGTGATGGACATGACTGCGATTCTGCTTGCGCGTGATCACGATATGCCGATTCGCGTGATGGCCTTCATGGCGGCGGGGGAATTGCGACGAGCGGCGTTGGGAGAGGACAACGGCACGACGGTTAGCGCTGAATCCTGACACAACGGCTAATAATCCGGGAGAGTCCGAATGATTGATGAAATCGCCGAAGACACTGACGAGCGCATGTCAAAGTCATTGACGTCTCTTGAGCAGACGTTTGGCAAGCTGCGCACAGGTCGCGCCCATCCGGCGCTCGTGTCCGGTATCGTGGTGCCGTATTATGGCTCCGACACGCCGCTTAATCAGGTTGCAAGCGTGGTCGCAGAGGATGCGCGCACGCTGACGATCACCCCGTATGAACGGACGATGATTCAGGACGTCGAACGCGCAATCCTGAAGTCAGACCTCGGCTTGACGCCGTCAACAGGTGGCGAGTCGATCCGCCTGCCAATGCCGCCGCTGACCGAAGAGAACCGGCGCGATTTGACCAAGATCGCGCGCGTTGAAGCAGAGAATGCGCGGGTCGCCATGCGCAACATCCGGCGCGACGCCAATTCCGACCTGAAGGAACTCGCCAGGGAAAAGGAGATCACCGGAGACGAGCAACGTGGCGGCGAGGAGCGGGTTCAGCAGATCACGAATGCGCAGATCGAAAAGGTCGACAAGGCCCTTGCATCCAAGGAAAAGGATCTGCTCGAAATCTGAATAAGACTGACCGGCCACCATCTATGCTCAGGCAACGCATCATCACCGCGTTGATACTCGCGCCCATCGCTGTCGGTGGCGTGTTCTTCCTGCCGCCCCTCTTTTTCGGGGTTTTTGTAGGTGCAATCTTGACGGTAGCTGCGTGGGAATGGGCCAACCTTGCCCATCTAGGTGGCGCTATGCGCTATGGCTATGCGCTCGTCATCGCGCTCCTGATGGCGGCGACTCACTGGATTGATGCGGCTATCCCACTGCTCGTTGCCGGGCTTTTATGGTGGAGCGTAGCGATGGCACTAATACTGCAGTATCCCGACGCGACTCGACTCTGGCGTGATCCCGGGGTCAAGGCCGCCATCGGGATTCTGGTTCTGGTCCCCGGCTTCGTCTCGCTCATTGCGCTCAAATCGATGGCCGACAGCACATTTCTCATTTCGCTCCTCTTCGTGCTCATTTGGAGCACCGACATTGGTGCGTACTTCGTTGGCCGGGCGTTTGGTAAGAGAAAACTCGCGCCAAAGGTCAGTCCGGGCAAGTCCTGGGAAGGCGTGTATGGTGGGCTCATGGCGGCAATCGTTGTCGTCGTCGCGATGGGTGCCTGGTTTGACCCTGCACTTTTGTTTTCTCTGGACGGGTTGGTCTTCACGAGTGGCTGTGTCGCTGTTGCGGCTGTTTCGATTGTTGGCGATCTGGCCGTTTCGATGTTCAAGCGCGCGCGGGACATCAAGGATTCGAGCAATCTGTTGCCAGGACATGGCGGTGTCCTCGATCGAATTGACAGTTTGCTGAGTGCCGGCCCCGTGTTCGCTGTGTTTCTCTTATGGTTCCGCGCCTCATGAAGATCACAATACTAGGATCGACGGGGAGCGTCGGGGCAAACACGCTAGACGTTGTTGCCAGAAATCCGGGTTACGACATTCATGCGCTCGCCGCCAACCGAAGGGTGGAGGAAATGGAGCGACAGTGCCGTCAATTCAAACCGGCCTACTCCGTTATGGCTGACGAACGCGCGGCTCAGGATTTGCGGCAACGCCTCGCGGATTCGCCGACGACGGTCCTTGGGGGGGCTGAGGCCCTGTCGCAGGTCGCGGCGGATGACGCGGTCGATGCGGTCATGGCCGCCATTGTCGGTGGCGCTGGCCTCACGCCAACCCTTGCTGCCGTGCGGGCGGGTAAGCGCGTGCTGTTGGCAAACAAGGAGTCACTGGTGATGTCGGGCCGACTGTTCATGACGGCGGTAGCCGGCAGCGGGGCGACGCTGTTGCCGATAGACAGCGAACACAACGCGGTATTCCAATGTCTTGCCAATGGTGCGCCAGCGCATGCCGGTGGTGTACGCCGCATCCTTTTGACCGCTTCCGGGGGACCCTTGCTGCGCAAACCACTGGCCGAGTTTGCCGCGGTCACGCCAGCGGAAGCTTGCGCGCACCCGAACTGGGACATGGGACGCAAAATCTCCGTGGACTCAGCGAGCATGATGAATAAGGGACTCGAGGTGATCGAGGCGAGCCTGCTGTTTGATTGTGCGCCAGCGATGATCGACGTTGTCATTCATCCGCAGAGCGTTGTGCACTCGATGGTTGAGTATCTGGACGGGTCGGTGGTCGCGCAGATGGGCAATCCGGATATGCGAACGCCTATCGCTCACGGCCTGGCGTGGCCCGAGCGAATCGAATCCGGCGTGAAACCCCTTGATCTCTGTCAGGTGACGGAGTGGGGCTTTGAGCCAATGGATGACGCCCGGTTTCCGTGCCTGGGGCTCGCGCGCGAGGCAGCGGAAGCGGGCCAGAGTCAGTGCATCGTTCTCAATGCCGCGAATGAGGTGGCGGTTCAGGGATTCCTGGATGAACTTATCGGCTTTCATGAAATCCCACTAATGGTTGCTGCGGTCCTTGGTGAGACAAGCTTGTGTGAAGTCAATACAATAGAAGAGATCCTCGATGCTGACAGAGACGCGCGCGTGCGCGCCTTCCGCTGGATTGATCAACGTGCAAGATAGCGTGCCCTTTGCTATCGAATGGGGCCCGGGCGTGAGCGATACGTCGTTGCTCGCATTGGACGTATCGTCGGTCCAGACCGCGCTTACAACAAGCCCTCACAACAAACCGTCACAACAAACCCTCTGCGCCGGAAGCGAGCATGTGAAGATGGCATCCAAAACATCGATCGCGAACGAAGTCCCGCGGGATTCGACAGCAGATCGCGGGTCCCATGTCCCTGCATCCTTGTGGGCGAGGCCATAGGTGGTGGAAGTTCTGCAGAGCATCGCTGCGTTGATCGTGACGCTCTCGATCCTTGTGACGATTCACGAGTTTGGCCACTTTCTGGTTGCGCGACTCTGTGGCGTCAAGGTACTGCGTTTCAGCGTTGGCTTTGGTCGGCCGCTCCTGACATTCAGGTTTGCGCAAGCGCAGCGACCGTCTCCGGAGGACGCCGAGATCCAGACGCGGACTAACGAACCGGACGCCGGCACCGAGTTTGTTGTTGCGGCAATTCCCCTCGGCGGATACGTCCGCATGCTTGACGAGCGCGAAGGCTTCGTTGCCGATGACGAAAAGCACCTGGCCTTCAATCGCAAGACGGTTGGCCAGCGTATCGCTATCGTGTCGGCAGGTCCGATCGCAAACTTTCTGCTCGCTTTTGTTGCCTACTGGTTCCTCTACACTGCAGGGGTCGAAGGCATTGCGCCTATCCTGGGTGATATCCAGCGTGACTCCCTGGCGGGTAAAGCCGGATTGCGGGAAGGGCAGGAAATCGTGGCCGTGGATGGTCACGACACGGTGACCTGGAGCGATGTGAATCTGCGACTGTTTGATCGGATCGGCGAAACCGGCGAGATCCGATTGCGCGTCAAAGCGCCCTCGACCGGCTATCTTTCGGAGTCGCGCCTGACGGTCAGCGACTGGATGACAAGTGTTGACGAGCCCAACCCGGCTGGCGATCTGGGTCTTGTGCTGTGGCGACCGCATGTGCCGACGGCGATAGGCGAAGTGCTTGCAGGCGGACGTGCACAAGCCGCCGGATTGCGGTCGGGTGACCGGGTCACCCATGTAGACGGTGACCCGATGGCCGACTGGCAAGAGTGGCGCCAACGCATCATGGCGAGTCCGGAAACGACCCTGACCGTGACGGTTGAGCGTGCTGAACGCTCGCTTGATCTTGCGTTAACCCCGGAACTGACCGCGCGCGGTGGGGAGACCTTTGGCTACATTGGCGCCGCACCGGTGCTCATCGAGACGCCGGCGCACATGCGGCGCGAGATCACCTATCCGATCTACAGCGCCTGGATTCCCGCTGCCAGCAAGACCTGGGAGTTATCGGCATTCACGCTGCTTTCCATCAAAAAGATGATTGTCGGTGCGATCTCTCCGAAGAACCTATCGGGACCGATCACCATCGCGCAGATTGCGAACTCGACGGCGAAATCGGGTCTTGGGAGCTTTGTACGATTCATCGCACTGCTGAGTATTAGCCTGGGGGTTATCAACCTTCTGCCCATTCCGGTGCTGGACGGCGGCCACCTGCTTTACTACGGCATTGAATTGATAGCACGAAGGCCGGTGCCGGAGCGAGTGCAGCTTTGGGGCCTACAATTCGGTATGTTCGTCATCGTCAGCATCATGCTGCTTGCCTTTTACAACGACCTGAGCCGGCTTTAGATTATGCGTCTCCCTGCTGTCTGGGGCGCATGCGCGTCCTTGCGATTAACGATTGGATTACCTTCACTGCGCGCCGCCTCGCCACCCGATGCGGGTAAGGGCCTCGTTTCCGTGCTTGCGCTCGCGCTCGTGCTGCTGGCTCCGCAGGTCTCTGCGTTTCGTATCTCTGACATCCGGGTCGAGGGATTGCAGAGAGTCTCGGCCGGCTCGGTTTTTGGTGCGATCAACGTGAATGTGGGCGACGAGGTTGATTCCCAGGATCTCCGCCAGGTGATACGCGACTTGTTCGCGGAGGGGAGTTTTGACGACATCGAGCTTGCCCGCGACAACAATGTTCTTATCATCAAGATCAAGGAGCGTCCGTCGATCGCGCGGATTGAGATTGAGGGGAACAAGGCGCTGAAGACGGAGGATCTGCTCGAGGGCCTCAAGGACTCGGGGCTGGCGGAGGGGAAAATCTTCGAGAAGGTGACACTCGAACATATTCGCGCGGATCTTGAACGTCAATACGTGCAGCAGGGCCGCTATGGTGCCGGCATCGAAGCCAACGTCAGGGACATGAACCGGAATCGGGTGGGTTTGCATATCGAAGTCAACGAGGGTGAAAACTCGGCGATCCGCCACATTAATATCGTTGGCAATACGTTGTTCGATGATGAGCTGCTTCGGCAGTTGTTTGAGCTGCAGCTGCCGACCTGGTTCTCGATTTACTCGAAGAACGCCCACTATTCGAAGGAAAAGCTGACCGGCGATCTGGAGCGGCTCGAATCTTTCTACAAGGACCGGGGCTATTTGCGATTCACAATCGAGTCGACGCTGGTCTCGATATCGCCGAACAAGGAAGATGTATACGTTACCGTGAACATCATTGAGGGTGAGAAGTACACGGTTACGGGTGTGGAGGTGGCGGGTGAATTGCACGACGTCGCGTCCGAGTCCGTGCAGGGCCTCATCCTGGTCCAGGAAGGGCAGGTATTCAGCCAGCGCTTGATGACCGCGTCCGAGGAGGCGATCGAGACCGCACTCGGCAACGCCGGGTACACCTTCGCGAGCGCGACCGGGGAGCCAGAGGAGAACGAGGAAGACAACGGCGTCACTGTGAAGTTCTTTGTCGATGCGGGCAAACGCGCATATGTTCGGCGGATTGATTTCCGTGGCAACACAATTAGTCAGGATGAGGTGTTGCGGCGCGAGATGCGTCAGATGGAAGGCGGTTGGGCGTCGACCGCGCAGATAGAGCGCTCCAAGGTGCGCCTGGAGCGACTAGGATTTTTCAAGGAAGTGAATGTCGAGACCCCGGCAGTGCCAGGTACTGACGATCAGGTTGATGTCAATTACTCGGTCGAGGAGCAGGCGACCGGGTCCATTTCAGCCTCCCTCGGGTTCGCTCAGCGGACGGGCATGATTCTTGGCTTGAGCTACCAGCAGAACAATGTGTTTGGCACCGGTAACAGCACGAGCATCGGCGTCAATCGCAGCGACTTTCAAACGGCGTACAACTTCTCGTTCTTCGACCCGTATTTTACCGTCGATGGCGTGAGCCGCGGCTACTCGATGTTCTTCCGCAGATCGGACTTCAATCAGTTCAACGTCGCGAGTTTCTCAACGGACTCGTGGGGTGGAGATGTCAATTTTGGGTACCCGATCACCGAGGTCTCCAGAATCGGCTTTTCAGTCGGTTTCGAGCGCACCGAGATTACCGAAGGAGTCTACCCGGCACAGGAGATTTCGGAATTCCTGAACGCCGAGGGCAACGATTTTAATCTGTTCTCGACGACCATCAATTACCAGATGTCGGCACTCAACCGTGGCTTCTTGCCAACCGGCGGCAGGTCACAGCGCGTTTCCTTTGATGCGACCTTCCCTGGCAGCGAGCTTCAGTTCTTTCGTTTCAACTACACCGGCCAGATCTTCTATCCGCTGACCCGCAACTTTACGCTGCGTTTTCGCACCGAACTCGGTTACGGCGACGTTTACGGCTCATCGAAGGCGTTTCCCTTTTATAAGCACTTCTTTGCGGGTGGCGCGGGTTCCATCCGGGGCTATGAGCGCAATACACTAGGCCCCCGATCAACGCCGTCGGTTCGCGACCGATTCGGCATTCCAGA
The DNA here is from genome assembly GCA_963693635.1 of Gammaproteobacteria bacterium. Lineage (GTDB taxonomy): Bacteria > Pseudomonadota > Gammaproteobacteria > Pseudomonadales > Azotimanducaceae > CAVOBC01. The sequence goes on along the minus strand of CAVOBC010000193.1, from coordinate 213 downwards.
TCCGATCGGCGGCAACCTGCTGATTGAGGGCAGCGCCGAGATCATCTTCCGCTTGCCGTTCGTGGAAGATCAGAGGCAGATGAAGTCAGCCTTCTTTGTTGATGCCGGCAACGTGTTCAATACGAGTTGTCCGCTTGTGAGCCTCGTTTGCAACGGGCCTCGCGATGGCGAACTGCGTTACTCAGTCGGTTTTTCCTACACGATCATTACCGG
>CAVOBC010000192.1:0-8816 GCA_963693635.1 Gammaproteobacteria bacterium | reverse complement strand
GGTGATGGCGTCCCGCTGCGCCCCGGGATTGATTGGTCTGACCAATTTGTGTATGTTAGGCGGTTCCGTCGATCACCGACTCAATCGTACTCGCCCATGACGCGACATCTCCACGTTCGCGATCGATTCCCTCGGTTCATCTTTTTTGCGCGCAAGCGTCTGACGACCGCGTTGGTGTTTGTCGTGTGCGCGTTTGGGATGATATTCGGGATGAATGGTGCCAGCGCCGCACGGCAGTCGACGGTGCCGGTGGCGTCGGTTGTCATCGGCAGTTTCTCCCAACTCGCGGGTGCGGAGGTCGTGCTGCAACAGCATCAGGATCTGGCGCTCATGCCGCTCGAGATACGCGTGGCCTCAGTTGGCGGTACCGTTTACTACCGGGTCATGTCCGAAGCGTCGCCCGATCTCGGTGAGGTGCAGGCGACGCTCAGCCGGATCAAGTCCGAGGTCGCAGGCGCCTGGATCCTGCGAGAAGAAAAAACGGTCTACACAGAATCAGCGTCGGAAAGCATGCGCTCGGCCGATTCGCGTGTGGATGCGATCCGTCGCAGCGCAAATGAGCAACCGTTGCTGACGGGCCTGCGGGTGGCCGATGCGCGAACCCCGGGGCCCCGTGTGCGAAGTGCGACCCGTTCTGCCCCAGCGGTGCAGCGCGTGGCGCAGTCTCGCGCGGCGGCCGCCCAATCTCTTCAATCTGAAGCGCCCGTCTTTACCATTGCAACGCTGGATCCGGCCCGTCGGGTCCAACTCGCGCGCGCCCAGACGAGTGCGGAGCCTGCGCGTAGTTTGATGCAAGCACCTGCCGGAGCCGAGATGACGGTGAAGCTCGGGGGTGACGAACCGGTGACGATTCTGCGCTTCGCGGATACGGACATCCGCATCGATGGCGAGATGAATGAGGCGGTGTGGGGGCAGGTCCCCGGGTTCGATCAATTCGTGGTTGTCGAGCCTGATACGCTGGGCGAGCCGCGCTTTCGAACAATCGCGAAGATCTTCTACAGCGACGAGGGGCTTTACGTCGGTATGATCAATCATCAACCGGCCGACACGCTTCTTCCCCGGTTGACGAGTCGCGACAAGTACATCAATCGGGATGGCGTCTCGTTGACGCTCGACACGTCTGGTGAGGGCCTGTACGGCCTGTGGTTCGGCGTTAATCTGGGAGGCACGCTGATAGACGGCACGGTGTTGCCGGAGCGCAATTACAGTTCCCAGTGGGATGGACCCTGGCGCGGTGATTCGCACGTCACGGAAGATGGGTACACCACCGAGATGTTCCTGCCCTGGTCGATGATGTCGATGCCGGATCGGCCCGCTGAACGCCTAATGGGTGTCTATTTTTCTCGCAAGATCGCGTACATCGACGAACGTTGGGGCTACCCGGCCCTGCCGATGACGGGTGCGCGTCTGATGTCGGCACTGCAACCGATTGCGATGGCTGGCGTCGAACCCCGCCAACAGGTGGCGGTCTTCCCGTTCACGGCAGCGTCGTACGACAATCTGGCGACGGCGGGAGATGAAGCTGACTACCGGGTAGGCGTTGATCTTTTCTGGCGTCCTTCGACGGATCTGCAAGTGACGGCAACGCTCAACCCGGACTTCGGCGCGGTTGAGACTGATGATGTTGTTGTGAATCTGACTGCGTTTGAGACGTTCTTTCGAGAGAAGCGTCTGTTCTTCCTTGAAGGCCAGGAGATCTTTGAGACGACTCCGCGGTCTAATCCCTTCAGCCGCTCGATTGGTGGCAACAGCATCGGCGCAAGGCGCACGCAACGCAGCTTTTCGAGCTCAGCGGTCACCCTCGTAAACACGCGCAGAATTGGTGGCGCGGCCATCGATCCCAACATTCCGGCGAACGTCACGGTCGCGGGGGTTGAACTCAGTAAACCCACCGAGATTGCCGGCGCGGTCAAGCTGACGGGTCAGAAAGGCGGGTTGCGTTATGGCTTTCTGGGTGCGAGTGAAGAGGATACGGATTTTGCCGCGACCAACACCGCCGGGGAGGCACTGAGTCTCCAACAGACCGGGCGCGACTTTGGTGTCGCGCGCTTGCTCTACGAGAATGCTAAGCGCGGCAGGAAGGCAATTGGCTGGATGATGACCGCGGTGGAGCACGATTGGCGCGACGCGTATGTCCAGGGTATCGACATGCACTACCAGAGCGAGAATCGACGGCTCAGCCTGGATAGTCAGTTGATGTACAGCGACACGGGCGTCGAAGGTGCTGGCGCGTTTTTTGATCTGAACTACATCCCGAAACGGGGTGTTGGTCACCAGTTGACCTTTGACTATCTGGATGAGGAGTTGGACGTCACGGACTTCGGCTTCATCCGCCGCAATGACGCGATCGGTGCAACGTACAACTTCAGCGTCGTAAAGTCTGACCTCGACCGGTTGAAGAGCTTGTCTAACAGCATTCTCATGTCGCAGCAGTACAATGTTGAAGGCAAGGTGGTGCGGACCGGCATATTCCTGCGCACAGGTATGAACTTCTTCAACAACTCAGCAATCAATACCCAGTTCTCCTACTTCCCCAAACGTTGGGATGACCGCAACAGTCAGGGCAACGGTGATTTTCGGATTCATGATCGATGGTTTGCCGAGGCGTCGTATGGATCCGACTCCAGCAAGATGCTGAGCGCTAGTTTCGGACTCGGCGCCGAACAGGAGCACTACTCGGGGTGGACCTACGCGGCCAAGGGCGGCATCACTTGGAAGCCCAACGACCGCTTTTCGTTCGACCTCGATATTAATTACAAAGACCGGGACGGATGGCTGTTGTGGCAGGGCGACCGCAACTTCACCACATTTGAGGGCGCTGACTGGCAGCCGCAACTGGCGATGGATGTCTTCCTGAGTGCACGCCATCAGTTTCGCATGACCATGCAGTGGGTCGGCCTCAGAATGGATGAGCAGGCACATTACGAGGTGCCGATGGCGGGCTCGGGTCAGGGGTATCTGCTGCCGGTGCTCGCACGCGACCCGGCGCTGGGCAAGGATGACTTTGCCATCAGCCGCATCACAGCGCAGTTGCGCTATCGCTGGGAGATCGCGCCGCTTTCTGATCTGTTTCTTGTCTACACTCGGGGAAGCAATTTGGCGGGCCGCGTGGACGACGAGTTCGGTGACCTCTTCCAGGACGCGCTCAGCGACCCGATCGTGGACGTCTTCGTCATAAAGTTGCGGTATCGATTCGGCAACTAACGGCTGACGGGATCGACAAACTGGTCCGGCTAACAGGCCTGTCGCGCACCACGCATCAGACAGGCTCTGCGATCTGTGGCCGCATGCAGTAGCGTTTCCCGGCAAGGAATTCCAATACGCGGGCGACGCAGTCTGCTGGCAAGGTCTGGTGTGCAATTGCCTCGACGATAAGGCCGTGCACGTAGCGCGCATCGCCGCTGAAGCCGCTGTCGATCAGTCGTTTTATCTGCTCTGCCGAAAAGGTTTGGTTGACCGCGGCCAGGGTGAGCGCATAGGCGATGCTCTCGCGAACGGTGGATCGGACCATCAGGGCGGAGGACGTGTTTGGACGCTCGACCGAGGGTTTCAGGCGGTCCAGTAACGTGTCGATGACGTGCGCCAGATCGTTGCCTGTTTGCCGCAGGACCTGACCGAGGCCGTACGCAGCATTCGATCGTGCGAGATCATCCGTGTCGTTGCAGAGCGTATCGATCAGTGCGGCGAGAACATCGGGTGTGGCTTCTGTATCCAGATTGCCGAGGGCCCACGCGGCCATCCGCCGTGGTCCCGGGCGGGTGCTCCTGAGGGCGTTGAACAGCGCAGGTGTTGCGCAACCGCCCGCTTGCCGCAAGCCGTAGGTTGCCGCGCGTCGTGTCGATTCGGCTTCGTCGGTGATCGCGTTCGCGAGTGCGGCGAGGGACTGGGGATCAGTGTTCGCGCGTCCGCCCAACCGGTAGGCGGCCGCCACCCGTTCGTCCTCCCTGCCCGTGCTCAGGTGTAGCGTATCGTCATCGGCCGGGTGCTCGGCATCGTCAGAATGGGGATCGGCTGCTGCGCCCACGGCGCTCATTGATGGCCCGATGCTCCAAGACCACATCGCCCTGACGACCGGGGCGATGGCGGGGCGGACGGCATCGAACGTCGGCGTGCCGGTGTGCTGCCATGCCGGGCGTGTCGGCGTGCGCGTTCGTGCAAAGTAGAACTTGTACATGAAGCGTTCGTCGCACTCGCCCTTGACGCGCGAGCCGCGGTGCACGAGATCGTAGCTCGCGACCACTGCGGACCCACGGGGAACCTGAACAAATCGACGCTCAAGGTCCGGGATGCCAAGCTTGTCGATGGCGGCGCTGATCCGTCGGTCTGCTTCGTCATCGTCGTCCGGGCTCGGCCTGTATGAACGGTCCAGCGGGTCATTGGGGTGCCAGGTGCCGTCCGGTTTCTCCCAGTCACGCGTCCAGTACTGGCTGCCTGGAACGACCTCGGTTGGTCCGTTGGCAAGATCGACTGCCTGCGGGTAGAAAAACAGCATCGCCCAGTCGGGGCGGTGGGGACGGAAGTGCCCGCGTTCATTCCACGGCAGGTTGCCGTCCTGATGAAAGCTCTGATCGGTGGCGCTGCGGTGACAGAAGTGGTGTGGATGCAGGATGTAGTCTGGCCCGAGGATGCTGGTAAGTGCGCCACAGACCACCGGGTCTGACAGGAGTTGATCCAATTCCGGTATCTGCGCGCGCAGGTTGTCCCCCAGTAATTCCAGGTGCGCAGTCTTCGATTTCAGTTGGTCGGACTGCCGGTAGATTTCCTGCGCCCGCGAGTAAAGTCGCGTCGTCAACTCCGGCGAGAGGCCGGGTTCGACAACGATGTAACCGTCATCGAGGAAGCGCAGGTAGTGATTGTCCGTCAGCAGGTGGGTCGATGTTGGCATCTTGTCGGTCACGGCAGCGGCTCTCTTGGTCTTCTCTCGGGCAATGAATAATTGATCCGTTTGGCTTCACTTCGGATCGAACAAGATCCTGTTGGTGCGTAACCTGATAGTGCGAGAGTCCGAAGGCTCTCATTGATCTGTTGAGAATGTCGCTCCCAGCCGACTGTCGCAAGAGGACACCGGCGGGGAAGGAAAAGTCAGTTACCTGAAAATGGTTTTTAGGGACGCCCCACGCGTAGATTATGCCGCGCAATTCAGACTGTTTCTTGCGTTGTAGGCCGTGCGGTCAAAAGCGTGCGCTTGGAAGCTTGCTGATCGTTTTCGAACCGCGCGGGGGGCCGTCACATTCCGGGACTGCGGTATGCTTGGATCTCTTCTGTACAGTGAGAAGCCGATGATCTGGGAAGCGATTGGGGCGATTGCCGAGTTACTAGAAAGTGTTGGTTGATCGCCACGCTGATCTACCTGACGATCCAGATCAGGCAGATCAGGGATACTGTGAGAGACAACAATTTCAGTATTCAGAGTGACCGTGCGATCAGACATTCGCACTTCGCTGCGGGAACACCCGGATTCATGACTGTCTTTCGTAAGGGTTGCGAAAATCTGGATCAGTTGTCCGACGACGAACGATGGATATTTGGCACCTACATGTATGCGTTGTTTCAGGGGTTTCAAGAGTCGTACCATCTCCATCGAGCAGGGCTTATGCAGGACTTTCAGTGGGAACAGATGAGAAATTCCACGGTGGTGTACCTCCGACGCCCAAGAGGTCGACGATGGTGGGAGTCGGGACGCGATATGTTGGATGGCAGCTTCGTTGCCTATATCGATGAGGCACTCTCGTAAGCCTGGTGACCCCGAGTCACGGTGCGTGGCCTGGTCTGGATCCGGTGTCGCGGTCGTGCCGCAACGTCGCGGACTGGTGAGCACGTGGCCCCGTAGTCGTTTCAAGCTGCATCGCCCTAGTTGAAGATGACACGCTGGATCTCTTCCCTGCCAGGTCGGTATGGCTGTTCATGCGAAGCCTTTTCGCCGCTCATTTCCGCGCGGCCCTTTTGCAGACGTGACCGAGTCGCTATATTCGATCCACCAAAGAGGGAGATTCCATGGAAGCGAGCACAGAGAAGTACCTACGCGGCAAGTACGCCATCGTCGGCATCGGTGAGACGGATTACACGCGGGGGTCCGGGCGGACGACGCGAGCGCTCGGTTGCCAGGCAGTCAGCAATGCGGTTGCTGATGCGGGGCTCAAGATGGGCGACATCGACGGCATGCTGTCGTACAACGGCAACGACTCGATCCCGTCAACGTCGATCGCGGGCGAACTCGGCATTCGTCTCAACTTTTATATGGACTGTCAGGGTGGTGGTTCATCGACCGAAGCGCTGATTGGGATAGCGATTGGCGTGATCGAAGCCGGCATGTGCAAAACTGTCGCGATTTTCCGCTCAATGAACGGGTACTCGCAGGTGCGAATTGGCGGCACCGGCCGGGGTGGTCAGTCTGCTCTCTCGGGCGACGGTCTCTTTACCCGCGGCTACGGTCTGATGAGTGCGGGCCAGATGTTTTCACAGTCGTTCATGCGGCACATGTACGACTACGGCACGACGCCCGCACAGGTTGCGCACGTCAAAATGATCCACTCCGAGCACGCCTCCAACAATCCCAAGGCGTACTACAAGCATCGCGTGTCTGTGGACGACGTGCTGAACTCGCGCATGATCGTCAAACCTCTGCATCTTCTCGATTGCTGCGTCGAGACCGACAATGCCACCTGCATCATCATCACGCGCAAAGATCGGGCGATGGACTGTGCACATACGCCCGCAACGATTCTCTCGGTCGTCGGTCGTGTGTCCAAGCCGCGCAGTGACAACCACTACCAGTCGGGACCCATCTCAACCGTCGCCGGCCACTACGCGAAAGAGATTCTGTGGCCGAATGCCGGGCTTGGGCCGGAAGATGTCGATGTTACAGGGTCGTACGATGCCTTCACGTTCACGACGATGCTGCAGTTGGAAGACTACGGTTTCTGCAAAAAAGGCGAGGGGGGCGACTATGTTTCGAGCGGCATCATGCGCCTTGGAGGCGAACGGCCCAACAATACAAGCGGGGGGCACCTGTGCGAAGGCTACACCCACGGGATGAACATGGTGATCGAGAATGTGCGGCAGTTGCGGCACGAGATCGATGACAGTTGCCCACTCGGAGCGGACGGTAAACGCGTGCATACCTACGATTACGCGGAGGGGGGTTGCCGACAGATGAGGAATCCGGAGATCAGCGCAAACATGGGCTGGGCGACACCGGGGACCGGCTCAGCCATGGTTATGACCAACCAATGACATGAGCTACCAATAACCGGATCAACTTAATAGCCGGGCCTACCAATAGCCGGACTAAATGACGGGTCGATCATTCACGATCAATTATCAGTTGCGATCAGGAATAGAAAGGGAGTGATTATGAGTCTGCAAGGTGAGTATCTCGGGATGCCGGTCGCCATCGATGACGTCGACAAACCCAACCAGGAGTTCTATGCCCACTGCGGCAGCCATACGCTGCATCTTCAATGTTGTGACGATTGCAATCTCATGCGGTATCCGGCGACCAATGCGTGCCCGTTCTGCGCGTCCTTCCTGTCGACGTGGCAGAAGGTCTCCGGCAAGGGCACTCTCTACTCCTACGGCGAGGTGCATCACGCGATTCAGCCGGTCTTTCGCCAATTCTCGCCGTATCTTCTGCTGTTGGTGGAACTCGATGAGCAGCGAGATACGCCGCAGCCCTACGACGGCCTGCGGCTCACGGGTAATCTCGCGACCCCGGACGGCGAACTGGCGCCGCCGGAGTTGGTTGAGAGCGTCGGCATCGGCAGTCGTCTGCGCGTGGTCTGGAAGGACATGGGTGACGGCATGGCGATGCCGCTCTGGACGCTCGACGAAGATGCCGAACAGCCTGCAACGCCGTGGCGCTATCCGATCGAGTAGCGCGACAGGAAACTGCCTGCCTCTTCGCAACCCGATTTACCCACCTGATCCCGCCAATACAATATCGGGGTCTCCTTGTCGAAGGTGCACGACCATGACTAACCCGAATACGCCGGTCCTCGTGGGGGTTGGCCAGATCATGAACAAGATCTCGTCACTGGATGAGACCAAGGAACCGCTCGCGATGATGCTTGGCGCGTGCCGTCTCGCAGAGGCTGACACCGGCACGTCGATGCTTGCGAAGGTGCAGTCGGTGCGTGTCATCCGCGGGGTGTGGAACTACGAAAACCCGGCCCGGTACATTGCTGACGCAATCGGCGCAGCGGGCGCGCAGACGGTTGGAACGCTGTTCGGCGGCAACCAGAATCAGGCGGTCGTGAACCAGTGCAGTCGGGAGATTCTGGCCGGCGCTTTCGATCTCATCCTGATCACCGGTGCCGAGAACGGTTACAGCGCAGCGAAAGCGCGCAAGACGGGTGTGTCCCTGCCGGCAACGCCCGCGCCGGGCAGCTACGATGTACTGTTCGGCGCGGAGCAGAAGCCCGAGCATCACGAGTTTGAGGTTGCTCGCGGAATCCAGCAGGCGATTCAGGCATACCCCATGTATGACAACGCCATCCGCCACCACCGGGGTGAGACGATCGATGAGCATCTGGGGCGGGTTTCGAGCCTGTGGTCACGATTCAATGACGTGGCGTGTCAAAACCCGCATGCGTGGATTGGCCATGATGTCTCTGCGGAGGAAATCAGAACGCCTTCGGCCAGCAATCGACGGGTGAGTTTTCCGTATACCAAACTGATGAACGCGAACAACGCAGTGGACATGGGTGCCGCGTTGATCATGTGCTCGGTCGCAAGGGCGCGTGCGTTGGGCATCGATGAGTCCCTGTGGGTGTATCCGCATGCGGGGGTCGAAGGTCAGGACCACTTCAGCGCGTCTG
>CAVOBC010000191.1:0-8834 GCA_963693635.1 Gammaproteobacteria bacterium | reverse complement strand
GACACGACCGTTTGCCTATCTGTTGTACCCCGCCTTGCCTTGATGAGACGCAGGCGTCGACCAATAAATGCTCCCGATTGAGCCCCGCGAGCCGACAGCGATATGCTGCCGTCTACGCAATAGCCCCCACGGAGCGAACGATGACTACCAACCTGACATTCGAAGACCGCGTCGTTGTTATTACCGGCGCGGGCAATGGCACGAATTCGCGCGACGAGGAGCCCGCGTGGTCGTCAATGACCTTGGCGGCTCGGTGGATGGCGAAGGCAGTGACGCCTGGGCTGCTGATCGCGTGGTGGACGAGATCACTGCGGCTAACGGCCATCCGGTCGCTAACCACGACTCGGTCGTCGATGGTGAGCGTGTCGTGCAAACAGCGCTCGACACCTGGGGCCGGGTAGACGTGCTGCTCAACAATGCAGGAATCGCCTACAGCGACGCATTTGGGGACCTGACGCCGGCGCGCTGGAAACGCATGCTCGAGGTGCACGTGGATGGCAGCTACCATTGCACGCGAGCGGCCTGGCCCCACATGCTGGACGCAAACTTCGGCCGCATCCTCTTCACGTCGTCACCGTTCGGCGTCTATTCGCACCCGGGCCACCGCCCACTACTCCGCCGCAAAAGCTGCCCTGATAGGGCTCATGCGCTGCCTGGCGCTTGAGGGCAGGGAGCACAACGTTCTCAGCAATGCGGTCGCGCCCTACTCTGCAACCCGAATGACCGCTTTCACCGAAGAGGAACAGGCGAGCAGCCCCATCGGCCCGAGATACCTCGCGCAGCTTGCCGTTTGGCTCAGTCACCAGCAGACAAGCGAGAATGGATCGCTGTTTGAAGTCGGCGGCGGGTACATTCACAAACTTCGCTGGGAGCTGAGCGACGCCCTGCACCTGCCCGATGACGAGCATACCGCCGAGAATATTGCGGCCGGCGCGGGGACCTTCGATCAGTTCTCCGGGTTGCATCCGGACCTTGGCGATTTCCATACGATCGGTCGCGCCGTGTTCGGTGACGACCTCGACTCGGCCTTCAGCCGAGACTAAGTCCCGCAGGTCGATCTTTCAGCCCACAACTCGGGCCGGCCCATTCGCGCCGCGCACTTCAAAGGCCCTGCAACCCAGAGCGTCACGCCAGGGTGACGACTTCACGTCACAAAGTGACACGTCCCGTGCGTGCAGAATGTGCAAATCGTCGAGAAAACGTCACTTTGGCCGAATCCAGCCCCCGATTGCGCCGCCGCTAAGCGGTCGAAAAGCACCGATCAGCCGTCCCATTGAAACTGGCACGCCGCGTGCTTATTTATATCCATACGCGGCAACTTTCGAAGCCGCCACTAACCCGGCAACACCGGGATAGAGGGCACCATGGATCGCCACACGCTGAGAGTCGAGAATGGCCGCTACCGGAAAACCACCGGGACCAGCAAGAACAACCGTTGCCTGGGCCTGCATCCCGCATTCCAACAGCGATCCACCGGTCGAATCGAGGTTGCGCGCCTGCGCAGCGGCGCGCCGGCACCTGCTCACACTATTTCCTGGTTGCCCCACGACTGCGCCGCGTCGATCAACAAGGATGGCACCGTGCTGTCGCTCATCCCCGGCGTCGAAGCGGGATTCGAACGCGACGGGGTTTTCTTCACCCGCGAACAGGCTGCGGCCCTGTAATCACGGCCCTAAAGCCCAAAACCCCCGCCGGGGAATATCTCCGGGAAGACCGCCGGGCTTTACGCTGCAGCCCAACCACGACGGGCTCGATACCCGATCGCCAGACTCCGCCCCAAACTCGCGCGGAATGGGACGACGCCGCCGTATCCAGGCCTCGCGTCATCCGCTATCACTCGCTGATATCCGGGTCACAAATAGAAGAAAGCCCCGTCAGAGTGACAGGGCTTTCTAATGGGAGTCCGGTGGATCAGCAGTTTATTCCGGCCGTCACCGGCCTGCAGATCCGTCCCCCGAGGCACAGAACAAGTCAGAGTGACTCAGTGATAGATAGAGCAACTTCCAGGCCAACAATTAGCAACTCTTGCATAATCAACAATGTAGAGGCGTATCTAACGTTCCATCAATCTCTGAAAACCAGAATCGAAGGAAATATGTAAAATTTATCGACGTATATTCAACGGAAATCGGTTCTATTTACACCCAGCTTGTCGACTCGCGACCCCGATCAACCGGATAGCATCTTCTCGCGACGGTTCGCCCGCATAAAACCGAGCGCCAGCACGCCAGCCATCACAAGCACCATGCCAATGCGGTTCTGCACCGTCCATCCGAGTAATTCCGCAGGACTGGTCACGCCAATGTCCTCAAGCGAACTCTCTTGCAGGGCGTAGGGATTGAAAAAGGGCGAGATGCGAATCTGACTGTCGCCGAAATCAGTAATCAGGGCATTAAACGCAAGGATGACGCAGGTAGCGATTGCGCCGGACGCCTCGCCCCGCAGCAGTGCACACATCGCCGTGCTGACAACAAGATAAAACGTCGCCGCCTGTAACGCCCCGTAAAGGGCACCCGGCGGAAAGTGCGTGAAGAACAGCCAACTCGCGATTGCGAGCAACACCTCGGCCGCCACAATCAACAGCAGCGCGGCACCCAGTTTCGCAAACCACATGCGCTCACAGCCACCTGGCACCGTGTACGCAATCTCAAGGCTGTGTTCGTCAACCTCAGCACCGATCACCCGCATGCCAAGGAAGACCGCGAGCGCCGTCATCGGGACACCGAGCAACGCGCCCTGCACCGCGCCCGGGGTCACCGCTTCTTCCGGGTTGAAGTAGACAACGACGCCCTGAAAGATAAGCCAGGCGAGCGGCAGGAAAGGCAACAACCAGTACCGATGGCCAGCCAGCACGATCATCGCGTGCCGGATCAAATCGATATCGAGGCGATACCTCATGTTGCTGTGCTCACCCGGCTACCCGTCTTCTCCTGCTCAAGCAGCCACATATACCCATCTTCAAGACTCGCATCAACCGCCGCCGCATCTGCAGCAGGTGCATTCGCCGCGAGAATGCGATGCACGATTGTTCCGTCGGCGGCTGGCTTCTCTTCCACGTGCACTGCACCGGCTGGCAATTCCAGAACGTCGGTCGCGGGTCGCCGCAATTCCCACACACTGCCGCTGGCAAATTCTGCAAGCGCATCTGTCGCACCGTCGTAGATGAGTCCGCCACGCGCGATCACGAGCACCCGTTCGCAGGCGACTGCAACGTCCTCGACCACATGCGTTGACATCAAAACGATTCGGTCGCGGGCAAGGCGGCTGAGCAGGTTGCGAAAACGAATCCGCTCACGTGGATCGAGGCCAATCGTCGGTTCGTCAACAATGATGACGGGGGGCAGGCGCAGCAGCGTGCGCGCCACCGCAACCCGCTGGCGCATGCCACCCGACAGCGCCTTGATGCGATCGTCAGACTTCTCTTCAAGGCCAACTTCATCAAGGAGATCATCCACACGATCTTCACGAATCGCAGGCTCGACGTCATATAGGGCCGCGTACCAGGTGAGGTACTCACGAGGTGACATATTCCCCGGCAAGCCAGAATCCTGCGGCAGATAGCCGACCCACCGCGCCAGGTGACGCTGGATCTTGCGCATGGGCACGCCACCGTAACGGATGACCCCCCGACTCGGATCAAGCACGCCGGCGAGTTGTCTGAGCAGCGTTGTTTTACCCGCGCCATTGGGGCCCAGAATGCCGACCATGCCCCGCTCCACGGTAAAGCTCACCCGCGCCAGCGCTTCGATCGGCACGACCGGCAGATCAAACCCTGCTATGCGGGCAGATGCCGCGCGCCAGAGATTTCGCACCGCGCGCCACGAACCTGATGCCATGCGACCCGGTATCACCCCACTCGCCTGTTTGCGTGCGTTCGCACGCATCGCTATCAGAACGGCCATGACGAGCGCGACGAGGGCCGGCAGAATCAACGCGGGCGCCGGCACCCAACCCGTGATAACCGGGGCGACGACAACCAGATACGTCGCAAGGGCGAGCGCCAGCCACGGAGCCGCGTTTGCCACCCAGTTCTCCGGTCCGCCAGACAGGACCGCGCCGGTTTCATCAAAAAATCCCCGGGCCCGCTTCACCTCAATGGCAAAGCGCCCCAGCAACAACCCGGTGACAATCGCGAAGAGCAGCGTCCAGAAGATCGACGACACCTGCAGCGAGACATAGATGACGCCGATGACCCCGAGCGCGAGCGGTATCAATCGATCAGTCGCGTCACCCCGGTGAAACGGCGATACACCGCGCTCAAGCACCTTCCTGGCGAAGTGGCCCGGCGCAAGCATTGCAGCGCGCAAGGGGCCGGGAGCACCATAGGTCTTATGCAGGTGCCTGACCTCCAGGCGCGGCGGCCCGTCGCTGCAATCCGGCTCGTCAATCTCACGGGGTCGAAACAGCATCACAATGATCGCGAGCGAGAAACCGGCAACGAGCAACCCCACCGCGAACTGCCACACGATGGAGATCAACACGTCCGTGAAGATCAGCGCCGACATAACCGCCGCGCAACCGCCAAGCCAGGCGAGCACTAGCCACGGCCCAACCCGTGCAAACAGGTCATCGATGCGCCGCAACAGAATGAACCCGACCGGCATCATGAGCAGCGTCAAGAGCGCCGATGTAATGAGACCGCCAATCACGATCGTCGCAAACGGCGGCCAGATTTCGTTTTCTCGTCCCGTTGCTATCGAGAGGGGCCACAGGCCCGCAACCGTGGTCGCAGTCGTCATCAGTACGGGACGCGTACGTTCCCGCACGGCCATGAGCGCCGCAGCACCCGTGCTGAAATTCGCCTCCCGCACAAGCTGTTGCATCCGGTCAGTCAGCAAAATCGCCGGGTTCACCGTCAGCCCGACCAGCGTCAGCGCCCCAAGAATGGCCATTTGCCCGAGTGACATGCCAGCGAGCGCAAGTGCCCAGGTCGCCCCCAGCAGCGTGAGCGGCAGGGACAGCAGCACCAGCACGGGTAGGGACAATGACTCGAATGTCATCGCGAGCACCAGGAAGAGAAGCAGAATTGCGGGCACGAGAATCTGGCGCAACAGATCCGTGTTCTCTGCTTTATCCGGCGTTTCCAGCGCCGTGCCGCCAGGCCGCGGAATCGACCGCATGGTTGCCGCGATCTCGTCTTCTATCGCCAGTCGGGTCGGGCCTGTCTCCGGTATGTCGCTGCTCAGCCGGTACCTGACCGCAATCTCACGGCGGCCGTTGTGATGGGCAATCACTTGCGGTGCCGGCATACGCGTCATCGTGGCGAGCGTCGCAATAGGCACGACGCCGACCGCGGTGGGCACCCGTACCCGCGTCAAATCCCGCCTGCCGACATTCTCAAGTCGCGCGTCTTTACGCGCGACGACCACGGGTAATTCCCGACCGTTGCCGAGCACAAACCCCGTCTGCATCCGTTGGCCCTCGCGCCCGGCCAGCCGCAGCATGGGCAAAACGCTATCAAAGGTCAGTCCCATTGACTCAAACACACGATGATCGGGTTGCACCCAAAACTCTTCCATACCCGGACGCACCGACATCCAGGCAGACTCGACAAAGGCCATTGATTCGAGCTGGGCCTGAACCAGGCTGGCCAGAAGCTCAAGCTGGGCGCTGTCGGGTCCGGACAAGACGATCTCAGGGGGCCCGCCGCCGAAACCACCACCGCCCTCACCACCTCCCGCGACCTTGTTGCCCCGCTCCTCCTCGCCGGGCCGGAGCACCTCGAGCCCCTCAATCTTCCTGGCTTCGCCGCGTATGACATCCCGCACTTTTTGCGCGCGAAACCCGGGTGGCCGAATCTCTAGGTCCACCAACTGCACCGTAATCTGGCCCTGCTCCTCCTCGATCATTACCTCCACGTTCTCAACACCCGGAAGATCGAGCACGGCTTGCTCAAGTTTTGCCATGGACACGCTCGCGCGTGCCACCGAACCCCGATTCGGAAACTGGATCGCGAGTTGTACAGAATCGGCATTTTCCGCCTCAGCCCCTTCGGAGTTGACCAATACCCACGGCAGCGCGATCACGAGGGTCAGAAACATCGCCACGATCGTACCCGTGATCCACCCCGGCGGGTGACGCAGCGCGCCCCTGACAATCGCGGTGAACAACATCCTCGCCTGATCCGGCGGCAGGAGACCGCCACGCTCGCGCCTGCGTTCTTTCATCGCGGCAAGCCGCCTGCGCGCAGCGGGCGCAGACAGGCGATGGGCGAGCAGCGGCACCAGCCCCACGGCGACCAACACCGAACCCGCAAGCGGCAGAAGAATCGACAAGGCGAGCACCTGACTCAACTCTCGAATCATCTGCTGCTCAAACTCAACCAGCACCAGCGGCAGGAAGACGACCGCGGTCGTCGCGCTCGCCGCAAGGATCGCCCGCACCGTTCGCTTGAGGCCGAGTTCGACCGCAGCCTCCACCGGCGTGCCGCGCTCAAGGTGCCGCTGCACGGCCTCGAACACCACCACGCTGTTGTCAACGACAAGTCCGATCGCCAGCGCAAGGCCAAACAGCGTTACCAGATTGAGTGACTGACCCGACAGATAGAGCAAGCCGAGGGCCGCCATCAAACTGATTGGCACAGCGATTGCGACCACCGCGACTGCGCGCCACTGGCGCAGGAAGAAAAAGAGCACGATCAGGGCGATGCCAAAGCCCGTGGCACCGAGTGTCGACAGGCGATCAATCTGCTCTTCGATCGACTCTGCCGCATCCGTACCGATGACGAGGTCCAAACCCTGGTTTTGCAGCTCCAGACGCACCTCGGCGACGCGCTCGCGCAGCAGCCGACCGAGGCGCACGAGATTCGTCCCCTGTTCCTGAAAGATGGCGAGCCCGACCGCCGGTTGACCGTTGACGCGGAACAGACGCTCGCGCAGCCCCACGCCGAATTCGACCTCAGCCACATGACGCAGCAACACCGGGCGGTCCGGTTGAATGCGAATGTCACCGAGCGCATGCAACCCGCCGGGACGCCCGTCCAGCACGACGCCAACGCGGCCTGACTCATCCTCCAGCTTGCCGACGTAACGCAATCGGCCGACGTTCTTGCGCACCGCCTGCGACACCGCGTCGGTTGTCACGCCGAGCGCGGTTGCCCGCGCCGGATCGACCGTGACGATCACCTGGCGGCCCGCGCCCCCCGTCACTGTCGCCTGGCTAACACCCGGCACCGAAGCGAACCGGGGCGCGACGAGTTGCTCAACCACATCGAACAGCGCGTCTTTGTCTTCGGTGTCACCGGTGACATTCACCATCATCGCAAAGCTGGAGAAGGAACCTGTCCCGGACGGCTGCAGAAACATCTGCGTGCCGAGCGGCTGCTCTTTCTGGATATCGCTGATGATCCGCTGCAACTCCAGCTCACGGACCTTCAGCTCGGCGCCCGGTTCGAGCTTGATCATGTAGTAACCGCCCGGGCCACGAATCTCGGCAAATGTCTCATTGATATCGGACAACGCCGAAACCCGCGCCTGCATCGGTAGCAGGATCTCGCGTTCCACCACCTCCGGGTCACTACCCGGACGGTGAAACTGCACCCGGAGCTGATCGCCTTCGAGGTTGGGAAATAGCTCAACCGGCAGCCGATACCACGCAATCACACCCAGCAGCACGACGCCGAGAAAGAACATCGCAATCGCAACAGGTCGCTGGATCGGCAGCATCAGCGGATTCATCACAGATCCGCAGCGGCGAGTCGGGAATCAGTGGGCCGGGGGCCGCGCACGGTGAAGCGGATTTGATCAAGCAAGAGATACACGCTCGGCAGCACGATGAGTGAACCGACCGTGGATGCCAGGATGCCGCCGATGATCGTCATCGCCATCGGTGCACGCAACGAGGCGCCTTCGCCGTTGCCAAAGACCAGCGGCAACAGTACGAGCACTGTCGTCAGGGTCGTCATGATAATTGGCCGCAGGCGGACCCCTGCAGCACCGGCGAGGGCTTTCACCCGATCCTCACCCGCAGCGATGCGTTGCCGGGCTGTCGATAGCAGCAGGACCGCATCGTTGACCGCCACCCCGGCGAGCACGATCAAACCCATCATGGCCATGACACCGATCGGTTCCCCCAGCGGAATCAACACCAGCGCAACGCCGGTCAGGCTGATCGGAATCGCGGCGAGTACCGTGAGCGGATGAATCAACGACTCGAACGATCCGGACAACACCATCAGCACCAGCACCAGCGCGAGGGCGCCGGCCAGCTTCAACTCGCCAAACGTCTTGATGCGTTCCGCTTCCTCGCCGCGCATCTGCGCCCGCAGGCCTGGCACCAACGGCTCAAGCAACGCTTCCTCAACCGCCGCGACCGCCGCCGGGTAGTCAACGTCTTCTGCAAGGTGTGCTGTGACAAGCGCAGTCCGCCGCTGGTCGCGCCGAAAGATTTCGCGGGCGCCTTCTGTTTCCACAAATTTAGCGATCTCGCCGACGGCGACCCGGCGGCCGTCAGCGGTCTGGAAGACGATGTTGGCAAGATCCTCGCGAGCGGGGGTATCGAGCCGAACATTGACCGGCCGCTCCTCGTCGCCCAACGACAACATCGTGACATCCCGTCCATCCAGACTGACTTCCAGCACACGCGCGATGATCTCCTGATCGACGCCCAGACCGTCGGCCATCGCCTGGTCAATCTCAATGCGCAACTCCGGCGGCCCGCCCTCAAACGAGGTCTTTACGTTCCATAACTGTTCGAGTTTGAGTAGCCGCTCTTTGAGTATCTCTGTGCCCCGACGCAGGTCTGGCAACGCCTGACCCGATATCTCAACGACCACCGGCGGCCCAGAAGCGCCAAGCGCACTCGCGAGCGCAGAAGAGCCGACCTCCCAATCAATA
>CAVOBC010000190.1:0-8848 GCA_963693635.1 Gammaproteobacteria bacterium | reverse complement strand
GCATCAGGACATAAAGCTCTGCGGCCCGCACGGCATCGATCGACTCGAGGACGTCGACGACCTCGTCGTAGCGGCCGTACGAGGCGATATCCAACACATAGATCCGTTCTGCGACCTGGTTGGCGAGAAATGGCGTCTTCGGTGCCAGGGCACCGGCGAGCTCCCGGGGAATCGCGCCAGCGGCAACGTTGTCGACGAAGGCGACGAACTTGCGGATGATCTCATTGGATTCCAGCCAGGTTCGAAGTCCCTGGTGCGCACTCAGCGAACTCACAGCATCCCGGGTCAGGTCATCGCTACGGTCGAGTACGGGCAGGACAAAGGCGGGTTTGACGGGCTCCGGTGCAGGCTCCGGTTGAACCACGGCAACCGGCTCAGGGATGAAAACAGGTACCTCGACCGGCTCGGGTTCGGGATCAGGCCTGGTCGGCGGAGTTACCTGCCGCGGAATGGGTACAGCGACCAATTCAGGTTCCGGTGCAGGCGTTGATTTGAACCCGAACTGGTACGCAAGCAACCCGAGAATGCCGACGCCGACAACGACGAGTGCAATGATGATCGGCTTATTTTGGTTCATTGATTCACCTGAATTTGATTTCGCTTCTGCACCACGCTCTCCGCATTAATTTCTCGAGTGCGGGCACCATTTAATGCGGCCCACACTTTGTTTCAGTCGCTTGCTGCTGGCGATGACCCCAACCGAAAATGTCAGCCCTGAGCACATGGCGCTGCCTGTCTGGCAGCGTGCCTCCTGCGAGTGCGCGACGCTGTGGCGCTATTCTCGTTGCCTTGGACCCTCATAACAACCTGCAGAGGCTCGCGCAACGAAACCTCGACCAGCTCCCCGCTAACAGACGGCTGAAAACGTGCCCTCCGCGCACTTTTCATGGACGAATTCAGGGACGAATCGGCCATCAACCAAACTGCCTGAGACCATCGGCGAACGGCGGTCGAATGATGCCGGCGTCTGTAATAAATCCTGTTATCAGCGCTGACGGCGTCACGTCAAACGCATAGTTGAGGACGTGGATGCCGGGTGGTGCAATGACCGTGTCGCCGATCATCGTCACTTCCGAGGCATCACGCTCTTCAATCTCGATGGCATAACCGCCGGGCGTTGCAAGATCGATGGTGGTGCCCGGACATGCGACATAGAACGGGAGATTGAAATGCTTGCACAGGATCGCGACACCAAGCGTGCCGATTTTGTTGGCTGTATCCCCGTTCGCGGCGACCCGGTCAGCCCCCACAATGGCCATGTCGACCCGCCCTGCGCTCATCATCGAGGCGGCCGAACTGTCAGTGATCAGCGTCACAGGTACGCCGGCCCGGTGCAGTTCCAGCGTAGTCAACCGTGCACCTTGCAGGAGAGGTCTGGTCTCATCGGCAATCACCTGCACGGCTACGCCGCGACGGTGCGCGACGTAGATCGGGGCAAGTGCGGTGCCGAGTTCCGACACGGCAAGTGCGCCCGCATTGCAGTGGGTCAGGACGCGCGGATACCGCGCCACCAGCGGTGCACCAGCTTCGCCGATGCGCCGGCAGAGTTCCCGGTCCTCGTCGTGAATAGCGATGGCCGTCGCGGTTAAGCGCGGTATCAGGTCACCATCGGGTGTGGTGTCGGCACAGGCGCGCATGCGCAGGACCGCCGCTGACAGATTAACTGCTGTGGGCCTCGCGGTGAGCATACGCGCCGCCCGCGCCGCGAACTCGGCGCGAATATCAGGGGCGGCGGCCAGCTTGATGAGCAGACCGTAAGCCGCCGCGATGCCTATCGCAGGAGCCCCCCGCACCCTAAGGGCTTGAATCGCGCTGATGGCTTCGTCAACTGACTCCATGCAGTCAACCACCACCTCCTGCGGCAGGCGCGTCTGGTCCAACAGCCAAAGTCGGTCGTCGCGCCACGCCACCGCAGGTGGCAGGGATGACATCGTGCTGGCTGTTTGGTTTCTAGGCGCGAAGTGCGGCAATCATCGAACTTTGTTCGTCCTTGTCAACGAAGCCGAAGCCGCCGCTCGTCCGGCTCGTAAAGTCGCCATAACGGCGCTTGATCTCGCCGACCACCTCACCGGGAGCGCTCATCACGCCAAAGGCATTCAACATCTCGTCGGTAATGAGTTCGCCCATTTCGGCCCATTTGCCCTGTTTGGACATCGCGTTCAGCTCAGGCTGCAGCCCGCCCCAGCCATGGACACCCAGGACATTCTTGTACGCAGGCGTCGATGCGTAGAACGAGATTCGATTTTTGGCGGCTGTTCTCGCGGCCATCGTCGCTTCTTCATCCTTGCCGGAGATAATGAATGGCGAGTAGGTAATCTCAATGTCACTACGCGACCGCCCGGAGCGTGCGAGGCCCTCGTCCAGGGCTGGCAGCGTTACGTCGCGAATGTACTTTTCGTTGCTGAAGGGGTGGATAATGAGGCCATCGGCCACTTCGCCGGCGACGCGCGTCATGATTGGGCCAACGGCCGCAAGTGTGACTTTCGGCGCACCATAGGAGGTGTCACTTGGTGAGAAGGCGGGGGTCATCAGTGTGTGACTGTAGTACTTGCCTTCAAATCGAAGCGGCGCGCCTTCGTACCAGTGCGCCCAGATTGCCCGCATCGCCAGGATCAGTTCGCGCATCTGTGCAGCAGGTTTGCCCCAGGGCATGCTGAAACGCTTGGTGATGTGCGCGCGGATCTGTGAGCCCAGTCCGAGGGTGAAACGACCCTTTGAGTACGCGTTGAGGTCGTGACCCAGATTCGCAAGGATCATGGGCGAGCGTGCGAACGCGACGGCAATGCCCGTCGCCAGTTCGATCTCTTCGCTATGCTCGGCAGCAAGTAACAGCGGGAAGAACGGATCGTGATTCATCTCAGCCGAGCCAACGCCGTCGTAACGCTCAGCCTCAAGCCGTTTGATCTGTTCCGGTATGCGGTTCCAGTCCGCAGTCAGGTGGCCATCAACTTTCATGTCGTCTCCAGACTGAAAAAGAGACGGATTCTATCAGCAATGCCTAACCGCGTACGTGACTGACGACACTAGGCTTGAGTGGCCGCATGCGCATGCGATGGGTCCGCTCACACCCTGGCTCGTTGTTGTCCCTAAATGGTCCTCCTGACAATTCTTGGCAGTCGGTTTGCAAGCAAACCTCGCACTTCCTGTAGAAAAGAGGCCTGCGGAAAATGGCGGTGCATCCCTGCACCGCTCGCCGGTGCCTGCCCCAGAACGACGTTCTGGTACAAGAACTAGCTCCGCGGTAACTCGGCGACACGGTCTCGATGCTGCAGCAGCGCATAGTGATAGGCGTCGAGCAGCGCATCCCAATTTGCTTTGATGCTGTCGACACTGACGCCGACGGTGCCGAACATCTCACCTTCGAATTTGAACTCGATGTGCACGCGCACCTTCGCGGCAGTCTCTTGCGTTGTGTTGATCGCGCGTACCGAATAATCGATCAGATGCAGATCAAGCACCGCAGGGAAAGGCTTGACCAGGGCACTGGCAAGCGCCTTGTTTAGCGCGTCCAGCGGCCCGCTGCCCTCGGCGGCCGACAGGACCACGTCATCCCCGAGCGCGACCTTCACCGACGCTTCGATGAGGCCATCCGCATCGCCCTCGTTGCTGGGAGTGTAGACCCGGTAGTAGAGCGGCTCGAAGAGCGCATCAAAGCGGTCGATGTGACGCCTGACGATGAGATCAAACGATCCGTCTGCACTCTCGAATGAGTAACCGGCGTGCTCCTTGTCTTGGATCTCGCCCAGGATGGACTTCACCGCGGCCTTGCTTTCAAGCTGAGGATAGCGATTGGCGAGCTTCGCCCTCAGGTTGGACCCACCAGCCAGTTCGCTGATCAGGACTTTTCTGGCGTTGCCGACGGCTGCCGGGTCAACGTGCTCGTACGTCGCGGGATTGCGCTGCACGGCGCTCACGTGGACACCGCCCTTATGGGCAAACGCAGAGGGACCCACGAAAGGCTGCCCAAGCGGTCCGTCCATACCCAAGAACTCCCAGACCTTGCGGGACAGGTTGGTCAGGCCGCTGAGATTCTGGGGCGGAATGCAGTCGTAACCAAGCTTAAGCTGCAGATTGCCGAGGATGGATGTGAGGTCAACGTTGCCGCAACGCTCACCAACGCCGTTGACCGTGCCATGTACCTGTATTGCCCCCTCTTCAACCGCGCGCAGGGTGTTGGCAACGGCGAGACCGCCATCGTTGTGGACGTGGATACCCAGTTTAATATCAGGCAGTACGGAGCGCAACGCACGCATTGCGGCTGCAAGTTCGTGTGGCACCACACCGCCGTTCGTGTCGCAAAGGATGACCCGTGTTGCGCCGGCTTCGGAAGCTGCAACTACGGTTGCGATCGCGTAGTCAGGATCGCTCTTGAAACCGTCAAAGAAATGTTCTGCGTCGTAGAACACCGGCTTGCCAGTGGCTTCGCGCAGGTGACGGACAGAGCCCGAAATCATTTCGATGTTTCTTTCCGGCGTCACGCGAAGCGCTTGCTCAACGTGCAGATCCCAGCTCTTGCCGAAAATACACGTGACATCAGCCTTTGCCGCGACGAGCTTTGACAGGAACGCGTCGGCTTCGGGTTCCACGTCGCTGCGGTGCGTGGAACCGAAGGCGGTAATCTGCAAATGGCTGAGGGCAAGCGCGCGTACTCGCTCGAAGTACTCGTCATCCTTGGGGTTGGACCCGGGCCAGCCACCTTCAACAAAGTCGATGCCCATGTCGTCGAGCGCAAGGGTAATGTCCAGCTTGTCAGCGAGGCTTAGGTTGACGCCCTCACCCTGATTGCCGTCACGCAGGGTCGTGTCATATATCTCTATCTTCTTGGCCATGCTGCTCCCCCGAGCCGCCTTTCGCGATGTTGGCCTGGCGAACTTGCATCAGCCGATCCGCTCAGACGTTAAACTGCGCTTTGGAGGCGGCGCGCCGGAAAATCGTTACCGACGGCCGCTCATTTTTCTCAAGGACTGCTAGGTGCCGAGCGCCGGCAGTCGTGCTGCGACATCATCAATGGCGCTTTGATTCTCAAGCAGCGCATCAAGTGGGTCGAACGAGCCACCGAGAAAGGCCTCCCGCGTGCTCAGCTGCATCTCGATGGAAAAACGGTTGTTGGCACACGTGACCGTCAATCCCTCAACGTCAACGACCAGGTCTGCTTCCGGGTCCGCGTCAATGATGGCCGCTAACCGCTGCCGGTCTTGCGCCTGCATCCGTACGCAGGGGATTCCGAGCGTCGTGCAGTTGCCGTGGAAGATCTCGGCAAAAGTCTCGGCGATGACCGCCTTGATGCCGAACTTCTGCAGCGCCTGGGGCGCGTGCTCACGACTTGAACCGCAGCCGAAGTTGGCATCCGATATCAGCACCTCGGCACCACTGAAGCGGGGTTCGTCGAGGACGTGATTCTTGCTCCGGTCTTCCTCATCAAAGCGCTCGTCCCGGAAGAGATTGGGGCCAAGCTCATCAAACGTGACGCACTTGAGAAAACGTGCGGGGATGATTCTGTCGGTGTCGATGTCGTTGCCTTTCACGTAGACACCACGGCCCGCCACCCTTGTCAGATCAGCCATCATCAATCCTCCAATCCGAATACTTCGCGGGCGTCCGCGACCGCACCGGTTACCGCTGCCGCCGCAACCATGACCGGGCTCATTAGAATCGTCCGCCCCGAGGGGGAGCCCTGACGGCCCATGAAGTTGCGGTTTGAACTGGAGGCGCAAATCTCATCGCCAACCAGTTTGTCGGGATTCATGGCAAGACACATCGAGCACCCAGGTAGTCGCCATTCAAACCCGGCCTCGGTAAAGATTTTGTCAAGACCCCGTGCCCTCGCGTCTGCGTCCACCTTCTCTGAACCGGGTACCGCGATCGCACGGACCGAGTCCGCCACCTTGTGGCCAGCGATCACGTTGGCGACCGCTTCAAAATCCGATAGCCGCCCGTTGGTGCAACTGCCAATGAAGGCAACATTGATTGCCGTGCCCTCAATCGGCGTGTCGCCGTCGAGCTGCATGTAACGCAACGCGTCGGTTACGAGGTTTCTCGCAAGGCCCTCAACCAGTGCCGGGTCAGGTGTTCGCTCCTTGACGGAAATTGCCTGTCCTGGCGTTACGCCCCAGGTCACGGTGGGCGGGATATCAGCGCCTTCAATGTCCACAACGTCGTCGTAGCGCGCGTCCGAATCGGAGACAAAGGACCGCCAGCGCTCAACGGCCGCCTCAAAATTGGCCGGGCTGCGAGGCCTGCCCCGCAGATAATCGAAGGTCGTTGCATCGGGGTTGACGTAGCCGCAACGCGCGCCGCCCTCGATGCTCATGTTGCACACGGTCATGCGCTCTTCCATCGACATACGGTCAATCACATCGCCGCCATACTCGTAGGCGAATCCGACACCGCCGTTGACCCCGAGTGTGCGGATGATGTGCAGCGTGACGTCTTTGGCGCCAACGCCCGCCGAGAGCTTGCCGTTGACGTTGATTCGGCGAACCTTGAGCGGGTCCATCGCGAGGGTTTGACTCGCAAGAACGTCGCGCACCTGGCTCGTGCCGATGCCCAGCGCAATGCAGCCAAAGGCACCGTGGGTCGACGTATGGGAGTCGCCGCAACCGATCGTCGTACCCGGCTGGGTCAGCCCCAGTTCCGGGCCCACGACATGGACGATCCCCTGATCGCCGGAGCCCGGCGCGAAGAACTCAATGCCATGCGTGGCGGTCGCATCGACCAGCACCTGAATCATCTGCTCGGCCATGTCATCGGCGAGCGGCCGCGCCTGATTGTCCGTCGGAATGATGTGGTCAACGGTTGCGAATGTGCGTTCCGGATAGGCGACGCTCAAGCCTTTGTCCTTCAACATGCCGAAGGCCTGCGGACTCGTCACCTCGTGAATGAGGTGCAGCGCGATGAAGAGCTGGTGCTGTCCGTTTGGCAACTGCCCTACTTTGTGCGCATCCCACACTTTTTGATACAAACTCCGGCCGCCGCTCTCGCCCACGTTTGCGCCTCCACCATCGGAAAACCGGGCATTCTAGCACCGTTACCGCAAAGGGCTAAGCAACTGGCGTGTCAAGACGCAAGATAGATGTCTGGGGCTCGGTCGATCGTCGAGTGATTGCGGCTCTATCGGCATTGACAGATCGGTGCTGGACAGAGCGATGGCGGAGATTGACGTTAGATATAGATAGACTGACGTTGGCTGCGCCTCCGATGGTTAACAGCCATGAGCGGGTTAACAGCCATGGGCGAGCTACAGAAGTCAAGTGCGTGCTGCGATAAAACCGATATTCTGTCCTTTGAAGTTAAGGTGAAAGTAGGTGACCTTGAGTCCGAGCGCCGTTGCCCGCCCCGTGAGCCAGACAAACCAGCTTTGCCCGGCCGCAGGTGCCTCGGGTTCGCCGATGACGCAGCACGGGAGCAGCACGACGGATGTCTGGTGGCACGCTGCCGATTCCAGCATCGCGAGGTTCGAGCCGTGGGCATGCAAGCCAACCAGCAAGTCATAGTTGCGCCCGTGCGCGGTTTCGAAAGGGACCGCTCGATGGGGTACCTCCGCGGAAGTGGGGATCCGGACCCGCTTCCCCGTCCTTAGATCCCTGTATTTGTCCGGCAGTGGCTGGTACTGCGGGTCCAGAACCGTGCACTCATAGCCATGCTGTCCCAGCAGATAGGCGAGCATGCCCTTGCCGCCACCGACATCCGCGATCCGCGTCCCGCCGTCCGGGCAGATCGTGTCGAAGTTTTCTGCGATGTAGTCGCCAAGCAATTGAAAACGGAACCGCTTGGGGCGTCGCAATCGCTCGCCGGAGCGTCGCTCACCCTCTGCGACTAAAGGCTGGAGGCCCAGATCCGCAAGTCGGGGTGGGGGGAGGTGCTTGTGGGGTCGTTGATCGTTCATCGGTGCAGCCTCCGGACGCACCTCACCCCGCCACCTCCACAGCTTTGAGGGTCTCGCAGGAAACCTCGCAACTACTGACCAAGCACGTGGGCTGCAATACGGGTGCTGGTGACAACCTCATAAAAGTAATCCCTGCTTTGCCCGTGACGAGACTGTCGCTCTCGACGCGCGCGACGGCCCCTTCGCGAATCACGAGGTCGCGCTCTTTGCCCTTCTGATCCGGGTAACGGCCTACATAGAACGTGTGCTCGTTCTCAAGCATCGTGACCTTTCGCAGTCGGAGTTGTATCTCAGAGCCCAATTTGCGAAAGCTGTCGTTCGACAGGAGAACGCCGTTGACGTTGTGTTGCGTCCGCGCAACGCTTTCGGATGCAATCACCTGCACGGCAAACGGTGCCGGTTTGACCTTGTCGCGCAGCATCTTGTTGCTGGTGGCGATTCTGTCGGCGTCCCCAATCGCGGCAGAAATCATGATGGGTCGCTCTTCGTCGACCAGAAACAGCGGGCGTTCCGGCAGGTGCGAGATGCCGATACCGAGTTCGAGCGCCGGCAGCCCGATTTTGCGAGAGGCGGCGTTCCTGGCGGTACCGATGTCGATCATCTCCCGCGCAAGGCCGCAGCCGCGCGCAACGCAATACCACTCGCCAGGGCTCGCGCTGTACTCCTGCTGACAGAGCGTCACAGCGTCACCCTCTACCAGCACTTTGGTCGCACCGTAGATCTCAAGTAATCGATTCAGCGGCTCGAAGAAGTTGGAACTGGAATAGGCGGCAGGATTCAGGTTCTGCTTTGTCAGTTCCGAGGTGACTCGCATCGCGCCACGGACATCTGCCTTCATGATGGAGTGATGGATGACCTGATTGTCTGGCACCTCACCCCGTTCCCGTGTCTCCTCGTCATTCAGCAGGTGGTACGAGTTGCCGCCGGAGCGGGATAGCTGAATCTCGTCTGGGTCGGTCAACA
>CAVOBC010000189.1:0-8856 GCA_963693635.1 Gammaproteobacteria bacterium | reverse complement strand
TTGCACCCACTCCGGGTCGAACTCGATGCATTTGGCAAAGCAATCGCCCTTGTTCACCAACGTCCACATGATATGAAAGTACGGTGACATGTCGGCAAGACCGCACTCGCGCTCCGCTTTCGCCTGCTCGTCCAGACGATCGCGCATGTACGAACGCTGGTATTCGCTCATGCCATCTTCGATCAGACAAAAGCCGTACGTGGCGAGATCACGGCGAGCGCGCTTGATGTCTTTGGTCTCCCGCGGCATATCGTCAAACTGCCGCCAGTAATCATGCTTGCGCGCAACGGTCGTGTCGTAATACGGCGTGCCATTCAGGCCGCCGCCTTCGGCACCCCTGCCCGCATCGAAGAGTGGGCAGGAAATTGGCCAGGCAAGCGAGCCATCCGGCCGCATGGCTTTAACGCCATCCTGCTCCGTCGGCGGCAATAGCCAGGGGTTGTTCTTGTGCATTGAACGGAACGGCTCGCCCGATGCAAACCAACGTGCGTCCTGCAGTTGCTCATCGTCTGGCGAGTTTCCCGCGACGGTCTGCGGGTGGAACTCCGGCGGAATCGGGTCGGTTTCAAGATCTTCGATCTTTGCTCCGGTCATGACTGGTGTTTACCTCTTAATAATCCGCCTGATCAGGAATGCGACAAAAAGGGTCGCCACGTTGTCGCGCCAAAAGACCCATTCATGTCCGGGTTGCCGACATCTCCGTCAGCGGTGCAGCGTTACTCTCGGTGATTCCCATCATCTGCTTCAGCCTTGGTGACAGCACCTGATAGACGTCGTCGGGAACGTGGATATTGGCATTCGACTGCTCGTGCAGCGCACGGATGAAGTGCCGGTTGTAGTGACAGCGCATGGCGTATCGGGTTCCCGGCGCCGTGCGCCGACCACCGCAGTGCAGCACCCGGGTATCGGTGAGAATGCAGGTGCCGGGTGGCGCGCAGATCGCGACCAGGCCATGTTCGGCATCAACCAGCCCCAGCAAGTCCGCACCATCGCGATAACGGGTTGCCCCGCTCGCACTCCGGTGCGACCCCGGCACGATGTAGGTACCTCCGCGCTCCAGATCGAAGTCGCTGTAACACCAGATGATCAGCGACCCGAACGGATAAGGCGGATACGGCATCGGCAACCCGGCCTGGTCTATGTGCATCTCCTGCAAGCCGCCGCCCGTATGAACGATCGACCCGTGGGCACACCCCAGCCCGAACCCG
This sequence comes from Gammaproteobacteria bacterium, assembly GCA_963693635.1. Classification (GTDB taxonomy): domain Bacteria; phylum Pseudomonadota; class Gammaproteobacteria; order Pseudomonadales; family Azotimanducaceae; genus CAVOBC01. Next base: position 7,648 of record CAVOBC010000189.1, on the reverse strand, counting down.
TCGCCCATCACTTTCGTCAGCAGACGGTCAACCAGCGGCCCCCTCTGCGCGGCAGACTCCTTGAATTCCACCGCGTCACGAAAAACTGCCCCTTTAAGCACCAGGTTGTTCACAAGTTGGGCCGCGTCATGGTGAGTGACGATCGCGGCGTTGGACTCGCTCTCGGCCGCAGCCTGATCAACGATCCGGTCGATCTGACGCTGCACCTGTTCCGGGGTCATCGCATCCGCAACCAGGCAGTACCCCCAACGAACGAAGTCCGCCTCCAGTTGCGCTTCATCAAAACTCGGCACGGGCAGGTCGTCGAACTCACGACTGTTCCTGATGCGGCCCGCTTTCATGCGATCTTTGGACAGGCTCGACAGTTGCGCAAGCATCCTGCCGGCGGACTTGGCGCTGTGGGCCGACTTGCCATCCGCGTACACAATGCCGCGAGCCTTCTCCGCATGCCATGCATCCCCCGATGGATCACGCGATGCATCACCCGCGCCATCCTGATCTGCCCGCAATGCGGCAAGTTCTTCACGCAGACGCGCATTCTCGCTGCGCAATCGCGACAATGCTTCTTCGGGGTCTGGAACGACCGACAGATCGCCGGACGCGGACGAACCGGGGTCGTTCGACTGATTGCTCACGCTTTTTTCTCCACGACGAACATTTCGTGACGCACGGTACTGTTATCTTCGAAGGCCAATCTTCGAAGGCCGATCTCCGTGCCAATCAGCAGTGCTGCCGATCAGCAGTGCTCCCATTCATTAGTGTGCAGGTCGCTGAGTTTACTCAGGCCGGATTCCCTTTCGCAAACGCCTCAGGGAAGGTCGAACCCTGGCTTGACCCTGATCACGAGATTGTGAGCGCAAACACCCGCGGGTGACGGTTAGCGGATTTGGGGGAACACATCACTCTCAAGTCGTGCAGTACTCGCGCCCGCGCTCGCGGCGTCACTGTCCCGTGAACCCGTTAACAGTACGAACCGATCAAGTCCCAGCGCCTGCAACTCCGCCAGCCGGTCGGCGCAGTAGCTGACGCCACCAGTAATCCCAAACCGACTGATGAACTCATCGGGCACCGCCTGCATGTGCCCTGCAGCACCACTCGCGTGGTTAGCCATATCGTAATTCGCACCAATGTGACGATAGATCGCCTCGTCCTTCTGGCCCGCAGAACTTGCACGCGACATGCCCGAGAAGTGGGCAAACGTGCCGACGCTGCCCTTCACGATTGCGCGCGCGCGATTGATGTCGTCGTCGCAGGCGATATTGATGAAGGCGCCGAACGAGAGGCTAGCCGGATCAAGCCCCGCCGCCTCCCGCGTTGCTCTTGCAGATTCAATCGCCGCACCAATGCGCTCCACGTCCGCGCCCAGCGCCAACGTCAGGCGATCCGCCAGACACGCACCAAGTGCGATCACCCGCGGTCCGGTCGCGGCGACATCCACCGGCACCTTCGGCTGGCCACTCGCTCCGATCCACTGATTGCGGCTCTCGAATCCATCGATGTCCACGGCTTCCCCGCGGAGATATTGCTGCACCTGCCCGAGATACGCCTCAAGGGTCGAGACAGGCGCCGGGCTGCGACCGATGTAGCCAAGCGAAGAGTCGCCCCGACCGATTCCCAGCACCGCCCGGCCCGCCGACTCCACCTGAACGGTCGCAATCGCAGATGCGGTAACCGACGAATGTCGCGTTGCCGGATTCGTCACCGACGCGGCGACCTGCAGCTTCGTCGTTGCCTTCGCGGCCAGGCACATCGCGCTGTAGATGTCCCCGGACACGCACTGCGTGTCCGGAAAGGCGATGCCATCCCAGCCCGCCGCCTCCGTGGCGCGCGCCATCCGCTCTGATTGTCCGGGTACAGGAAAGGCGACTCGCCAGAACTCTGCCATCATCACACCTCGCGCTTGTCACTCAGCTTGTCTGTTTGCGTCGCTCTGCCATCATCTGCAGCAAGCTCAGGGTTTCCCCGGCGTCCATCCGTCCTACCGGTGAATTGCTGTACGTTGACATCATGACCCGCCCCTTGGCAGTTAGTACGAACTCGCTCGGCTGAATGTGATCGCGCCGCTCGTCCCACCATGAGCCCAGGGCATCGCCAACTTCCCGGGTAACACCATGCGCAACCGGAAACCCAAGTGGCGCTGCCACCTCAAGTGTCTTCTCTTCCGAATCCACGGACGCCGCAACGATGCCGACACCGATCTCTGCGAACGCGGCACGGCGCGCTTCATATCCGGCTAACAGCCGGATGCAATAGGGTCACCAGTAGCCACGATAGAAAAGTACGATCGTGAGATTGTCACTAAGGTCTTCTGGCAGCTTAATCTGGCCGCCCCCCGCCACATTGAGCGCCACGGATGGAAACGTGTCACCGCCGGTTAGCTTGTCTGTCATTTTTCTGCACCTGAGTTTGGTCGTCTGGGTTTTGGTCGCCAGGGTTTGGTCTCCCGGGTTTGGACGCCTCGATTGGACGAAAGAAGAGCCGCGAGCGGACTGAGGCCTGCAACCCTGAAAAGTGCGGGAGGGCACTTTCAAGCACCGCCAGTGTACGGCCTTTGTCCAACGACAGTCATCCGACACGGCAGTGCGATCAGCGAGCCCGAAACCCTGCGCTCAGCCATCGACGACCCCGGTGGATGCCGTTGTGTCCCCGACCATTCACACGCCCCTGAATTGCGGTGGGCGCTTCTCTTTGAAGGCCGCTCGACCCTCTGCACCGTCTTCACTTTGACTGACCCCCAGGAGTGCGTCGCGCGCGATTGCTGCTCGCTCGGCCGGGCTCTGTGCGATCGTTTCACCGACAAAACGCTTGATCGTCTTGACGACGAGGGGCGCACTGACTTCAAAGATGCGGGCGTACTCGAGCGCGGCATCCAATTGCTGACCGAGGGGCACAACTTTATTGACCATGCCCACCTCGTACGCGCGCTGTGCATCGAGATCCAGTCCACAGAGCATGAATTCCATCGCAATCTTGTGCGGGATCCTGGCCACGCATCCAGCAATCAGACCACCGGTGAAGCCCACCTGGGCTTCCGGGTACTTGAAAATCGTGTTGTCGGCAGCAACCGCGAGGTCGCACATCTGCACGAGAATATAGGCACCCCCAACACAATATCCCTGCACGCAGGCAATCACCGGTTTGGTGGTCGCAACACCGATGCCCGGCACGCCCTGCCACATCTCGCCCGGCGGGTTCTTGATATCGGCACCGACCGAGAACGCCCGATCACCATCCGCGCACAGAATCGCACTTGCCTCATCACTCGCCTCGAATCGACGAAGGCAGCTCCGCAGACCCTGGATGACATCTTCATCAAGGGCGTTCATTTTCTCCGGTCGTTCGATGCGGATGATGGCAGTGCGGCCATCGACTTGGTAGCTGACGACGTCAGACATAGGACTCTCTCTTTCTCTCAAAGGTGCGTTTTAGAAGTCACCGGCACAAAGACGTCGCTTTGGGGCAGGCAGGTCAACCCAAGCATATCAGCGTCGCACGCCTGCTGATTCGCCATCGGGGAAGCCCCTGGATGCACCAGCACTATCGACCTACCCGCCTGTTCGATCGTCGTCGCGCCGCAGTCCATTGGTGCCCATCCTAAAGAGGGGCGCTTCGATGTCTGCGGTCAAATCCGGCTGTTGTTCACGTACGGCAACCATCGATGCGGGAAGCTCAAACGGCAGGACGCCTGCAGCATCTTGACGCCCAAGGTCACATCAAGCAGGGGCATATCGGAGACGCCAAGCTCAACGAAGAGGCCGTCAACCTGATCGATGATGTCTGCCAGGACCGCGGGCCGACTCATCCCGACAACGGCGATGGTGAGCGCGAGCATCGCGAGCGCCTCCAACCGCGTCCGATCAGAATTGTCCGGCTTGTAATCGATCTCGCCTTCCTGCTGCCGCGCACCAAAGAAGTGATTGGGGTGCAAAACCTGATGCGGCGTGCCGATTCTCGCGATGATCACGTCAGCCTCCGCCGACGTTGTTACGCCGCCGGCGACGCTTGTCTCGGCATCGAAGCCATCAAGGTAGGTATTTGGTAACGAATCAGATGTGGAATCGATCGAGCGGGGCCGCTTCAGGCAGATGACCGAACGCTTCTGGGCTTCAAGGCCGGCCGCCTTAAAGGCATCGCTGCCGAGTAATTGCTCTGCGTTCGCCTCGACAACGTAAGGGTTGTCAAAGAGGCCTAGCGAGAATTTGGCCCGCAGAATCAGGGTCACGCACTCATCGATGCGTGCAGTTGCCACGAGCCCGGATTCAACCGCTTCGATCAGTGTGCCGACATCTTCTTCACCGCCCAATTGATCGACACCCGCGTTGATCGACTTCGCAAAACGGGCGGCCCAAGACAGGTCTTCGACCCGAGCGCACCCGGGCAACGGTCACCTGGCCCATCGACATTTCGATCATGCAGCGCTTTGTCTTTTATATCGTGATCCCGCCGCTCGCCTGGGTCGGGGCCGCGTTGGTACAGGCGGCCGTCGAGGTCGTGATTCGCTGAGGGTGTCGCGTCTCGGGCACAGGGCGGAACGCACTCGACCCGACATGGCGAACGCTGTCGGGATTCAGCCGGTCGGATGTCCTGTGAGTCACGCGCCAGATTCTGTACGCTTGCCGTTCAACATTGCGGGGCCAAACGCTTGCTCCCAGCCAGACGACCATCATTGGTTTCCTCAATTGATCGCTAGATGCCGGCACCTCACGGTGGTTTGCGCAATTGCCGCACTCGCATTGCTGCCAGATCGTTGCATCGCCGAGGACAGTTGGGATGACAATGGCCCGCTCGCGTTCCACACTGACTTTCAGTTTGCGCGTTTGCGTTATAGCACCGGCTTCGATCGCGGCTATCGGCAACGCTGGTTGACCGACTACCCGGACGCAGACCAGCATCTGGTGCGCGGCATCAACCGGTTGACCGTGATCAACACGGCAGACGAGAGTCGCCGTATCGGGATCATGGATGACGATATCTTCGACTACCCACTGCTGTATCTCGTCGAACCCGGCACCTGGGAGTTGAGTGATGAAGAGGCTAGGCGCCTGCGCGAGTACTTGCTGCGCGGTGGCTTCATGCTCGTCGACGACTTTCATGGCAGCCGCGAGTGGCACGGCTTTGCCATCGGCATGCGGCGGATTTTTCCGGATAGACCCATCATCGAGATTCCGCGGACGGACCCCGTCTTCCACACGGTTTACGACCTGTCTGAGCCCGTGCAGATTCCGGGAATCGGCGCGGCCATGCGGGGCATGACCCATGAGCGTGACGGGATCACCCCGCACTGGCGAGGCATCTACGACGATGACAAGCACCTGATGGTCGCCATCAATTTCAACATGGATCTGGGGGACGCGTGGGAGCACGCCGACATTCCGCAATACGCGCTGCAGTACACCAATCGCGCCTATCAACATGCTATCAATTACATCATCTACGCGATGACCCACTGAATCGCTTTTGCCATGAATGAACATGTCTAACCGGGTGGATAGCCCGACCGGGCCGATCTTCGTCTTTGTGTGCGGGGCAGGTAGCTGTCGACACGCACCGGAACTGATCCGATCCCTGGTGTCCACGGGCGCCGAGGTGTATTCGGTGCTTACGCCAAACGTTGAGCTGGTTACGGATCCCGCAGCGCTGATGGACATCGACGGCAATCACTGGATTGCGGACTATGGGCAGCCGCCGCTCGACCGCTTCCCCTTCGGCACGATGTTGGTCGCACCCTGCACGTTCAACACACTCAACAAACTGAGCGCAGGCATCGCCGACAATCTGGCAACGGCGATGCTGGGAGACGCGCTGGGGACCGGCTGCCGAATCGTGATTGCCCCGGGTATGAATCGTGGCCAGTGGGCCAATCCCCGGGTCAGTCAATCGGTACAAACACTGACCGACTGGGGCTGCGAGTTCGTGCCGCCACGCGAGATAGACGGCCGGCTGACGCTTGCCCCCATCGACGCGATTGTCGGTGCCCTCTCATCGCAGCCCCGGGATGACCGGTCCTGACATAACCCTGCGTCCTCGCCTCTTAGCTGTCGACGCCTCTTTCTGGCGGCACCCCTTTGTGTCGGCATTACGGATGCGCTTTGAAATATACGAGTGGGTCCGTGTAGTCCACACTGCCATACAGAAAGTTGACCTTTTGAAAGCCAAGCAGGCGTTGCAGAGGCTCTGGCATCCCGAGCCAGACATCGCGCGGAATGCCCACATACTGGTTTTCCTGCTGGCGCAGCCACGACAGGTTGAAGTTGAGATTGATGGAGCGGCGGCGCTGGTCTGAGGTTCGATTGCCGCCCCCGCCGTGCCACAGGGCACCGTCAAAGACGAGGAGCGAACCCGCCGGCATCACTGCGAAACTGACCGGGGCATCCCCCTCGATCCGCTCTGTGAGCAGATGGCTGCCGGGTACCAACTGCGTCGCGCCGTTCGCCTCAGTGAAGTCGTCGAGCGCGATCAGCGTATTGGCAATGAACGGCGGTCGCGGACGCGGCAGTGGATAATGCCCGTCGTCCTGATGCAATCCCTGCGGGTCGACCCCCGGATCAGGACACATCGCGGTACCCACCGACATCTGAAACTGGGGCCCCAACACGCCCTCGATAGCGGCAAGCAATATTGGATCAATCGCGATGTCATCCGCAGCCCGGGTCTTGGCAAAGAGGTTGTGTACGTGAACCGTTTGCAGCCCTTCGTGGCGGCCGCTGCCGGTTGCATCCCGTTCCCCTGTCATCTGAAAGATTGGCTCCATGTCTGCCTGCACACGCGCCAGTCGCTCTGCATCCAGGAAGTCTTCAATGATGGCGTAGCCGACACGTTTTACATCAGCAACCGCCAGGGTCACGCGTTCCTGATCCTGCGACGAGAGTTCGATGCCGTCCGTCAATGCCGGGTTGGGCTTGAGCTTCATCACGCGATTGATAAAGGCTGCTTTGTCAAAGTCGGGGTTGTCCGCCGATTGCGTCATTGTTTGCATCGTTTCGAGGCCGGGGGAGATTCCGAGTGTAACCAAGCCGTGCCAACGAATCCGGGGACGAATTCCGTTCTTGCGGGGTGCTGAAAAAGTGCTTTCCTGCACTTTTCAGAGTCGCGGGCCTCAGCCCGCTTGCGACAAGCGTGAGCGATCGCAGGCCACGCCCTGGACGATGTCGCACGCAAATCGGGGGCCATCTCCTACAAAACGCTCGCACATCTCTGCCCGACATCGTCCCGGCTCCCTGTAGGCCAACGCTTACGGCTGTGCGCCGCGAAAGGTGTGTGTCGTTAAATCCGTGTCGTTAAATCCGGGTCGATGTCTTACGTATCCGATGACGGGGTTCGTACATTAGTGACCCACACGTACGATTCTTGCCCGCAGGACCCGGGCAGATGTCTCACGCTGCGTGCGCCACAGCGGGTCCAGCGCGCGTGACTTTGATGATCGCTCGGGCAACCTCCATAATCGTCTTGATTCAACGCTACCGACGGACGCCTCAATGAACCCGGTCCTTGAACTCGCACTAACGTGCACCCTTAGCTGCCGCAGCACCCGCAGCAGCCGCAGCGGCCGCAGCCGCAGCCGCGCGATCCTGTGACCGCGCTGGACGACCGTTCACTCGGCTGGTTGCGCTATCTGCATCGCAAGGCGACAACCCCGGACAACTGGGAC
>CAVOBC010000188.1:0-8890 GCA_963693635.1 Gammaproteobacteria bacterium | reverse complement strand
GCGAAGAGCGGCAACGCGAGCGGCAGATGATGGTGAAAGACGTTGGGGATTCCTGCATCAGTCGACGCGATGAGCCGCACGCCTGCGTCTGTCAGTCGCGCAAAGTTCTTGTTGAGGAGCTTCTCCCGATCACTTCCGGGGGCGTGGCGGCGCCATCCAGAGTTGATCGTCGGGGACACCCAGGTTCCCTGTCGGACCATTTCCTCAACGGCCGCGGCATCGTAATTGAGTCCCCAACCCGCCGCGCCAGCCCAGGAACAGTGCTCAATGGTCGTTACTCCTGCCGCCGCAGCGAAGCCGATGCCTTCCGTGCCGTGGCAGTGCGCAGCAACAGCGTGACCGCAGTCCTTGGCGGCAGCAACGATGGCAGTCAATGTGGCCAGGTCGAACTGCGAGTCCGCAGGCTTCGATCCGGGCGTGATATTGCCACCCGTCGCCATGACCTTGATCAGATCGACGCCGTGCTCGACTTGACGCTCGATGACCACACGGGCGGCCTCGAGATCTGCGGCTTCCCCGCCCCAGAAGTGACAGTGTCCGCCTGTCGACGTGACCGGCTGGCCTGCACACAAGAGGCGCGGGCCCGGCATCTCGCCGCGGTTGATGCGGTCACGGAGCGCGAGTTCGACGAAGTTGCCGCCACCCAGATCGCGGGCGGCGGTTATCCCCGCCTTGACCATCGCGGATGCGCGCTCGGCCATCGCTGACATCAACAGCGCGGGGTCCGTCAGGTGCGACAGCGGATCAGAAATCGATGGATCGAGACACAGATGCACGTGCGCATCAATCAGGCCCGGGATGATCCACAGCCCACCGAGGTCTTTTGCATCGCCCGGCAGCTCGGAGCCTGGGCACAGCTTCGTGATCCTGCCCTGTTCGACGACTACTCCGTCAAGCCCAGGGTCGAGGACCGACTCGCCGTCGAATATGCGTACACCTTTGAAATTCATGCGCCAGAGTAACCCGCCATCACCCGCGGTGGAAAGCGGCCCACAGGAAACGTAACGTGCGAAAGATGGATCATTGCCAGCGCGGTTCGCTTGCGAACCGATTCCCAAGGATTGTCAGGATGACAATTTTGGGACAAGAGCTAGCGTACGAAGCGTCTGGGGAACTCCCGCTCCCAGCGCGAGAAATCCTGCGCCTCCAGAATCTGGATGCCCATGCGCTGTCCCTCGTCATCGCTTGCGGCCCAGCGCGGGTCACCGACGAGGTTGTAGATGGCAATCGGGAAACCGACGGCGTTGATCGTCAGGCGCAGGACCGCAGCCGTGGGCAACTCCTGCTGGTTAAAGACGCAGAGGCCGTGCGGACAGAGGTCGATGGTGTGGCCAATGGTGGGGGACCCGACCTGTCCGAGGTCCGTCTCGCACTCGGCAATGTTCAGCAATACCTGAACCGAATTCGGAATTCGGTCTTCCTGGCGACCCGCCGACACGCGCCCGCTGTTGCGGACCTTGCGTGTTGCCTGAAGAAACGCTTCAACGTCTTCGACGCGATCAAGCTTTTTGACGACAGCAACCTCGGCGTGACTGGACTTCAACCAATCCAGAAAAGCGCTGGCTTCTATGCCTTCCTCTGCATCACCAAACCCGTCGCGTTCCGGCCCCGCACGATGAAGTCGTAGCAAGCGACTACTATCGAATAGAGTTGGGGCGCCGGTCATCGTTCTGGGTCGTGGTGAGGTGGTTTCATCTCACGCTCATATCTGCGGACCCGACATCCCAAATTGCCGTCGAGTTTGACAACTGCTTGTCAAGCATCGCTTCCAGTTGCGAGAATCCGGCTCAAGCGTCAGGACACAGACAAAAATGCCACGGTACGACTATTACTGCGAGGCCAACGAAGAGGTTGTGGAAGTCATCCACGGGATGACCACCAAGTTTACGACCTGGGGCGAGCTTTGTGAATGTGGCGGCCAGGACCTGGGCGGCACGCCGCCCGATGCCCACGTCAGACGGATCTTTACGGCCGCTCCGATGGCTAACACGCCGACGGGCAACAGCGAGCTCAAAAACAACGGGTGGACACGGCTGGAGAAGCGCTACGACGGCACCTATGAAAACGTGACGGCGACCGGCACCGAAAAAAAGCATTTGAATCCAAACGACCCCTCCAGCCTGCCCCACCTGCACAAGAAGATCTCGGACTGAGCGATCGGGTCTTGACTTCCCGGACCGGTCACGCGGGCTCTCAACCGGGCCATTCCTCCCGGTAATTGGCTCCCGGCAATTGTTCCGGCGCAAGCAAGCTGGTTCCTGTCCCAAGAATCGTCATCCTGACAATTCTTGGGAGTCGGTTTGCAAGTCAGGCAGCGGCCGAGTTTACAGTCGCCGATCGTAGCGCCTAGACTCAGGCGCTTCAGGTCACCGCCTCATTCACGCACTTCATTCGAAATGGAGGACAAACATGCTTTCGCCAGCGCAAATCGCGGATTACGAACGCGACGGATTTGTCATTCTGCGCAACACCTTCGACATCGGGGATCTCGACCGACTCGATGCCGCGTTCTCGCGCAATCCACCGCTCAACGCCACGATGGGTGACCTTGAGTATCCGGCGCCCGGTCGCTACACCCTCGCGCACAGCGCACTCAAGGATCCGGATTTCGCGTTCATCGTCGAGCATCCTCAGGTGGTAGAACCTGCCCGGACCCTGCTGGACGACGACGTCTTCCTCACGGCGTTCGTTCTCTATGACCGCACGCCAGGGGGCGCGCCGATCCCGGCGCACAACGACTACAAGCGCTGGCGCCCGGTCGGTTCGTCCATGAATTGGCTGTTTACGATTATTCCCATGACTGACTTCAATGCCGAGACCGGCCAGTTGTTCGTCTACCCCGGGTCCCACCACCTGGGCCGAATCAAAGACAACGGCGAGCGGGCACTCCACGTTGACCCGGCTATTTCACCAGACCCGGACGGGTTCATCGACCCGCTGCTCAAGCGCGGCGATCTCCTGATCATGAACATGCATACCTGGCACAAAGCGGCCGGAAACAGGTCCGACCTTCACCGCGTCGGTCTGTTCAACAAGTACGCGGCAAAGCAGTACCCGCCGGCGACGGGCTACTACCTCTTTGATGACGAGGCCTTTGAGGCGCTCTCTCCCCAGAACCGGGACCTGATTGCAGTGCACAGCAACCGGGAAATCGGGACAACGAGACTCTTGCTCGAACGAACCTTTCGCGACGAGCGCCAGTTTCTGATGTGTGCAGAGAACGGCAAACTCACGTTCCCCGGTGGACCGGTGCACGTTGAGCAGGCAATCCCCGACTGGGACATCGGCAATTACATCGACGCCTGCAAGTCGCATATCCGCGATCAACTGCGTCTTGAGCCGCCGTGGATCAGTTACGTTGGCGACTATGAAGAGGGCGAACAGCTTAGCCGGATTTACGCCTACCCGATGAACACGAACGGTTTTCCGGTGCCGGACAAGGGCGCTTTCTGGATGACGATTCCGGAGATCAAAGCATCAGCAGATGGCTTCGGCTACGAGGCTGCGGCAGTCGCCGATTGGCTTGATGATTCCAAGGTTCGCGGCAAGGGGCTGACACAAGCCCAGTCGCGACTCGATCAGTACGCCTATTGACGGGTAATGATCGGCACTTTCTTCGGCTGACCACCCTCCTTATCGCCCTGGGTGCTACCGCTGGCTGCGCGTTGCAACCACACGAGGACCATTCCCCATCGAGGCAAGCGGCCATGTCCAAACCGATACCCCACCTCCTCTACGTGCCCGAGGCCCCGGATCGCACTGAGCCGTGTCCGCTGGTCATCTTTCTGCACGGCGCCGGTGAGCGCGGCAGCAACCTGAACCAGGTCAAGGTTCACGTGCCACCGAAGCTGGTCGAGGTCGGCGATGCACTGCCCTTCATCCTAGTTTCGCCCCAGGCCGCTCAGACAGTTTTTGGGATCTCGACGAACTGAACACACTAATCGACCACACGCTGGCAACCAACAACGTCGACAAGCGGCGCATCTACCTGACCGGCCTGTCAATGGGCGGATACGACACCTGGGCGCTGCTCGCGCGGTCACCGTCACGCTTTGCGGCAGCGGCCCCTATCTCCGGCGGTGGCGACCCGGCGCTTGCACCAACCTATGCGCACGTTCCGATTCGCGTTCTCCACGGCACAGCAGATCAGGTGGTGCCGCTATCGCAGTCATCGGAGATGGTCGATGCGCTCAAAGCCGCTGGTGCAGATGTGGCGCTAACCGTATATCCGGGCGTCGGCCACGACAGCTAGACTCGCACCTACGATGACGCGCAATTCTGGTCCTGGCTGTTGGCGCAGTCCAGCGAGTTCCTGTTCCAAAATTGTCATCCTGATAATTCTTGGGAGTCGGTTTGCACGCAAACCTCGCATGATCTTGCAGTAAAGAGGCTTGCAGTAAAGAGGCTTGCAGAAAATGGCCGTGCATCCCTGCTCCGCACGTCCCAGAACGAAGTTCTGGGACAGGAACCAGCTATTTCGCTCAGATTTCAGCGCCCGATCCGTGGTGACGACCGGCCGCAAGCGCCTTCAAGCCGTCCCACTCACTCCAGTGGTCGCAAAGGGCGTCGATGCTGGCCTGCCATGGATCGTAGTTCGGCGGGTAGTCAAGAAACTGTCCGTAGTAGCCACGATCGAGGTGATCGCTCACGCCATGGCCGAGCCGCCGACTACCTTCGTGAGGATTGTCTTCACGTAAACGCCTGATCCGAAAATAGACATTCATCCGCGGATCATCGCTGTAGTTCGGCGTCGGTGTGTGCGGAATGCTGTGCAGCGCGATGACCGCATCGCCCTTGTTCAGCAACACCGGCGTCAGCTCGGGCCAGGGCCAGCCCGAAGGCGGCTCCGCGGACTGTGCACGTTCGGCTGCTTTCCTTCGAACAACCCCGGGCAGGCCATTCAAAAACGGACGCCCATCCTCATTCATCTTGATCCGCGGCCAATCAAGCCCTTCTGGCCCAATGATGCTGCCGGTGTCCCGCTGCCTCCTGAATGCGGCCTCGACCTCCTCATGCAGGCCGGCCAGCACAGCGAACTGGCCCTTCGCCGGGAGCGTTTGATCGTTCAGGCAGACGCCGACCAAGGCAGTGTAGCTGCCGAGCGATATGCGGCGATCGGGATCCTGCCAGAGTTGCCCGTCGTTAGTGCCGCGGCGCTCATCGTTTTCGCCAAAATACCGCTCAGCCTCAAGCGGCCGGCCACGCGCCCAGTCAATGGCGTCGGGGTCGGATGGAATAACGCCACCCCAACTGCCATCCACGTGCGGAAATGGCTTGCCACCCATACGGTCGTTGCCTGGCGTCACAGCCACCTGACAACTGATTACTTCAGGATGTGGGCCCATCTCGTTGCGGATGATCGGTCTGGCAGCGCTCCGATTGAAGAGCCCAAGCACGTCGTCGTCTGTGGCGAGTTCTGAGGGAACGAGCAACCGTCGCTCGTCCGTCGGCAAGCTGTCACTGATCAGCTTGCGCGCCCGCTCGGCCGCGTCCGCTGGAACGGCATCGCGTATGACAATGAACCCGTTGGTCAGGAATTCGCGCTTTTCATCTTCTGTCAGATGGGTCTTCAAACTGCTCGTCTCCTCCGCGGCTAGCCTTACTTCGCCCGGTCTGTCCGGACAGGTGTCTTCAAAGCAAGAATATCGGGATATACGACTGCTGGTCGAGACCTCCTTCGTGATTTACGGGTGCTGGTCGAGACCTCCGGCATGATCTACCGGTGCGGGTCGAGACGCTCCCCCGCGATGACTGCCGGTGGCGCCATCACGGGGTCCGTGGCTTCCCCGGAGCGAGCCCTCGCCCGGCAACGCGAATGACGCGGCCGGGTCGGGCGCGCCAGCAGGAGCAACCGGCGCTCTTTGCGCAGACGAGCCATTCGATTTCGCTGCTTCCATCCCATTGTTCGCGAGCCAGTAAGGTCAGGCGTCAACCTTAGCAGCCCCCTCCTGACAGGGTGGTGTCAGGAGGGAACCACCCTGTCGATATCCAACCTCATCTAACGGGACACGGAGGGTCTCGACCGGCGCTAACCTGCCTCTATTCGCTCGACCAGGTGCCAGGCCCGTTCGGCACGCACAGCCACGCTCGCGCGCTGTGAGTCCAGTTCAAACGCCGAACTCGCGATGCCATCCAGTCCGCGTTTGTAGACACCCTGAATGATCCCGGCGAGGCGAAAAAGGTTGTACGCAACGTAGAAGTTCCAGTGCGCAATATCGTCCCGACCCGTAAACTCACAATATCGCCGCTTCCAGTGGTCTTCGTCCGGCAGCCCGCGCTCTTCAAGCTCATCTGCAAACGGCTCGAACTCGCCGTGATTGGCATACGCTGCGTGATAGCCGAGGTCGCCCAATGGATGCCCCAAAGTCGACAACTCCCAATCAAGGACCGCGGCAATACGCGGCTCAGTCGGATGTATCAACACATTGCCAACCCGATAGTCACCGTGGATCACACCGACCTCTTCACCTTCGGGAATGTTCACCGGCATCCACTCAATCAATCGTTCCATTGCCGGAATGTCATCGGTCTGCGCGGCACGGTACTGCTTGGTCCACCGATCAATCTGGCGGGCAAAATAGTTGCCGGGCCGACCGTGTCGTGCAAGGCCGACCGCCACGTGATCTACCTGATGCAGCGCCGCCAGCACGCGGATGTAGTCATCGTAAATGAGACGACGCTCGGCAGGGGTAAACGTCGGCATTTCTGAACGCGTTATTCGCCCTTCAATCATCTCCATGATGTAGAAGGACCGGCCGACGATGGAATCGTCGTCGCAAAAGAGATGCATCTTTGGAACCGGCACGTCCGACTCCCTGAGTGCATGCATCACCCGATACTCTCGCTCCACCTGATGGGCGGACGGCAGCAACGTGCCCGGTGGTCTTTTGCGCATCACCCAGCGCGCATCGTGGGAATGCAGCAGAAAAGTAGGATTGGACGATCCGCCCACGTATTGCTCGACGCACAGGTCGCCCCTGAAACCATCGAGATTCGTGGCGAGATAGCGCGACAACGCGCCTTCATCAAATCGGTGGACTTCCCGTACCGGAGTGAGTATCGGTTCATCATTGTCGGCGTCCGCGCCAATCAGGTCTGACATGTCGTTCCTCGCTGTGACTTGCCTGCGGGTTATCTATTTCTTATCCCAGACCCGGGGACAGGTACTATCTGACCATGACGCCATCGCTCGGGACGAAAAGAAAGATCCATCTTATTCGCGGCCACCCCGGCACGTCTGTCCCAATCCTCCTGTCCCGCCATCATCTCGCCCTGACAAGCCCCGCCGCAGACCTGCCAGCGGACGTCCCCGATGTTAGACTACGAACGTCAGAAAGGGATGATAGTCCTATGGCCAGAGCATTTGACTCCACCAACCGAATCGACTGGTATCGCAGTCCAATCGACCGGGATGAGCTCAATCGACTGATGCAGCGTGACGACCGGCGGGGTTGGCTGCAGACTGGTTTGCACCTCGCCTGGTTCGCCACAACGGGCGTCCTGGCATACGCCGCGTTCCTGCAAGTCGGCGTCGACACCTGGCACTGGTCAGTGCCGCTCCTCGTCGCCGCGCTGTTCATTCACGGCACCATGGGCCCCTTCATGGGCCTCATCGCGATCCATGAACTCCAGCACCGAACCGTATTCAAAACACGGTTCTTGAACGAGATCTTTGAGGTCATCTATGCGTTCATCAGCTGGTCCGATTACATCTGGTATCAGCAAAGCCATGCCCAGCATCATCAAGCCACCTGTCACGATGCCCATGATGGCGAAGTGCTGCTGCCGGTCAAGTTCACGCTCAAGCGCTGGAAGGTCTGGCTCGGATTGTTGGCGTGGAATCCACAAGCGACCCGGGCAAAGCTGCAACTCGTCTGGGGACACGCCAGGGGTCGCATCGCGGGTGATTGGTACAACCACGTGATCCCCGCCGCAGATTTAAAGCTGCGACACCACCATCGCAATTGGGCTCGCACGCTAATCCTTGGCCACAGTGCCATTGCGCTCGGCTTCGTCCTGAGCGGGCATCCCTTTCTGATCGCGGTCTTCACCTTCGGAACATTCTACTGCGGCTGGTTGGGCTTTCTCTGCGGTGTGCCGCAGCACTACGGGCTCAATTCGGACATTGCCGACTTCCGCATGAACACCCGAACGTTCACGTGCTCGTGGCTGCCTGCTTTCTATTACTGGAACATGCAATACCATCTTGAGCATCACATGTACCCGGCTGTGCCATTTTTCAATCTGGGCCACCTGCGGGCCGCCATCAAGGACGATCTGCCACCCGCGCCACATGGCCTCGTCGCAACGTGGCGAGAGATGCTTGCGTTGAAAGATCGATTCGCAGCCGATCCGGCATACCGATATTACCCGCCCGTCCCTGCTGCGAAACCAGGACCCGCTGCCACGTTGGACACGAGGTTTGTTTAGAATTCATCTTTAGAATTTATCGCTCCGCGGCCAACAGAGTTGCACCGGACTCAGAACTCACAGTGATAACGGTCGGCGCGACTACCTCACGATCTTCAACGCGTTACCGGGCTAAGCGGCGCCACGATCACGCAAACAGAGACACTTCTCCATGGCAGACGATGGAACGGTAACCACGACCCTGCGAATACCTGATCACGATCGTCGTCGACCGCGCGGCAAAGCTGAACAGGCTTCACGCCCGCTCTCTTCGATCAGCTAAGCGCCGCTATCGACACTCTGGAGTCGACGGATGATGCCTGGGTTGGTGTGCTCACCTTCAAGGGCAAGCACACCACTGCAGGACTCGACCTCAGCCAGTTCGCCGGGTCCATGCACGATGGCTCAAATGATGGCACGTCCGACGACCGGGTCGACGCCTTCTCCATGCGTCGGCGCTGCACCAAGCCCGTCGTCGTCG
>CAVOBC010000187.1:0-8946 GCA_963693635.1 Gammaproteobacteria bacterium | reverse complement strand
ATTCGCTTGTTTTACCTGTCTTGCATAGTAGAGTTCGAACTCGAACAGCCACTAGCGCCAACAAAATGCCGCCTGCTCTAACCTTTAATACCAAGTTCTCCTATGGCATCGGGCAACTTGCTGAAGGCCTCAAGAATTCTGCGCTGAGTACTTTTGTCCTATTTTACTACAATCAGGTGCTAGGTCTGTCAGGCACACTTGCCGGTACCGCCATCTTCATCGCGTTGATTTTCGATGCTGTAACCGACCCATTGGCGGGATCCATTTCTGACAACTGGCGATCCAGGTGGGGCCGCAGACATCCATTTATGTATGCGTCTGCTATTCCTCTTGGGATTGCGTTTTTCTTGCTTTTTTCGCCGCCTGACGGACTCTCCGAATGGTCTCTCTTTTTGTGGTTGACGGTCACGGTTGTACTAACAAGAGCGGCAATGACGTTATACCACGTGCCTCATATTGCCCTGGGGGCAGAGCTGTCTGACGACTATGACGAGCGAACCCAGATCGTTTCATACCGCTACTTTCTTGGCTTCGCCGGCTATCTGGTCGCCTACTATCTCGGCTTCGGCGTATTTTTCAGCGACTCGGTAGAGTTTCCACGCGGCCAGTTTAACGTGGATGCCTACGCGCCATATGCGCTGGTACTTGCATTCACCATGGCGGCTACCGTTCTCTGGTCAGCCTGGGGCACACACAACCGTATCCCGTATTTGCCTGTGGCACAAGCCGACGCTCAGGCTATCAAACTGACCATAGCGAAGGTCTTTACCCGCATGTTCGGCGAGATAATGGGCGCGCTTCGTAACCGTTCGTTCGCGTGGCTCTTCGCCGGCACGATGATCATCTTTGTCATGGTGGGTGTCGATGGGGCGTTGAATCTATACCTGTTTGAATTCTTCTGGGAACTAAGTTCTGCGCAAAAGCTCAACGTTCTGCTGGTTTACCCGGTTGGCATCATGGCTGGGACGTTTATCGCACCCGTGTGGCATCGGCATTTCAACAAGCGCTCCGGGGTCGTCTTTGGCGGCGTTTACTGGGCACTGTGCCAAATAGTGCCGATACTTTTGCGTTTCATTGGTGCTTTCCCTGAAAATGGAACAGAACCGCTTGTCATTACACTGATGGCAGTAAAATTAACCCAGGGCATTGCCGCAGCTCAATTTCTGGTGAGTTTTAACTCAATGGTTGCCGACATTGCAGACGAGCATGAACTAGCGACTGGCAAGCGTCAGGAGGGTATCTTTTTCGCTGCGGTCTCATTTGCCAACAAGACCACGGTCGGGCTCGGGTCGCTTATTGGCGGCGTCGGCCTAGATCTCATCGACTGGCCCACCCAGGTTCAACATGCGGCTGACATCCCGGCAGAGAAATTGGGTCAGCTAGGCCTGCTTTACGGACCGCTTCTCGCTGGTTTTGCTGTGGTGAGTGTGCTTTGTGTGCTACAGAACAAGTCGACTCGGGAAGGCCACCAGCAGGTGGTACGTCAACTCGCCGCGCTACGTAAGCAAAACGATGAATATCCAGATGAACCTGCACAGGGTCCGACAAAGGCAAACACGGCCTGACACGTCCAGGGTGTCGCGCCGTGGCTAGTATTTTACATCAACGAACCGTGAACCCGGCGCACAACGCCACTTGGGGTCGTGAACAACCTCGGCGAGATCAGCAACATCACCAATGGACTTCTGCAGGGAAAGGGAAGTGACGCCTTGAACGATGCGTCCCGTCTTGCGATCAATTCAACACTTGGGATTGGTGGACTCATGGACCTCGCAACGATGTGGGGACTCGAGCAACACGACGAGGACCTCGGCCAGACCCTTGGTCGGTGGGGAGTGTCACCGGGCCCTTATCTTGTGCTGCCGCTCCTTGGGCCAACCACGCTGCGGGATGTAATTGCCCGCCCTTTGGATGTGCGCCTTGACCCGATCCGCCATGTCGGCCACATACCCACCCGTCACACCGGCTACGGTTCCTCGATGATCCATGGTCGCGCGGGCCTCATCGGCCTCGAGAACTCAGTCTTCGGTGACCGCTATCTGTTCTTTCGCGACGCGTACCTGCAGCGCCGTGAGTTTCTGGTTCACGACGGCGAGGTTGAGGATGAATGCTAGCGGCTTGCAGCAGAGCAACATGTCGATCGCCGCACATGCCGTGGGTTGACGCTCGCGTTGGTTGGTAAGGCGACGATCGCTAGTCAGGGGAAAGTCGTGCGCGTCAGTTCTCAGAAGAATAGAGGCTTACTGGCAACATGTGTTGAGCTACATAATAAATGTTCTGTAAGCCATTGTAATAATAGAACTTTAGGGATAAAGTTCTGCTTTCTTCCTGGAGCTTTCCAGATGCATGATGAGGCGTCGGCCGTTGCGTGTTTCCACTGCACAAACTCGTGTCCATGGTGAGGGAGAGCCTCCTTGTTCTTTCTGAAACTGCCGCGGTTATCTCGCCAGCAGAGCAGACACAGGCGACAGTCGCATCGATTGCATCGCTCGTACCGGCGCTAAAGGCTAAGGGCTTCGCCGTGACAGTCATCGATGACATCCGCGAAGCGCAGCCCGGCGTTCCGGATCGCGGCCTTGTCATTGCTGCAATCTCCAACCCCGCGGTCGCCGATGGTCGGCTGCAGCGTTTTGTCGACGAGCAAGATGTACCATTATTGTTGTGCGGGCCGCCGGACGGCGACGTGAATCATGACGTTCTCACCCTTCTCCATGCGGGCGCCGACTACCAGGTATTGCCGTTGCCGGATGTTGAGCGCTTCAACTGGCGGGTGTCGCGTTGCATAAACGCTGCCCAGTGCGCCGGCGTGCGGGCAGAGCAGGTGTATCGCCAAGCGGATATGCGTGACGCGGTCGAAGTGCAACATCGGTTGCTGCCGCCAACTGCCGGGTCGATCGGGGACATGAGCTTTGCGCATTTCGTCCTCCCCGTACTCGACCTGTCCGGTGACTTTGTTGACTACTTTGAATTGACCGAGACGAAAACCGTTTTCTTGATTGCAGACGTATCAGGTCATGGCACCCCCGGCGGCATGGTCACGGCTGCTCTCAAGACGATGATCTCGTCGCTGCGGACAATGCCGGAGGCGGTGCCATCGATGATGTTGTCCCGCCTGAACGAGTGGGTGGGTGACCTCGGACTGGCCCAGTACGTGACGTTGTTCCTCGCGGTCTATGACAGTGAGCAGTCAGTGCTGCGTTTTGCGAACGCGGGTCACTTTCCGGCACCGCTTCTGCTGACCGATGCAGACACGCAGGCGCTCGAAGGCGAGGGAGTCCCTCTGGGTTTGCGCGCGGCGTCGGTGTACCAGGATCAGACGGTCTACGGGCTTGTCGCCTTTCAAATTGTGCTCTTTTCCGATGGAGTGCTGGAAACCATGGACCCGATGACCGTTGCGCAGAAGGAGGAAACGCTGGCCCGGCTGGTAAGATGTACCTCAGGCGACCTCGATGCACTTGTTGGGAAACTGGGGCTGGCAGGTTCGCCACAACGTTGGCCGGACGACATCGCGGTAATGTCTGTCGGCCGCGCGGCAGGATGATGGGCACAGCCGGGCGTGCAGTCAGCGCCGTTCTCCGGTCCGAGAATGGCGGGGAGCCCGATGCGACGCGTGCTGACCGACGTGAATTGACAGGCGGACAGAAAGACAACCGGCAGCCGGGAATTGTGTAAGGCCGCCCACCAACAAGACGTGACCGTTTGGCAAGGATGGAAAGACGGACCGCGAAGAGAGCGAACGGCGTGAATGAAGCGAGCCGAATATTATATGCGCGTACAGATGGGCTCCAGGTGCTCAAGCTGATCGGTGAGATGCGCGTACTGCTGGCGCCAACGATTGCCGCGTTCGGCGAACGGCTAAAAGCGGAGGACGAGTACCGAACGCTGGTCATCGACCTCACCGACGTCACTTCAATCGACAGCACCAATCTCGGGATGCTCGCCAGGCTCTCGGCACGCGTGCACGATATCTACGGCACGCTGCCAACGATCGTTTCAGGGAATGATGACGTCAACCGGATCATGCGTGCGATGGGCTTTGATCAGATTTTCGTCATGGTGACCGGTGATGCGCAGCCGACCTGCGGCTACGAACAACTGCCTACGGTTTCGGTCGCCGAGAAGGAACTGCGCGCCCACGTCATCGAATGTCACCGTGTGTTGATGGGGCTTAGTGAGGCGAATCGCACCGCCTTCACCGATCTTGTAGATGCGCTGCAGGGCGAACACGCTCGCTCTGCCAGAGGTTGAGTCCGGGACCTACGCCCGCTACGGATGCGAGCGTGAGGTCCGCCCAACACGGATTCCCGTCCGCCGAGTGCTTCTCGAGCGCGTTGGCAAGATCACTCGCGAGATGAGTGGCGAAATCAACGGGGCGGAAATCAACGGGGCGGAAATCAACGGGGCGGAAATCAATGGACGAGAGTCCACGCAAAATCGCTTGTCGATCGACCGTTCGCAGCCTTTCATGGAACTAAAGCAATATGCTGCCATGAGTTCCGTGTGTGACAGCGCGGCAATCCGGCACCGTGAGATGCTGCTAGATTTGATTCCTGGCGCGTAGCTTGGACTTGATGAACTCCGTGTGTGGCAGATGAATGAGACCTGCGACCTTGCGGATGAAGTGCTCTTCAAAACGGTCGAGGCGGCCGTCAGCGTAGGCGACTCGCCAGAGATTTTCTGCGAGTTCAATCTTCTCTTCGCGACCGTACGCGTCATTGACCAGCTTGGTGAATTGAAAGACGTCGGTTGCCTCTTCGGCCTCGGCCTCGGCCAGGTTCACGAGCGCATCGAGTTGGGTTTTATCCAACTCAAATGTCCGTTGGAGACTGGTCAGGATTTCAGTCTTTTCTACATCGCGTTCCGTGCTGTCTGAGCGAGCGACCTCAATGAGCAGAGCGGCCGTCGCCAGTTGTAATTCCAGCCGACGTTCGGCAGCGCTGTCGTCCGCGTCAACGGACAAACGGTCATCAAAGAATGCTTTGATCGCCTTCAGCATGGGCGGACTCCTGATTCTGCCAGAGCGGCGTCAATGACATCGATGCCGGAGGACGGATCGAACATGTGCTCGGAAAGGTAACGTCGGAAACGCCGGGCGCCTGGCAGGCCCTGCACGAAGCCGAGGAGGTGGCGCGCCATGTATCTGAGTGGGGTTCCCGATTGGATTTCCTCCTCAATGTATTTGCGATATTCATTCAGAACCCCCCAGCGATTGGGCCTGCTGGTGCCAAAAATGTGGTATTCCAACTCTGCCAGTACCATCGGGTCAGCGTAGGCCTGACGGCCAATCATGATCCCGTCCAGGGACTCAAGGTGCAGGATGGTCGCTGCAATCGTACTGCATTTCCCGCTCAATAGTCCGCCATTCAGGACGAAATGAAGCTCTGGATAAGTCTCCTTAACACGATAGACAAAATCATACCGAAGCGGCGGTATCTCACGGTTTTGCTTCGGCGACAGACCGGTTAACACGGCTTTGCGCGCGTGGACGATAAATGTGTCGATCCCAGAGCCTGCCGCTACGTCGACGAAACGTCGGAAGTGCTCAAAAGAGTCGGCGTCGTCGATGCCGATGCGGGTTTTGATGGTCACCGGAATGGAGGTGTGCGCGCGCATCGCCTTCAACGCGTCTGCGACCAGGCGAGGAGATGACATCAGGCATGCTCCGATTCCGCCTTGCTGTACCCGATCGCTGGGGCAGCCCGCGTTCAGATTGATCTCCTGGTAACCGGCTGCCTCGGCGAGCACGGCACACTGAGCGAGGGCGCCTGGTTCGTTGCCGCCGACCTGAAGTGCGCAAGGCGCATCCGTGCCGTGGCGGAGAAACCGGTCCGGGTCGCCAAGGGTTAAAGCGCCGGTCGTGACCATTTCGGTGTAGAGCAGGCAGTTGGGTGCGAGGACCCGTGCCAGGACCCGGAAGTGTCGGTCCGTGCAGCCCATCATCGGCGCGACGGCAAGTCGCCTGTCCGGCCATGTGGTCGGGTGGTGAAGAGGGTCGTGGATCGGGAGAATCGGCATGCGATAGTGTACCATCCAGCGCATCAACATCCGGTCCGAAACCATGAATAACGCCTGCCGCAGCGCAGTCCAGCTGGCCGAATTGACCCGGTCAGGGGGGATCTCAGCGGTTGAGCTTGCCACGTATTTCATCGATCGGAGCGAACGCCTGGACGCTGAAGTCAACGCCGTTGTCGTGGGGGGCTCGACCGTGCCCTTGAAGCCGCGGCGGTCGCCGACCGCAGACACGCCGGTGGCGACGAGTTTGGTCCGTTGCGCGGCGTGCCGGTCACGATCAAGGAGTCCTATAGCATTGCGGGACTCGCGACGACCTGGGGTTATCCGCATCTGGCGGACAAGGTCGCGACGGAAGACGCGGACACGGTTGCAAAACTGGTCAGCGGTGAATTCGAATGACTACTCGAGCGATCGAATTCGCTCGCTTGCTGGCGGAGGTAGTGGTTGGTTTCGTGCCGCCTCCAGGATACGGCGACTGAGCTGAGGTCGCCGGCTTGATCGTTCGAGCCGCGTTAGGTCGGCTCGGAGATCCAAGTTTCTCGCGCTGAATTCACCCATCCAAAACATCAGTGATTGTTCAATGACGACTATTCGCACCCGGGTCGCGCCATCGCCGACCGGAGATCCCCATGTCGGGACGGCTTACATGGCGCTCTTCTCAATGGTTCATGCGCACAGCCAGGGCGGTCAGTTTGTTTTACGCATTGAAGACACCGACGTCGCGCGCAGCACCTCGGCGTCGTCGGACAACATTCTGTCGTCCCTCAAATGGCTGGGCATTGAGTGGGATGAAGGGCCAGACATCGGCGGTCCGTTCGGACCCTACCGCCAGAGCGAGCGTCTGGACATCTACGCCCGGTACGCTACTCAGTTAGTGGAAGCGGGTCATGCGTTTCCGTGTTTTTGCACGTCCGAGCGCCTGGACGCGATGCGGCGTGAACAACAACTGGCGAAGGAGACGCCGCGTTATGACGGGCACTGCCTGTCGCTCCCGCCCGACGAGATCGCGGCAAGGGTGGCCGCAAACGAACCCCACGTCATTCGCATGCGGGTCCCGGACGAGGGCGCGTGTGTCATCCACGATGAACTGCGCGGCGACATTGAGATCGACTACACCCAGGTCGACATGCAGGTGCTGGTCAAGACTGACGGCTTTCCAACGTATCACCTTGCCGTTGTTGTTGACGACCATCTGATGGAGATCACCGATGTGATTCGTGGCGAAGAGTGGATTCCAAGTGCGCCCAAGCATCTGCTCTTGTCGCAGTATCTTGGCTGGGAGATGCCGCGTCTCATCCATATGCCGCTGCTTCGAAACGAGGATCACAGCAAGCTCAGCAAGCGCAAGAATGCGACGAGTATTCGCTATTACGAGCGTATGGGTTTTTTGCCTGAGGCGTTGCTGAATTTCCTGGGGATGCTTGGCTGGAGCATGCCGGATCAGGAAGAACTCTTCTCGGTAGCCGAGATGCAGAGTAACTTTGATATCAGGCGGATCTCCACCGGTGCGCCGGTCTTCGATGCCGGCAAGCTGACGTGGTTGAACGGTCGCTGGTTGCGCGAGCGCATGGATGACGAGGAGTTCGCGGACCGTATCTCGAACTGGGCGTTAAACCGGGAGCAATTGCTGCGCGTGATTCCGCTTGTGCGAGAGCGGGTTGACCTGTTCAGTCAGTTCGCTCCGATGACGACGTTCCTGCTTGAGGGCCTGCCGGAAATCGATGCCGAGGCGCTCACCGTTCGCGGCCAGACGATCGATGATGTTAAGCGGACGCTACAGTTCGCGCTGTGGCGCACTGAAGCGCTCAGCGAGTGGACGCGTGAGACATTGCACCAACTCTATGTCGATCTTGCCGCGGACATGGACCTGCCGATCCGCGATGTGCTCGCGGCCGTCTTCATTGCCATCAGTGGCAAGCCAGTGTCGCCTCCGTTGTTTGACTCGATGGCGATACTGGGCCCCGATTTGACACGAGCGCGTCTGCGTCATGCGGTTGCTGTCGCTGGCGGCGTCTCCAAGAAGCAGCTCAAAAAACTTGAAAAAGACTACCGGGGTCTCGTCCCCAACGACTCGGAGTTATGAGATGACGTTGCAGCAGATTGATGACTTGCAGGGGGAAGGTGATGCGCTATTTGACTTTCTCAGGAACCTCAGCGATGACGACTGGGACCGGCCGACCCCGTTTAAAGAATGGACGCCGCGCAAGATTCTCCGGCACTTGCACGACGGGGATGAGATGGCGATCGTTGCCATCAAAAGACCTGATGAGTTCCAGGTTTTTCTCGCCGAGCGCCGGCAAGGACCATTGCGGTCGTTGCCTGAGAAGGGAGCGGAGTTGCTGGACCTGTGGAAGGGTTACTTTGATGAGATGTGTCAGGCGATGGATCAGTTTGACCCGAAACGCCGCGTCCCATGGGTCGGACCTGACATGAGTCTCAGGATGATGGCAACCGCGCGGCAGATGGAGACATGGGCGCACGGCCAGGACATCTATGATCTGACAGGCGTGGTCCGCTCGAACACCGATCGACTACGCAACATTGCTGAAATCGGTGTTCGGACATTTGGCTGGACGTTTGTTAATCGAAAAATGGCAGTGCCTGGTGCGCCGCCGTGGGTCGAATTGACGACGCCGACCGGTGGCACCTGGACCTGGGGCGAACCCGAGGCCGAAAACTCGATCACCGGGTCCGCCGTGGATTTCTGTCACGTTGTGACCCAGGGGCGGAACATCGCTGAGGTCGATCTCAACGTCACCGGTGACGTTGCTGCGCAGTGGATGGCAATTGCCCAGTGCTTTGCAGGGCCGCCCGAGGACCCGCCCGCGGTTGGCGTGAGAACGGGCGGATGACACCGCTCGCCTCGGTCGGAAGATTGGAAGGTTGCTTCGGTTGGAAGGTTGGAGGTTGGCAGGCGAGCGCGGCGGTGTCTTT
>CAVOBC010000186.1:0-8954 GCA_963693635.1 Gammaproteobacteria bacterium | reverse complement strand
TTCGGTACAGCGAAGCTCATGATCGTTGCCGGCACCAGAAAGTTTACGAGAGACGGCAGAAAAAGGACGAAGAACTGAAAGAAGCTGGCGTGGCCGGACTGCCAGACCATTAACGTGGTGATATCGCCGAAGGGGCTAAAGGCACCCCCCGCGTTCGCCGCAACAACGATGTTGACACACCCGATGGCAATAAATTTAGGGTTGCCGGCACCAACCGACAGCACCACCGCTCCCATCAGAAGGGCCGTCGTAAGATTGTCCGCGATGGGCGACAGAAAAAAGGCAATGAAACCCGTAATCCAGAATAGCTTGCGGTAGCCAAACTCCATGCGGATCAACCACGCCCGCAATGCTTCAAAGACGTTACGTTCCGTCATGGCGTTGATATAAGTCATCGCGACCAGCAGGAACAGAAAGAGCGCTGCGTACTCCTCAAGGTTGTGCATGAGCGTCGCGCGCATCTCCGCGGGGTCGGCATCGCTCTGCTGGGCGAGGATTGCAACGATGATCCAGATGAGACCAGCAGCCAGGATGACGGGCTTTGACTTGCGCAGGTGAATGAACTCTTCGGCCATCACCAGTGAATAGGCGAGCACAAAGATTACTAGCGCAATCAAGCCAAGTACCGACGTGGTCTGGCCGAGGTTGCCGCCACCGCCGCTGCTGCTCGCGTAGACCGCAACGGGCAGCAGCAACGCTGCGCTTGCGACAGAAAGTGCTACCAACCACCCGGCAATGCCGGTCAAACGAGAATTCGCTGCCGCGACGACGTGCATACCCATTTCCTTACAATTAATAGTCGATCAATCTGGTAGACCACTCAAACGCTGGCGGGAAGAGTGCTGGCGAGGCGGCCGGCGAGGCTGACGCGTGGAGATCGACCCGCGCATTACATCCGACCTCCCTCTCGCTAACCACCTCTCTCCACGCGAGTTGTCCTGGGACCGGGCCTACTCGCCCTTCCAGTCCGGTTTGCGCTTCTCAGAGAAAGCGAGTGGGCCCTCGACATAATCGGCCCCCTTACTCATCGCCGTGATCTGCTCATATTTGTCGGCCATCGCATCTTCGAGACTGAGACCGAACCCATCCATCGCGGCCTGCTTGCTGGCACGAACTGAAAGCGGGGCGCACTCAAGGATCATCTCAGCGTAACGACGAGCGCCTGCAACGGCGCCGCCGGTCGGGACAACCTCATTGACGAACCCGAGTTCCTTGCCTTCCTGCGCGGGCACGTGGCGCCCGGTCAACATCATACCGAGCGCACGCTTCATGCCGATTTCGCGTGGCAGACGATGTACGCCGCCCGCAAGTGCGGCAAGCCCCACACGAGGTTCCGGTAGTGCAAACACGGCGTTTTCGGCCGCTATGATGACGTCACACGCGAGGGCGATTTCAAAACCACCACCCATCGCGACGCCGTTAACTGCAGCAATTACCGGTTTGACATTGTCAAAGCGCGACGTCAATCCACCAAAACCTCTTGATGAAAATCCCGTCATCTGACCGCCAGATGCCTGATACTTGAGATCGTTACCTGCACTGAAGGCCCGGTCACCGGCACCGGTGATTATTGCGATCCACTGGTCCTTGTCGCGCGCAAAGTCGTCGAATACTTCAGAGAGTTCCGCATTGCCAGGGGGATGAAGCGCATTCATCCGCTCGGGTCGGTTGATCGTCACCAGTGTGATATGGCCGTCTTTCTCTACAGTGCTGAATTCACCCACAAGAATCTCCTCTTTAATTTCACGATCATCTCACCCTGCCTGCGGCCAGCGCAGGTCTTTTAAGAACGGTAATGGGGAGACGGGGTTTTGTTGCCGATACTTGAAATCTATCTGTTTAGAGCTGCGCCGTTTCCAGATGCTGAGACTCAGTCCGGGCACTTGAGAACGACCAACTCGCGAGCAGTCAACCGCTTTGCTGCGGGGCACCATCGCCGGCGGATTGAGCCGAGGATCCACCTGTCAATCCGCCCAGGCTCGTGCCTTCGCATCACGTAGCCAGGCTCGCTTGGCCGGAGCATAGCAGTTTGGAAAGATGGCGACAAAGCCCTCAGGATGGCGGCGTTTAGCGCTTCTCAACGGCCGCCTGGAGGCGATCCACGACCTCACCCAGACGCGATCGCGGACAGCCAAAGTTGAGTCGCATATAGCCCCCGCCGCCAAACTGGGCACCATCGGACATCCCGACCCCCGCCTCTTCAAAGTACGTCGCCGGGTCCGCAAGTTCGAGCGCGCGCACATCGAGCCAGGCAAGATACGTCGCTTCAACCCGGCTCATCGTGATCGGCAGATCCTGCATGCGATCGACGAGGTAGTCCCGGTTGCCGGCCAGATAGGTCAACAGGTCTCGATGCCACTCATTGCAGGACTCAAACGCAACCTGCATGGCGAGCGCTGCCATGATGTTGATGTTGCCAAGAACACCCGCCGTTACAGCGTCGAGGTGCCGCCGGGTCCCTGCATCCGGCACGACGGCGAAACCGCCGCCGATCCCTGCGAGATTGAACGTCTTACTGGCGGCCATCAATGTAATACTCTGGCGGCTCGACACACCCGCTACCGTCGCGAGCGGTTGATGCTGCTGGCCATCCAGCGGCAGGTCGCAGTGGATCTCGTCACTCGCAATCTGTATACCGCGCTCGTCGCAAACCTGCACGATGGCGGCGAGTTCTGGGCCGGTGAGGTGCCGCCCGACCGGGTTGTACGGATTACAAAGCAAGAGAAGATCGCCCGCGCGTCCCGCCCGCGCCAGCGCATCAACCGGGAATTCCCAGCGCCCGTCTGACACCACCGCTTGCAGGTGGATCATCTCTCGCCCCGCGTTCGCACCCATGTCGAGAAATGGGTGATAGATTGGAACCGCAGTCAAGATCCTGCCGTCAGCGGCGGTGAACCCGCGGCAGATCACGTTGAGTGCCGGGACAACGCCCGGAAAGAAAACGAGATCCCCGGCATCAACCTGCCAACCGTAGCGGTTCAGGAGACGTTGGGTGACGATATGCCTGAGTTCATCAGTAACTTCGCCGTAGCCGTACACGCCGTGCTCGACCCGGGCTGCAAGCGCGCGCCGGACGGGTAACGGTGACTGGAAATCCATGTCAGCCACCCACACGGGCAGAACCTCCGCCGGGTATTTGCGCCATTTGACGCTGTCGGTGTCGCGGCGCGAGAAGGCGGTGTCGAAATCAGTGGTCACGGTGGGGTCACTTGACGCGGCTCTATCAGGTTTTGCGTGGCCGGGCAGCGTCTGCCCTGCACGTGGCTCATCATACCCACCGGACCCATCGATTGTGCGATTTCCATGAACGGCCACAGCGCAGCGCACCCGTTTCGACAAGCGCGCAATCGTCCTATAATGCGCGTCAGACTTATACGCGCTCTCGAGTTCTGAGCTCCTGGGGCGCGCGCCATGAGCCAACAGAAAGAGCCAGCCCACGTACTTAAAATCGCCCCTGGAGGTGCTCAAATGGGATTGTTTTCAAGGAAACCTGAGATTCCCGCAGCCGGCCATGCACTGCCCGGCCGTGAGATGGAAGTGCCGGTACCACCGGCCCACTTTGTCAACGGCAATCCCCTCAAACCACCATTCCCTGCAGACCTGCAATCCGCCATCTTCGCGATGGGCTGCTTCTGGGGTGCCGAGCGCGTGTTCTGGGAGCGCGAGGGTGTCTTCACGACGGCGGTGGGATACATCGCAGGCGAGACACCCAACCCGAGCTACGAGGAAGTCTGCAGCGGCATGACCGGTCACACCGAAGCCGTGCTGGTGGTATTCGACCCGGCAATCGTCTCCTATGCAGATCTTCTCGGGGTGTTCTGGGAAACGCACAACCCCACAGAGGGTATGCGCCAGGGCAATGACGTCGGCACGCAATATCGCTCCGGGATATACACAGAAGGCGCCGAACAACACACCGCCGCAATCGCGTCGACGAAGGTCTTTCAGGCGAACCTCGCAGAAGGTGGCTACGGGTCGATCACGTCCGAGATCATTCCTGCTGGCGAGTTCTACTACGCCGAGCACTACCATCAGCAGTATCTCGCCAAAGTGCCGAACGGGTACTGCGGCATTGGCGGCACCGGTGTGTGCTACGCGCCAGCGCTCACTTAAACGACGCATCTCAAACCCGGTCACGCCAGCACCGGCCTCTGGGAGGACGCGCCTTAACCAGTACGGTGGGACCGGGGCCTGGGCCATGACCGGGCACCCTCGCCGACTCTCCTTGCAGACTTGCAGATCTTGCAGACTCGCAGATCTTGCAGAAAATGGCCCTGCAGAAGATGGCGGTGCATCCCTGCACTCCGCACGCTAATGTCAGGCTGTCAGCCTGTTGACCGCTTCTTCGTAGCGCTCGCTTGCCCTCGCGATCACCTCGTCAGGTAAGGTCGGGCCGGGATATTGTTTATCCCACTCGCCCGCGTCCACGCGCCCCTGCAGGTAATTTCGAATTACCTGCTTATCAAAGCTGTCCTGTTCGCGCCCGGCGGCCCAGTCATCAGCAGGCCAGAAACGGGAGCTGTCGGGGGTCAAGACCTCGTCAATGAGCGTCGGCTGATCCGCACCGGGTTCCATGCCAAACTCAAACTTGGTGTCGGCAATGATGATGCCACGGATGCGCGCATACTCACGCGCCTCGGCGTAGATCGCGAGCGACCGATCACGGATATCCTCCATCAACGCAGCGCCAGCGACCTCGGCCGCCCGATCAAAGCTGATGTTCTCGTCGTGCCCTTCGTCCGCTTTGGTTGACGGCGTGAAGATCGGCTCGTCGATCATCGAACTATTTTGCATTCCGGATGGCAATTTGATCCCGCACACGGCACCGCTCTTCTGGTAGTCCTTCCAGCCACTGCCCGTGAGGTAGCCGCGCACAATGCACTCAACCGGCACCACATCTGCCTTTCGACAGATCATGATCCGACCTTCGAGCGGCGCGCGCTGTTCGGCCGATAGCCCCGGAATTTCTGCGGCGTCAGTCGACACCAGATGATTCGGGATACGGTCCTTAAAGTAATCAAACCAGAAGCGCGCGATCCTGGTCAGCATCACGCCCTTGTTCGGCAGGCCATTGGCAAGGACCACATCAAACGCACTGACGCGATCGGTCGCTATGATCAGCAGCCCGGCATCGCCGTTCGGAAGGGTCAGGTCATACAGATCACGAACCTTGCCGGTCCGCTTATTTGCAAGGGGTAGATCGGTCGACATTAACGCAGTTGGCATGCTTCACCTCGGCTCACTCGTGGAGGAAAAGTGGCCCATTTTAATCAGGATAACGAGCCTCTCCAAGACTTTTCTTGCGTGCAGTTGCAGTCTGTTGGCCGGCCCTCGATAACTGCCTGCCAGAGGGCCTTCACGCCAACGCCTGCTCAAAGTCAGCGATCAGATCCTCTGTTTCCTCGATACCGATCGACACCCGGACCAGCGATTCATCGATCCCCATCGATGCGCGCCTCTCGGCGCCCATTTCAAAGTAGATCGTGTGCGCGACCGGAATCGCGAGCGATCGGGTGTCACCCAGATTGCTGGTCGAGATGAGGAGTTGTGTGCGGTTGAGGAAATCAAAGCAATCGGCCTCGGCCAGCTCGAAGCTAAAGAGCGCGCCTGGCAAGCGGAAGAGACCGCGCGCGCGCTCGTGCTGGGGATGCTCGGCGAGCCCGGGGTAATAGACGCGCTTGATCGCAGGATGGGCAGACAGGTAGTCGGTCAGCGCCATCGCGTTGGAACAGGCACGTTCCATGCGCAGCGCGAGCGTGTCAGACCCCACGGACAAATGGTGCGCAGCCTCCGGTCCAAGCGTCGCGCCGAAGTCCCGCAGGCCCTTTTTTTTGATCTGCAGAATCGCCCAGGACGACGGGTCGCCCTTTTTGTAATTGTCATAGATGTGCGGATAGCGACTCCAGTCGAACAATCCCGTCTCCGTGATCGCCCCACCCAACGCGTTGCCATGGCCGCCGATGTACTTCGTCAACGAGTTAATGACGAGGCTCGCTTTGACCGATTTCGGCCGAAAGAGATAAGGCGTCGTCATAGTATTGTCGACGAAATAGACGAGCCCGTGCTCCTCACATAAATCGCCAATTGCGGTGAGGTCTGTCACTTGAGTTCGCGGATTCGCAATCGTCTCGACAAACACGAGGCGCGTGTTATCGCGAATTTCTGCCGCGACGGCGTCGGCGTCCGTGGCATCGACAAAACTGACGTCGATACCAAATTCCTGGAACGAGGCAAACAGACTATTGGTGTTGCCGAAGAGAAACGACGAGGAGATCATATGGTCGCCGTGCCGCAAGAGCGCAAACAACGTCGTTCCGATCGCGGCCATCCCCGTGGCAAACGCCGCGGTCGCAGTGCCGTCTTCCATCAACGTTACTTTGTCCTGCAATGCCGTCACCGTGGGGTTAACCTGCCGCCCGTAGGTATAGCCGGCTTTTGTTCCCTGGAAGACCGCCGCTAATTCACGCGCGTCTTCATAGCTGAAGGTCACCGCCGTGTGCACCGGCTTATGGATCGATCCATGTTCGACGCCACCACGTCGGTCGGAATGCAGTATCTGCGAACTAAAACCCTTCATGGCCATGTCTGTCTCCCCAAAGCTGCCCATCGCAACCAGCCGTTGCGCGGAACAAAAAAAAACCTGCTACGCCGTCCCCCAGAAAAGAGGATGCTCGCAGCAGGTCTTACTCCTCTTTAGCAGTATTTGTATGGCGCCCCGCAAGCTGAAATCAAATCGGCGCAAGCCGCGATTGTATGCCCGCGCCAGCAGATTGACAATAATCACGCCAGCCAGCATCACGTCAGTCGCTCAAACACGGCCCGTTGTAGGCGACCTTTGCACCCGTCCGCAGCTGTCCGATCGACGACCAGGAGAGCGCCTCGGTAACGCCGAGGTCCCGGCGCAACAAGGCCATCAATGTTGGCAGGAACGGCTCGCCCATGACAGCAAGGCTGACCAGTGCACTGTGGACCACCAGCAAGATTGCGCTGACCCGCGCTCGACGCTCATCGTCGACCGTATCGAACAGGCGCCACGGTTCTTCCGCCTGAAGATACCCGTTCACTTTGCTCCCAGACGCGATGAATGCCCGGGCCGCCGGCCCCGTCCCGGCCATCTCAAAGCAACGCGCTATCGTCTTCGCCTCAGACGCGAGCGCCCCCAACAATCCAAGATCTTGCGGCGTGCGGTCGAGCGCCAAAGGTTCGGGAATTCAAGACTGCGTGCGTCCACGTAATCGCGGGGCGCAATCTCCTCCGACTGCGCTTTGCGCTCGATTTTTTGACCGTGTTCGTCTGTTCCGGACGCGAGCCAGCAATCGCGCCCCTGTAGGTCTTCGTATCAGCGCATGCAATCAGCAAGCACTGTCGTGTACGCATGACCAAGGTGTGGGGAACCGCTCGCATAATAGATTGGGCTCGTCAGGTCAGACTTCATCGAAACTCCTCCACAGTGACCTGCCCCGCTGCACACTTCGGACGACAATCGTCCAAGACGCGTAGCGGGACAAAAAAAAGACCCGGTGGGTATCAACCCCAGGGTCTCCCTTTTGTCTCTCTGGAGGTTGCCCTGTGAAAGGCCGGCCTCTGGAAAGTCCGCGGAAGGTGCTGGACCACCTTCCCGTATGCAATTGATTACAAGAAGCTAGCCGATGGTTGACATCGGCATCATTTCAAACGTCGCCCGCGTGACGGGACTAGCTGTCGCCCGTCTCACTGCGCTCCGCCAGGAACCGATTGAATATTGATCTTTCGTTGCATGGTCCGCATCATAGTCGCATTCCGCAAGGGCCATAATTGGCCCGGTGACAACACACCCCATCGTCCCGCGTCTGGTTCCACAAAGCGGGTTGCACGTCGTCTAGTCAAAAGCGATTTGATGCAGCGCTTGGGGGTCATCAACCGACAAGACACCAAGACACACCGGCAACCCCCAGGCGCAGGCAGCATGGCAACGACCGACACAACACCCGATTCACCTGGCGCGTATCAAGACTACAACGAAGGTCTCCTTGCCTTTCTCGGCGATTCGCCCACACCCTTCCACGCAACCGGAAACCTTGGGCGGATGTTCACCGGCGCGGGTTTTACCGAACTTGATGAACGCGATGAGTGGAACGTGCAGCCGGGCCGCTACTTTATTCGTCGTAATGGCAGTTCAATCATCGCGATGGTCGTTGGCACCGAGCCGCTCGCCAGTTCCGGCATCCGCATGGCGGGTGCCCACACGGACAGCCCCTGCCTCAAACTAAAACCAAACGCTCGCCTGCAACGCCAAGGCTATCTTCAACTTGGCGTCGAGGTTTATGGCGGCGTTCTGCTGAACCCCTGGTTTGATCGTGATCTTTCCATGGCTGGCCGGGTCACGGCCCTGGACACTGCTGGCAACCTGAAAAATTTCCTGATCGACTTCGAGCGACCCGTCGCGACCATCCCCAGCCTCGCCATTCACCTGGACCGGGATGTTAACAATGCGCGCTCGATCAACGCCCAAGAGCACCTGCCACCCGTACTGATGACCGCTAACGAGGACGCAGCTTCGGTTAATGATCTGCTCCGGTTACAACTGGCTGCGCAGTACCCGGATGTTGGGGTCGAGGACATCCTCGATCACGAGATCAGCTTTTATGACACACAACGCCCGGCGATCAACGGCTTCAACGGCGACTTCATCGCAAGTGCCCGACTTGACAACCTGCTGTCGTGCTACACCGGTGCTACCAGTCTGATGACAGCCTCCCGCACGGTGTCATCGCTCTTCGTTGCCAATGATCATGAGGAAGTCGGGAGCAGTTCAGCAGCGGGTGCGAATGGACCCTTCCTCGCGGCCTTCCTCGAGCGCGTCTGCGGGGACCCCGCAATGCGCCATCGCGCGATCGCCCGTTCACTCATGATCTCGACCGACAACGCGCATGGCATTCATCCGAACTACCCCGGAAAGCACGATGGCAATCACG
>CAVOBC010000185.1:0-8979 GCA_963693635.1 Gammaproteobacteria bacterium | reverse complement strand
CGAGGGTAATCCACGCGGCACCTTTAATGACGTCGTACTTCGCGGTTTGGTTTGTCGCCATCTTTCGTCTCTCTCCTTTATCGGTCAGAGTGCCGTCCGCCCACGGGTGTAGGTCAGAGTGCCGTCCGCCCACGGGTGTAGGTCAGAGTGCCGTCCGCCCACGGGTGTAGGTCAGAGTGCCGTCGCCCACGAGTGTAGGTCTGAGTGTCGTCGCCCACGGGTGTAGGTCTGAGTGTCGTTTTTGTCAGACGGTACAACCTCAGGGGGTAGGACCTGGCCTCCTACACGTAGGTGCTGCCCTTCATGCCGGTACCGATATCCTGTCGAATAACAACATTCACGAGCGCCGGCTTGCCGGCCGCAAACGCGCGTTCGAGCGCAGGTTGGATGTCTTCGGGACGCTCGACATACTCGCCGTGCCCACCCATCGCCTCAACGATCTTGTCGTAGCGGGTAAAGGTCAGCTCGGTAGCGACCAGCCGGTTTGCGCCATAAACCGCCGCTTGCGGCCGCGCCATTTGGCCCCACAGCCCGTCGACCCCGACGATGCCAACAATTGGCAGATTGTGGCGCACTGCTGTGTCGTACTCGAAGCCGTTGAGTCCAAAGGAACCATCGCCATAGATGATAAGCACGCGTTTGTCCGGCTCGGCAAGCTGGGCGGCAAGTGCGAACGGCATGCCAACGCCAAGCGTGCCCAGCGGACCCGGATCCATCCAGCAATTTTCGGCAGGAACCGGCAGCACCTTGGCCGCCTGGGCCACGATGTCGCCACCATCGCCGATCAGGATGCAGTCTTTGTCAGCCACAAAGTCCCGGATCTCACGACACATGCGCAGCGGGTCAATCGGCACCTCGTCCGAATTGAGACTCTCGGCAAAGGCAGCTTCCAGTTCGTCTTCCTTGGCAATGAGTTCGTCACGCCAGTCAGAGAAATCGAGCGGCTCACCGGACTCTTCCAGCATCTCGAGCATCTGGTCAAAACTCGCTGCGATGTTGCCAACGACGCCCGCGTCGGCCGAGCGGTTCGTGCCGATTAGTTCATTCTCAAGGTCAAACTGGATGATCTTGGCGTCGGCCGGTATCGAACGACCGAAGCCGAGCCGGAAGTCGAGCAGCACGCCCGCGCAAATGAAGACATCGCAGGCCTTCATGGCGTCGCGCCGTGACCGGTTCAGCAACTCGGGCGTGCCGGGTTTGACCGTGCCCCGACCCATGCCATTAACGTAAGTCGGTATGTGCGTCTTCTCGATCAATTCCTGCACGGCGCTCGCAGCCTGGGACCACTTGACGCTCGTGCCCGACATCATGACCGGCCGCTTGGCCGAGCGCAGGATGTCGAGGGCAGCGGCGACGTCTTCACGCGGCGGAATCATCCTTGGCGGGTTGGTGCGAATGCTGGGGAAACGGACGTCCTCCCACTCGGCCTTCCCGGCCAAAATGTCCATCGGAATCTCAAGAAACGCCGGCCCCGGATTACCGGACACTGCGTGGCGGATGCCAAGTTCGATGTAGTCCGGAATGCGCTTGGTGTCGTAACACGAGTCTGCCCACTTGGTGATCGGGCGCATGAGACTGACGTGATCCATCTCCTGCAACGAGCCGCGACGCATGTTGTTGAACGGTCCCTGTCCACCGATGACGAGGATTGGGCTGTTTGCGCGCCACGCGTTGGCGACGCCCGTGGTGCCGTCAGTAACGCCGGGCCCGGCGGTCAGGATGGCGCAACCGATCTTGCCCGGATTGAGGCGACTCCAGGCATCTGCGGCGTGAACAGCGGCCTGCTCGTGCCTGACGTCAATAACCTTGATTCCTTCGTCCAGGCAGCCGTCGTAGATGGCCATAACGTGGCCGCCCGACAAGGTGAACACACATTCGACGCCCGCTTGCTTGAGTGCCCGCGCCGCGAGCTTGCCGCCATGAACTGCCATCTTGATCTTTCCGCGTGGTATGTTGGCCCGGAATCATATCAGGCCCTCAGCCCCCTTTGGGGCTCACCCGCCGCATGCCCGGACGAGACCAAATCACGTTGATAACTGCGAGCAGAGCGGCCAGAGGCGAGCCAACATGACCGCACCGATCGCCCGCCTGGCAGCGTCGGTTGCGGGCGCCCTCGCGCAATCGGGCGCGGACTTCGAGGTCATCGACTGCGATCCCGACCTTGCCGATACAGCGGACTTTTGCCGGCATTACGGTTACCCGGCTGACGATTGCGCCAACGCGATTCTAGTCCGCTCGAAAGCCGGGGAGCCGCAGTACGTCCTCTGCGTACTACTCGCAACCACCCGTCTTGATGTTAACCGCGTGATTCGAAAGCGACTCGGTGTTCGCAAGGCATCCTTTGCCTCTGGTGAGGAAACCCGCGCGCTGACGGGGATGGAGATCGGGGGCGTGACCCCCATTGCACTCCCGAACGACCTGCCAATCTGGATCGACGAAGCCGTGACGCAACGCAAACGTATAATTCTCGGCGCCGGAATCCGGGACGCAAAGATCATCACCACCCCTGATTTTCTGCTTCGCGGGCAGGGAGCGCTCGCTGTCCCAGGACTCGCTTACTGATGGCCGCGTCGCCAGGCCGGACGCGCGGCAACGCAGGTTTTCTGGAAGGGTCGGTCGAAAGCCAGGTGATCCGCTTGTCGGCGACAATGATCATGGGCTTCATCGCGATGACCACCGGCAACCTCATCGAGGCAATCTATCTCGGTCAGGTCGGCGAGGCGGAACTCGCCGCCATCGCGTTCTGCTTTCCAGTGACTATGGGCATGTCTGGCATCACCCGCGGCATCGGCGTCGGCGCGGCGTCACTGCTGGCGCAGGTTTTCGGTGCGGGCGACCGCGCGGCCGCTGCCCGTATCACCAGCCACTGTTTCATGATGGTTCTGATCGCGTCGGCAGCAAGCGGACTGCTGCTCTATGTTTCCGGCCGCGCCATCTTCGAGTTATTGGGCGCAACCGGCGCGGTGCTGGACCTTGCGGTCACCTACTTCGAGATCTGGTTACTCGCGCTGCCGACTTTCTTCATCGCACTTGTTTCCCTCGGCATCATCCGGGCCCTCGGCAACGTGACTTACCCGGGCATCATCATGTCGACCGGCCCGGTCGTGCAGGTCATCATCGGGCCGGCCCTGATCTTTGGGCAACTGGGTTTCCCGGAGCTCGGCATTCGCGGCGCCGCATGGGCCTACGTCATCGGCACCCTGTGCCAGCTCGCCATCGTGTTTTACTGGTTTGTGATTCGCGAGCGCCTGATCTCGCCGGACCTCACTAATTTCCTGCGCTCATGCCGCGACATCCTGCAGGTCGGCATCCCCGCCGTTGCCACCAATCTCATTCAGCCCCTGTCGGGGGCCGCGATAACATGGATGCTGGCCGCACACGGTGTGCTCGTGGTCGCGGGCTTCGGCGTGGCGTCCCGGGTCGAGTCGATGCTCGCGATGGTCGTGATCGGCATCGGCACCAGCATCGTGCCGATGGTCGGCCAGAATTGGGGGGCAGGCAAGTTTGACCGCGTGCACCGCGCATTGCAGTTCTGCTATCAGCTCGCCGCGGCCTGGGGCCTCATCGCTGCCGTGTCACTCGCCCTTGGCGGTGAGTTCCTGATCGGCCTCATCAACGATGATCCGAGCCTGGTGACAGCAGCGATGATGTACCTGCTGATCCATCCCATCTCCATCGCCTTCATGGGCTGGCAACAGATCGCCAACCACGGCTTCAACGCCCTGCGTCTGCCGATGCCCGCTCTCGTCCTGT
The DNA here is from genome assembly GCA_963693635.1 of Gammaproteobacteria bacterium. Classification (GTDB taxonomy): domain Bacteria; phylum Pseudomonadota; class Gammaproteobacteria; order Pseudomonadales; family Azotimanducaceae; genus CAVOBC01. The sequence goes on along the minus strand of CAVOBC010000185.1, from coordinate 5,226 downwards.
CGCTGGGCAGATTGATTGTGACCGTGCTGGTCGCGTGGATTGCGGGGCAGTTCTATGGCTTTGTCGGCATCTTTGCCGCGACTGCCGCTGGTAATCTGATCTTCGGACTCGTGAGCTGGCGCTGGCACGAACAGGTCCTGGCCCGCGAGCAGGCCGCTCGGGAGGCAGCCGGGAGGCAGCGGAACGAAGACCGCCAGTCGCAAGATCCTGCCCAGCATTGACCGGCCGCCCCTTCCGGCGCGATTTATTGCTTAAATTGAGCGGTCCGCCGCAGCGGGGCTTCCCCACTCTCTGATCCAGGACCGATAGATGACCCAATCCTTTGAAGACGGCTGTCAGTGCAGCGCTGTGGCGTACGCGGTTACCGACGTTGACCTCGACCTCTCGATCACCTGCAACTGTTCCCGCTGCCAGACCATGGGCTTTGTGCTCACGTTCGCCCCTCGCGATTCGTTCACCCTGCTCGTCGGCGCTGACAACCTGACCGAATATCGCTTCAACACGGAGAAGATTCAGCACTTGTTCTGCAAGACATGCGGTGTCGAGAGTTTCGGTTACGGCGAGATGAACGACGGTGCTCCCATCGCGATGATCAACGTCAACTGCCTCAAGGGTGTCAGTCCGCGGGACATCAAGAGTCAGCATGTCGACGGCGCATCGATGTAAGGCGGCAAGGTGAAGTAGACGTTTTCCTCCCCCTCCCCCGGGCGCAAGAATCGTCAAGAATCTCGGGACCTGATTGGTTATGGCAATTCCATGACACAGCAGCAAGAGACCCTGTCTTTGATCGGCGAGACCTGCCGAGCAGCGACTCGGTCCTTGCGATTGCGCTCGCCCACGGCTTTGACAGCAACGCGGTCTTTAGCCGCGCCTTTCGCCGACACTTCGACTGCTCGTCTTCCCAGTACCGCAGGTCCGCGACCATGACCGATTCAGAACTAGCACGCGCGCGCCATCGATCTGCAGTCAGATCGACGGGGCCCTGCCTTAAGCTGTTTCGCAAACCGCTCACTCACGAGCCATACCAACCAGCCAAGCACGAAGAGGGCATGTCATTCATGGCAACAGCACCGGTCCAGCGCAGAACGCTCGACGCTCAACCCATTTTGTTGATTCAGTGACGCATTCCGTCCACCCAACTGCAATCCGTGATGGGCGAGTGCTTCGGCGTGCTGTTCGGCCATGGCATGCAGGCGGGAGTGCCCATTGCCGGTCGGCCGATCGCACGCTACATCGAGGTCGGCACCGGTCAATGGACCATCGACTTCGCCATGCCACTGCAAAGCCCGGTGTCAGCGCAGGGCGAGATGCAGGCAGGCCTCCTGCATGCGGGCGATGTCGCTTTCGCCATCCACACCGGGCCCTATGAACTGCCGCCCGAAACCTATGCCGTTGTTGAGCAATGGATAGAAGAGCAGGGCCTGACCGCGGCGGGTCCCTCGCGGGAATCCTATGTCACCGACCCGAGCGAAGTACCCGACCCCGCGGAGTGGAAGACTGAGGTCTTTTGGCCCATAGCAGACCGACACCAGGCGCAGGAATGCGCCTGGTTGCTTCATGCTAAGGTCTGCGCATGTTGACGCTTGATCAGATTGCACACTTCCGCCACGAAGGCTTCCTCGTTTGCGAACATTTCTTTGATGATCGCGAAGTCAACGCGTTGCAGGCCGAAGTGGAACGTTTCATCGCCCAGGGCCTCGCCCGCAACGTCGCGACCGCCGGTGACGGCGCATCGCCGACCGCCGGCGCACAAAACCTGCAAGTCATGCCTCTGGATCAAAACAGTCCACTCTTCCGCGCGTTGCCTTTTCATCCCCGGGTCGCCGCGACTGTCAGTCAGTTGATCGGTGACCCGATTGTGAAGATTCTTGATCAGATGTTCATCAAGCCGGCCCGATCCGGCCTGCCTACCAACTGGCACACCGACAACGCGTACTTTTGCATTGACGATCCGCTACGAGGCACGGCGATGTGGATCGCGATACACGACGCGAATCGCGAGAACGGCACACTGAAAGTCATCCCGCGCGCATTCGGCACCGAGCACAAGCATCATCGCGACCCGGACAGCGATCACCACATTCGCATGGAAGCAGCGGAAGACGACGCGTTCCATTGCGAGATGGCGGCTGGCGGCGTCGTCTTCTTCTGCTACGGCACGCCCCATGCAACCGGCCCCAACCCAACCGATGCCACTCGGGCAGGCGCGGGCATACACTTTCTGAACGCCGATTACCTGCCCGGCCTGCTGCGTACCGGAACACACGGCAAAGCGCACGTCGCCGTAACCGGCGAGGAAACGGACGGCGGCACCACGCGATACGGGCAGGACCAACGTGGCGCCTGGGACCGCGAGGTCGAGCGATTGATTTCACGTTAACGGCCCAGCTACAAGGCGACCGGGAAGGTGTTCACAACGGCCAGCATCAACCTGGGTACTTCAGCCGACATGCAACCTCGACAACTCAACCAGGCAACTCAACTCACCGAAGAAGCTACGCGCTGACGACGCGCGTCTTCTGCACGAGGCAGAGTCCGCCCAGGACCACCGAGACCACGCTAATGCCGGTAGCGACCCAGTAGACGTGCCGGAATGCCAGAACGAAGGCATCAGGTTCCGACATGGAGACGCCATATCGGGCGCGCAGAGTCGCGAACAACGCACTTAGCACGGCAACACTCGCGGTCAGCCCCAGGCTCCTTGATAGCGCAAGAATCGAACTGCCGGTCGCCACGCGATCAATGGGGATGTTGTTCATCACCATGCTCGAACTACAAGCCGGAAAGACGCCGAGGGAGACACCAAGGACAATGTGCGGCAGCACCGCATCCTGCCAAACATAGGACGCATCGAACGCGCTGAACCAGGCAAGCGCGCCGGTGCCGACCAGCAACGACAAGGTCGCGAGCAGCGCGTCCGATACCCGGTCAGCGAGCCAGCCGCCGATGGGCGCGGCGACCGCCGCGGCGAGGTTGGTGGTCATGATCAAACCACCCAGAACGAGGGCGCCCTCACCCATGATGTCGGTGACAAAAAACGGAAACAGAAACATCATGGTAAAGGTGGCGAATGAATTCGTGAAACCCGCCGCCACGATGAGCACAAGGAGTGGGTTCTGTAGCAGTGAGAGTTCAATGAGCGGTTTCGCAACCCGGCGCTCGTTTCGAATAAACAGCACGACCGCGAGCGCACAGAGCGCTGACACCGAAAGGACCACCGGGTCTGACCAGCCGTCTCGGCCGAGCAACGTCAGGCCAATGACGAATGCGCCGACCGCGATGCCCTGGTAGATCGCACCGTAAACATCGAAGCCAGGACCGGGTTCCTCACCCGCCAATTTCTCAACGACTGGCGCGTCTCGCGGCAACAAAGCGAGGCCAAGCACGAGCGCGAGAATACAAACCGGAACGCGCAGCACGAATGCGGCGCGCCAACCCCACTCATCAACCAGCAGACCACCGATTAACGAACCGGCGATGCCCCCCAACGTCCCCATGCCAACCATGAGTCCGAATGCAGCGCCTCGCTCGGCCCGGGGCACCAGCAGCGCGACCAGCGCCGGCCCGGTCGCGAGCAGCAAGGCGAAGCCGACCGCCTGCAGTAACCTCAGTCCCAGTAGCCAGGCGAGATCCGGCACAAGGCCGATCAGAAGCACCGCAAGGCCGTAGATGCCGATGCCCAGCAGATAAAATCGGCGCACGCCGAACCGGTCCGCGGCGGGTCCCATGCCGAGTTGCAGCGCGGTCGCAAGGCCGACATACAACACGATCACCCATTGGATCGTCTGCACGTCGGTTCCAAGATCCCGGGTCATGATCGGGAGCGCTACATTGACCGTGATGTCGAGCGCACCGAGAAACATGCCAAGCGATGCGGTGATGATGCGGGCGTAGCGCCACATGAGCGTTGCCACGAAAACGTTGCGGCGCAGGGTAACAGGTTCGCCAACGCCGATTTTCCGGTGCCCGTTCCAGCTTTGACGCCAGCGCCAGCGGGATTTATGTTACCGAGCGCAGTTTCCACGCTATCCCTCAACGACCTCATCGACTAGTTTTTGTCGGCAGCATCGCCTATCACACCGGGTTTACGCGGTACGACAGCGGTAGTCTCCGCCTAAAACCTATGTTTTCTGCTGGTTTTACGACCTATTTCGATTGCTACCCCTAAGCCTACCCCCAAACTAGCACGGCAACGATCGCGTAGTTGCGTCCCTTTGGGACTAACTCCGATTAGGCCCCTATGTCAGAACCATTAAAGCTCCCTCAAAGAGCCCCATGGTCCATGAGCCGCGGCCCTTGAACCGTGATCTGCACATAGCGTCCCTGGGACAATGTGTTCCGGACCGGGCATCACGCGCCATGTCCCAAGGGGCCCGGGCGGGGACTTGGTTATCGGTTAGGCCGCAAACCCCTACAGCAACCTCGGATCAGGGGGCACGGTTCAAGGGGTTGGGGCTTGGGCTGGGTTTGTTACAAAGAATTCTAATAGCGAAGCAATCGGCTTAAGCTTTTCGCATGAGAAATCTGATCACCATACTCTGTCTGTCCCTTGCCGTAGTCCTTGGCACGACGGGGTGTGCCACACATAAATTAAATAGCGAAGACCAATTAAGATTGGTCAGGACCTGGTTAGGGCCCGAACAGGGGCTCGCAGAGGCGCAGTTCAACTTGGGGTTATGTACGACAACGGACAGGGCGTACCGCAGGACTACGTACAAGCCCACATGTGGTTAAACCTAGCGGCAGCGAATGGTAACGAGCAGGCCAAAGGGAACCGCGATATCGCCGCAGGCTTGATGACCGGCGAGGAGATTGCCGAAGCCCAAAAGCTTGCAAGAGAATGGATGGCAGCGCATCCAGACCAATAGTCTATCAATCGCTTGGTCCAGCAGAGCTTGTCGGCGGCGGCATTGAACCGGCATTCTGCAGTCGTTTCGCCAGATCACTTAGTGGATCGATCGCAATGCTGATGACGGGCTGTTCCGTGACTGCCTGTTGTATGTGGAAATCTTTTGGAATCAAGCCTGCCGCAATCTTCGCGAACTCTGAAGGGCGCTCCTCAATCAATTTCTCAAGCGCGGCCTTCCCGTGCGTTAGCCAGGCTGCATGAAAATCCTGCAGAAAGTCTTCGCTGATTTTGTTCTTGCTGCCCTTTGGCCGTCCGCCGCCAGGGTTGCCTCGTTGAAACTGAGTTGATTGTCTTGGCATGTCGGTTTTCCCGCCGTT